>CAJOLP010000013.1:0-16478 GCA_905235465.1 uncultured Lachnospiraceae bacterium | reverse complement strand
AAATCGGGCGGCGGGCTGCGCAGAGCAGCCGGCACGCTCTTTTCATAGATGAGATTTTTCCGTAAAAGGAGGGAAATGTATGAATATTCAAAAATTTACACAGAAATCAGTTGAAGCCGTCAATCAGTGCGAGAAACTCGCATACGAATACGGCAATCAGCAGATCGGGCAGGAGCACCTGCTTTACAGTCTGCTGACCATAGAGGACAGTCTGATCCGGAAGCTGATCGAGAAGATGGGCATCGACCCGGACGTCTTTGAGACGCGCGCAAAGGGGCTTGTCGAGGGTCTGACGAAGGTACAGGGATCCAATGCACAGGTATATATCAGCGCTGATCTGAACAGGACACTGATCGGCGCGGAGAATGAGGCGAAGGCGCTCGGCGATGATTATGTCAGTGTCGAGCATCTGTTCCTTTCCCTGATCTCCACCGCGAACCGCAGCGTCTCGCAGCTCTTTAAGGACTTTGGGATCAGCAGGGACAGCTTCCTGCAGTCGCTCTCGACCGTGCGCGGCAATCAGAGAGTGACGTCGGACAATCCGGAGGCCACCTATGACACGCTCAATAAGTACGGCGAGGAGTTGGTGGAGAAGGCCCGCAATCAGAAGCTGGATCCGGTCATCGGCAGAGACGCGGAGATCCGCAACGTGATCCGCATCCTCTCGAGAAAGACCAAGAACAATCCGGTGCTGATCGGTGAGCCGGGCGTTGGCAAGACCGCTGTTGTCGAGGGACTCGCGCAGAGGATCGCCGCCGGCGACGTACCGGAGGGACTGGCGGATAAGAAGATATTCTCGCTCAACATGGGCTCGCTCTACAGAGGAGAATTTGAGGAGAGACTCAAGGCCGTTCTTGAGGATGTCAGCAAGAGCGATGGCGAGATCATTCTTTTCATCGACGAGCTGCACACCATCGTCGGCGCGGGCAAGACGGAAGGCGCCATGGACGCCGGCAACATGCTTAAGCCCATGCTGGCAAGAGGCGAACTGCACTGCATCGGCGCGACGACGCTCAAGGAATACAGGCAGTACATTGAGAAGGACGCGGCTCTGGAGCGGCGTTTCCAGCCCGTCATGGTGGACGAGCCGTCCGTTGAGGATACGATCAGTATCCTGCGCGGACTCAAGGAGCGGTACGAGGTGTTCCACGGCGTTAAGATCATGGACAACGCGCTGGTCAGCGCGGCTGTTCTGTCCAACCGCTATATTTCGGACAGATTCCTGCCGGACAAGGCCATCGACCTTGTGGATGAGGCGTGCGCTCTCATAAAGACGGAGATGAATTCCATGCCCACAGAGCTGGATGAGCTGCAGCGCAGGATCCTGCAGATGCAGATCGAGGAGACGGCCCTCAAGAAAGAGGACGACAAGCTCAGTCAGGAGCGGCTCGAGGAGCTGCAGAAGGAGCTGGCGGAGCTCAAGGAGAGCTTCGACACGCAGAAAGCGGAGTGGGAGAATGAAAAGGCCAGAGTCGATCAGCTCTCGTCACTTCGCGAGCAGATCGATCAGGTCAACAGCGAGATCCAGATCGCGCAGCAGAGAGGCGACCTCAACAAGGCAGCGGAACTCCAGTACGGGACGCTTCCCACGCTGAAGCAGCAGCTGGCCGAAGAGGAGGACAAGGTCAAAGAGGAGGGCGCTTCCCTCGTACATGACCGCGTCACGGATAATGAGATCGGGCGCATCGTCTCGCGCTGGACGGGCATTCCGGTCAGCAAGCTCAATGAGAGTGAGCGCAGCAAAGCGCTGCACCTGGATGAGGAGCTGCACCGCAGAGTGATCGGGCAGGATGAAGCCGTGACCAAGGTCTCGGAAGCGATCCTGCGCAGCAAGGCGGGCATCAAGGATCCCTCCAAGCCTATCGGTTCTTTCATGTTCCTGGGCCCTACGGGCGTGGGCAAGACCGAGCTGGCTAAGGCGCTGGCGGAGGCGCTGTTCGACGATGAGAAGAACATCGTCAGGATCGATATGAGTGAGTACATGGAGAAATACTCCGTGTCGAGACTGATCGGAGCGCCGCCCGGATATGTCGGCTATGAGGAGGGCGGACAGCTCACCGAGGCAGTGCGCCGCAAACCTTACAGCGTCGTGCTGTTCGACGAGATCGAGAAGGCGCATCCCGACGTCTTCAACGTGCTGCTGCAGGTGCTGGACGACGGGCGGATCACGGATTCGCAGGGAAGGACTGTGGACTTCAAGAACACGATCCTGATCATGACATCCAATATCGGCGCGCAGCAGATCCTGGACGATCTGGAGAGGAACGGGAATAAGGGAGATGACGCGGAAGTGGAGATCTCCCCTGAGACGCAGGAGAATGTGATGGCGCTTTTACATGGTCACTTCAGGCCTGAGTTCCTCAACCGTCTCGATGAGATCATCCTGTTCACACCGCTGACCAAGAACAACATGAAGGGCATCATCGACCTCATCGTCGGCGATATCAACAAGCGTCTGGAGGAGCGTCAGCTCAGCATCCGCCTCACGGATGCGGCCAAGGACTTCGTCATAGATGCTTCGTATGATCCTTCCTACGGCGCAAGGCCGCTCAAGAGGTACATCCAGAAGCATGTGGAAACGCTGGCGGCGAAGCTGATCCTGGAAGGAGATGTGGACGAAGGCGACACCATCGTGATCCATGTCTCGGACGGCGAGCTCAAGGCTTCTGTGGAGGTCGAGCCGGAGGTCGTGTAAACAATACATCTGGTATTAACAAAATTATATGAATTGGGACTATTCATATACCCAAACCGTTGTATACTATCATTAGCTTTCGAGAACGTTTGCAAAAATGACAAGTGCAGTGAGGGAGGGAACTATGCAGTCCAATTTATATACTGCAAATAAAAATAACTATAGCGCCGGGGACAGCCGGATTCGCTGGATCACCATGACAGGAATTTTCATGGGTATGAACATCGCGCTCTGCGCGTTCGGCGTTCCCGTCCCCGGCGGTCATCTGTATCTCAACGATGTGGTGATCTGTACGGCGGCGCTTCTTTTGGACGCGCCCGCCGCGTTTTTGGTGGGCGGCGTCGGCGCGATGATCGGCGATATGCTTTTCTATCCGCCGCCGATGTTTGTCTCGCTCGTGACGCATGGTCTGCAGGCCGTTGTGATCAGTCTTTTATTCCACGCTCTGACCGACGGCAGCCACAGCAGCCGGCGCGCGAAAGTTTCCGCTCTGGCCGCCACGCTGGTCGGCGCGGTCATCATGGTGGCCGGCTACACGCTGGGCAAGATATACGTTTACAGCACATTCGAGTACGCGATGATAAAACTCCCCTATGAGATCGCGCAGGCGCTCCTGGGTGTGGCGGGATCCTATCTGCTGTGTTTCCACGGCAGGGTCCTGGATCACTACGCCAGGTTCACGGCGGAAAGGGATCGCTGATCGGAAAGGAATAAGGAGATGGAAGATCTGGAATGTATCAGGAATCAGAGTGCGGCAGCCGCGCAGGAGGTGTGCGAGGCGGCGGGTCTTAAAGAAGGCGACCTGTTTGTGGTCGGCTGTTCCTCCAGCGAGGTGATCGGCGACAGGATAGGGAGCAATTCCAGCCTTGAGACCGCGGAGGCGGTCTTTGAGGGAATCTATGAGGTTTTAAACCGGCGGGGCATCTATCTCGCGGCGCAGTGCTGCGAGCACCTCAACCGGGCGCTCATTGTGGAGAGAGGGGCCTGCGAAAAGTTTGGCCTTGAAGAGGTAAATGTGATCCCGCAGCCCAAGGCGGGCGGATCTTTTGGGACGACCGCTTACAGGAGGTTCAAGGATCCCGTCGCGGTGGAGTCCCTTCATCAGAAGGCGTCGGCCGGCATGGACGTGGGCTGTACTTTGATCGGCATGCACATAAAGCCCGTGGTCGTGCCCCTGCGCATCAGCGTCCCCAGGATCGGGGAAGCGGTGCTGGTGTGCGCGCGGCGGCGGCCCAAATTTGTGGGCGGACAGCGTGCCGTGTACGACGAAAAACTGATGTGACAGTTTTAGAATATAATGAAGTAAAAGGTCCTTCGGGAGCTCTTATGACAGGAGCTTTCGGAGGACCTTTTTTTGCGCTGCGCGGCAAAACGCAATATTATGTTAAAAATGTACAATATTACAAACAATAACCGCCTGCGTATTGTGAAAAATGCAATAAAATATAGAGCCGATCGGTTGAATGAGTGTAAATAATGCTATAAAATGTTGTTATAAAGTAACTAATCATATCTACATAAAACAAAGAGAAAGGAGTGCGAGAATGGGAGCTGTAGATGAGCTGTATACACGGTTCGACAAAAACCTCCAGGCAGTAAACGGGAATAGTTGGCTGGCCGGTAAAGCAGACGCGGCAGGCATTATCGCGAACGCCTACAAGGAAGCAGGTGTGGAATCAGCATGTGTGTATGAGTCTGAACTGCTTAAGGAGATCGGTGTCGTAAAGGCCCTTAGGGAGGCCGGGATCGAAGTGTTCACCGATCACATCAGATTACATGCGGAGACCGCCAAGGGAGGCATTTCTGAGGCGCAGTGCTCGATCGCCGATCTGGGCAGTATCGTGCAGCTGCAGGACGACATCGACGGGAGACTCGTGGCGGTTATGCCGGAATATTATATCGGCGTCGTTAAGATCTCGGAAATGGTGGATGACTACGACGCTATGTTTGACAAGCTCTGTTCACTGGATCCGCTGCCGGCATTTGTCGGATTTATCACCGGACCCAGCAGGACCGCGGATATTGAGTGCGTGAGTACGGTCGGCGTACACGGACCGCTCAAACTTTCTGTCGTTGTGATCGCGGATGAAAGGAGGCAGCGGAATGGCTAATGAAGCTTTGAAGCAGGAAATACAGTCTGCTCTCAGTAACAAGACACTCGGCAGGACGCTCGGCACGTTCTGTGAGACATATCCGGAGAAAAGACTGAAATCATACGAAGGCGTCGATTTTGAAGAGACCCGCGAGAACATTCGCAGAGTCAAGGGGTACGCCGCGGACCATATCGATGAGATGATCGATGAGTTCACAAAGAACTGCACGGCCCGGGGCGGCAATGTATTCCACGCAAAGAGCGCGGATGAGGCGATGGCGTATGTGCGCGATCTCGTGAAGGAGAAGGGCGTACAGACCATAGTGAAGTCCAAATCGATGGCTTCGGAAGAGATCCACATGAATAAGGTGCTGGGCGACGACGGCGTCCTGGTGCAGGAGACTGACCTGGGCGAGTTCATCATCGCACTGGAGGGCAATACGCCCGTCCATATGGTCATGCCGGCCCTTCATCTGAACAAGGAGCAGGTGGCGGATCTCTTTACGGATTATACAAACGAGAAGAATGAACCCATTATTTCGGAGGAAGTCAAGACGGCGCGCAAGGTCATGCGGGAAAAATTCACCCACGCGGACATGGGCGTTTCCGGCGCCAATGTCGCGGTCGCGGAGACCGGCACTGTCTTTACCATGACAAATGAAGGAAACGGAAGGATGGTCGGCACACTGCCGAAGATCCATCTTTACATTTTCGGCATTGAGAAATTTGTCAAGAGCCTTTCGGACGCGCGCTATATTTTCAAGGCGCTGCCCCGCAACGGCACGGGCCAGAGACTCACATCCTATCTGTCGCTGTACACCGGCGCCACCGATGTATGTCTTGACAAGGAGACCGACGAGAAGGGACCCAAGGAATTTTACTGTGTGATCCTGGACGATCCGGGAAGACGCCAGATGCTGGAGGACGAGACCTTCCGCGAGATATTTGACTGCATCCGCTGCGGCGCATGTCTGGACGTATGTCCCGCATTCGCGCTTCTGGGCGGCCATGTCTATGGCAGCAATGTCTATACCGGCGGCATCGGTACTCTTTTAAGCCACTTCCTGGTCTCCGAGGAGAGGGCGGAGCAGATCCAGAATATCTGTCTGCAGTGCGGCCGATGCAAGGAAGTCTGCGGAGGCGGCCTCCACATTCCGGAGATGATCATGAAGCTGAGAGAGCGGAGCGCCGAGCTTCATCCGAATCCGACCTACAAGTTTGCGCTGGACGCGGTCAGCGACAGAAAGCTCTTCCACTCGATGCTGCGGATCGCTTCCGTCGCGCAGCCGGCATTCATGGACGGCAAGCCGATGATGCGGCATCTGCCCATGTTCCTGTCCGGTCTCTCCGAGGGAAGGAGCCTTCCGAAGATCGCGCAGGTGCCGTTCAGGGATATTTTCCCCATGATCCCGCAGGATGTAAAGGAGCCCAAGGGAAAGATCGCGATCTTTACGGGATGTCTGCTCGACTTTGTCTATGTGGATACGGCAAAGGCCGTGATCAAGGACCTCAATTCGATCGGCTATATCGTGGATATGCCGATGGGACAGTCCTGCTGCGGCGCGCCGGCCACCTACATGGGCGACAGGGAAAACGCCAAAAAGACGGCGGAGCTGAATATAGGCGCGCTGGAGGCGGAGAAATACGACTACATCGTGTCGGCCTGTCCGACCTGCACGCATCAGCTCAAGGATTATGAGCAGTTCTTTGAGGATGACCCCGAAATGCTCGCGAAGGCGAAGGAACTCTCTGAGAAGTGCTATGACTTCTGCAAGCTGTTCCACATGCTGGGCGGCCTGTCCGACGAGGGCGACGGCAGGGAGATCAATATCACTTATCACGATTCCTGCCATCTCAAGAGATCCATGGGCGTCTATAAAGAGCAGCGCGAACTGCTGACACATACCAAGGGCATCACCCTCACCGAGATGAAGGAGAGCGACAACTGCTGCGGTTTCGGCGGCACGTACAGCATCAAATTCCCCGAGGTGGCGGCACCGATCCTGGAGCGCAAGATCGATCACATTCAGGAGACCGGCGCGGACATGGTGGCGGTGGACTGCCCCGGCTGCATGATGCAGATCAGCGGCGGCCTGGACGCCAGGGACATCCCGATGGATGTCAAGCACACCGCGCTGATCATCGCGGAGAAGAGAGGTCTCATGTGATAAACAGTATGGACATCGATCACTGGATGGATGAGGTCGAATCGAATATTGCCGCGCTCACTGCGCACCCGTATGGGGGAACGCCGGTGGGAGATGTGCTGGACTGGGCGACGGCTTCCGGAGGAAAGAGAATACGGCCAAGGCTCCTGCTTATCAGCGCCATGTTCGGAGACAGGTGCGGGGAGCAAAGAGAGCGGCTGACACTTCTGGCGGCCATGGTCGAGGTCACGCACCTGGCGTCCCTGATCCACGACGACATCGTGGATGAGGCGCCTTACCGCAGGGACAGGCAGTCGGTCCAGGCAAAGTTTGGCAAACACGCGGCCGTATACGCGGGAGATTTTCTCATGGCCCGCATCCAGTACTTTCAGGCAAAGGAAAAGCTGAGCGAATCGGGCATGGTCCTGTCCGGCGCCATCGAGCAGATGTGTGCCGGGGAGATCGGTCAGTCGATGTGCCGCTGGCGGGAGGATGTCACGATGCAGGAGTATCTGTGCAACATCCGGGGCAAGACGACGGCTCTTTTTGAGGCCGCGTGCCGGATCGGCGCCATGGAAGGCGGCTGTGACGGCGCGGTCATCGACAAGCTCGATCAGTTCGGCGCCTGTCTGGGAGAGATGTTCCAGCTGCGGGACGACCTGATGGACTTCACAGCGGACACAAGCTGTGCGGGGAAGGAAACACATAAGGATTTCCGCGACGGGATCTACACGATGCCGGTGCTGCTGGCCATGCGGGATCCTGAGGCAAAAGAGAGACTTATCCCCATCATGCGCGTGAACCGCGATCAGGAACTGAGCGGAGAACAGATCCGCGAAATGGAACGGATCGTACAGGAGTGCGGCGGCGTCGAGGCGACGCGCCGGGAGATCCGCCGGCACGCAGAGCGATGCGCTCAGATCCTTGGCGAACTGCCGGGGACCGCGGCGTCCGCAGCGCTATATGAGATATTAAAACAGCTTCAGTCGGAATAAGATAAAGGAACAGTTAAAACAGGTTCATTGGAGGCACTTTTGAGCGGCAGATCGGAGCAGGCAAAAACCATAAAGTACAACAGGCTGACACCGAAGCTGGCCCTGCAGCTGGCGGCCCCGCACACATGGGCGGCCTCTGTATTTCCGTCGGTCTTTGGCGTCATGTACTGCGTCTACAGGTCTTTTGACATTGGTTTTGCTCAGGGCCTGCTCCTGGTGAGCGCCTGTGTGCTCATGCAGTCGGCGGTCAATACCTTCAATGACTATATGGATTTTGTAAAGGGTACGGACAGCAGGGAGGACAACCTCGAAAAGGAGGACGCCGTCCTTCTGTACGCAGGGGTGGATCCGGCGCAGGTCCGGCTTCTGGCGTTCCTCTTTTTGGGGATCGCCGCCGCGATCGGAATAGGATTCGCGTTCCGCGTCGGTCCCGTACCGCTCCTGATCGGCCTTAGCGGCGGCATCATCGTGCTGCTGTATTCGGGGGGCCCCCTCCCGATCTCCTATCTGCCGATCGGAGAGCTGACTTCAGGATTTGTTATGGGCGGCCTGATCCCGCTGGGGGTCGTATCGGCCGTCACCGGCAGGATGCACCCGGAGATCCTGCCCATGTGCCTTCCGTTCATCACGGGGATCGGCCTCATCATGATGACGAACAATACCTGTGATATCGAAAAGGATGAGAGGGCAGGGCGAAGGACATTTCCCGGCTGTCTCGGCAGGCACAATGCTGTGCTCGTCTACAGGGCTTTAGTCGTGCTGTGGATGATTTTGATCGTCCTTTTCGGCGCGGCGCTGGGCCCCATGGAATTGGGCATGGGCCTTATCCTGACAGCCGTGGCGTACCGGCCCGTATTTCATTTCCTTATGCGCTCGCCCCTCATACAGGAGAGCCGGGTGGCGCAGATGAAGGGGATCGTGAACGCCAATATCTGCGGCGGAAGCATTTGTCTGGTGCTGATGGCTGCCGCGATATGGGCCAAAAACTGACAGGAGTACCGCATGGACCGGGGGAGAGACAGATCTGCTAAGAGAATATCCGGACAGGAAAAGCAGGAGAAGGTCTACGGCGTCTTTGAGAAGGTCGCCGGAGGCTATGACAGCGCGAATGTGCGGATCAGCCTCGGAATGCAGGCACTATGGAAGCGGATGCTGATCGGGCAGGCCGTGAAAGCGTGCGGGGGGATAAAGGGCCGCAGGGCCCGGATCCTGGATCTGTGCACGGGGACCGGCGATATCGCTGTCGGCATTGCCGAAAGGCTCCCTCAGAGCCGGGTGGTCGGTATGGACTTTTCCCCATCGATGCTGCGGGCCGCGGCGCGAAAGGCAAGGGAAAAAGACCTTGTCAATGTCAGATGGCGCAGGGGAAACGCGATGGAGATTCCCGTAAGGGATGCGTTTTTTGACTCCGTGAGCATATCGTTCGGCCTGCGCAACTGCGCCGACACCGACCGGGTGCTGCGGGAGATCCACCGGGTGCTTCGCCCGGGCGGCACAGTATTGTGTCTCGACTCGTTTGTGCCGGACAGCGCTCTGGTCAGACCGTTCTATCATCTCTATTTCAGACACGTCATGCCCCTTGTGGGCGGCGGGCGCGCCCTGAAAGAGGAGTACGAATGGCTGCAGGAATCGACGGAGGAGTTTTTGCGGGCCGGGGAGCTGGCTGACCGGATGCGGGACCTCGGATTCGAGGACGTAAAGGTGTGCCGGAGAATGATGGGGGCATGCGTGCTCCACACGGGCACAAAGACACAAAATATATAGAACCGACGAACGAACCACGCAAGGA
Source organism: uncultured Lachnospiraceae bacterium (assembly GCA_905235465.1). Taxonomy (GTDB): domain Bacteria; phylum Bacillota; class Clostridia; order Lachnospirales; family Lachnospiraceae; genus CAG-791. The sequence continues at coordinate 6,760 of CAJOLP010000013.1, read as the reverse complement.
GGTTTTTAAGAAGTTATGAGTGAAGAAAAATTTGATGCCATAATCGTTGGCGGAGGATTGGCGGGACTCTCGGCTGCGTACTGTCTTGCACAGGCGGAGATGGAAGTTCTCGTCGTGGAGAGGGGATCCTTTTGCGGATCCAAAAATGTGACCGGCGGCAGGATCTATGCGCACAGCTTTGAGAAGCTGATGCCCGGATTTGCCGGGGAAGCGCCGCTGGAGCGCAAAGTGACCAAGGAGAGGATCGGGCTGATGACCGAGACCGGCGCGGTGAATATCGAGTATCAGTCCGGAAAGGATGATGAGGCCGACACCGCTTCCTATACGGTCCTTCGCAGCAAATTCGATAAGTGGTTTGCCGAGAAGTGCGAGGAGGCCGGCGCCATGCTGGTACCCGGCATCCGCGTGGATGAGGTGATAAAGGACGGCGACAAGGTGGTCGGCATCAATGCCGGCGGCGAGGAAATGTTCGCGGACGTCGTGATCCTGGCGGACGGCGTAAATTCACTTCTCGCGCAGCAGCTCGGCCTGAAGCCGGAGCTGGAGCCGTCACAGGTGGCGGTGGGCTGCAAGGAAGTCATTCAGCTGGGCGAGGATGTGATCAATCAGCGCTTTGGCGTGGAGAGCGGCGACGGCGTCGCGATGCTGGTGGCGGGCGATCCCACGGTCGGCAATATCGGCGGCGGGTTCCTCTACACCAATAAGGACAGCGTGTCCATCGGCATCGTGGCGACCTGCAGCGATATCGGGCGCGTGGACGTCTCCATTCCGGATATGCTGGAGCGCTTCAAGAATCACCCCGCGGTGGAGCCTCTGATCAAGGGCGGCCTTCCCATGGAATATTCCGCGCACCTGGTGCCGGAGGGCGGCTTCAACATGATCCCGAAGCTGTATGACAACGGCGTCCTGGTGGCAGGTGACGCGGCCGCGTTTGTCGTCAATCTCGGCTATACGGTCCGCGGCATGGATTACGCGGTGGAGTCCGGGAGACTGGCAGCGGAGGCTGTCATCCGCGCCAAAAAGGCGGAGGACTTCAGCGCCAAGACGCTTTCCTATTATCAGACGCTTGTGGAAAAGAGCTTCATCTATGCCGATATGATGCAGTACCGCAATTTCCCCAGGCTCCTGGAACGTCACGAGATCTTCAACGATGTGCCGGAGCTCGCGGGTGTTCTCTTTGACAAGCTTCTCACAGTGGACGGCAAAAAGCCCGTCTCGCTTCCGGGCTTCATGATCGATGAGATCGCCAGGCGCACGAGCGCCAGGGAACTGATGGATCTGGTCATGGTCGCGCTGGACGCATTATAATGGATCGGAAGGAGGATCAAAATGGCAAAGAAAGTATCGGTAGATGATAAGCTGGGCTATGATGTTTTCCATACCGACGAGGGATATGCCCACATAGAGATCAACAGTGATTATGACAACGAGGATGAGATCCGTAAAGTCGTCCTCGCATGTCCGGCGGGCCTTTACAAGTACGAGAACGGAGAGATCAGCTTCTCCCACGAGGGATGTCTGGAGTGCGGCACCTGCCGCGTCGTTTCCGGCGGCAAGGTCGTAAAGAGCTGGAATCACCCCTATGGCGACATGGGCGTGACATATATGCAGGGCTGACGTAACTGCCCCCGGGCGGGGCGCTGTGACGCGCGCCCGGCGATACAGATACCAATTTGGCCGGCTGTCGCAGTTGTACTGTGAGGGCCGGCCGGCTTTTATGAAGGCGTTTTGGCGGCATAAGAGGCCCCGATAGTGAGGCCGCGACAGCGCATGCAGAGACGGTAGTGCAATACGGCGGGAAATACAGTAAAATATAGGATGTGCGGCAGGCCATGCGGGCACTTTTTGTATTTTGACATTTTGAGGGAAACATGAGCAGAATCATTATTTTCACAGGAAAAGGGGGCGTGGGAAAAACAAGCGTGGCCGCGGCCCATGCGCTCCGTTCGGCCCGGGAGGGGAAGCGGACGCTGCTGGTCAGTGCCGACATGGCCCACAATCTCGGGGACGTCTTTGAGGTGGAAACCGGAGGGAGGCAGACGCGGATCGAGGACAACCTCACGATCCTGGAGCTGGATCCGGGGCGGATCATGCGCGAGGAGTTCCCGGACCTCAACAGGGCGATCGTAGAGATGATCAGCACCAAGGGGAAACTTGCCGGGGACGTCAGCAGTCAGTTCATGATCCCGGGATTTGAGAACCTGTTTTCCCTGCTCAAAATAAGGAACCTGTACGACGAGGGCAGATTTGACCGCATCTTTGTGGACTGCGCCCCGTCGGGGGAGACGCTGTCCCTGCTCAAGCTCCCGGAGCTGCTGACATGGTACATGGAAAAGTTCTTTCCTGTCGGCAGGGCGATGACGAGAGTCCTGTCGCCCGTTGCCAAGAGGCGGTATAAAGTGAAGCTCCCGGACAGCGAGGCGATGGATCAGGTCGCGCTCATGCACAGAAAGCTTGTGGAGCTGCAGGAGCTCTTAAAGGACCCGGCGGTCTCCTCCGTGCGGCTGGTGGGCCTGCCCGAAAAGATGGTGAACGAGGAGACGAAGCGCGACTACATGTATCTGAACCTGTATGGCTATCATGTGGACCGCGTGTTCATCAACAGAGTCCTCGCGCCGCAGCCGGACAACCCGTTTATGGAGAACTGGCGGGAGATCCAGGCGCAGTACATCCGGGAGATGGAGAGCGTGTTTATGAACGTGCCGATCACGGAAATACCGTGGTACCCGGAGGAGATCCGGGGGATCGCCGCCGTGGAGAGGCTCTGCGATGCCCTCCCTCCAAACGAGACGCTGTTTGGCGCCGGAACGGACGCCGCCGACATCGAGGGCGGCCGGACGCTTTGGGGCGCGGAGACCTATGATGTGACGGAAGACGGATACTGCCTGAAGCTGGGAGTGCCCGGCGTGGGGAAAGTCACCGTTCTTCGCGAAGACGAGGAAACCTGCGCGGGAGAAGCCGCCGTTCTGCGCGGAGACGAGGAAACCTGCGCGGGAGAAGCCGCCGCGGAGAACGGCAGCGGCGGGGAGACTGTTCTGACCGTGAGGAAAAACGGCCTCGATCTGGATATCAAGGCGGACAATGTATTGAGGCGGATCCCCCTGCCGGGAACGCTTCAGGCAGCGGCAATAAAGGGAGCCTATATAGAGGACGGCGAACTGCGCATCCTTTTCTCAAATCAATGACATGGACACGCAAGACAGAAAAATGAGAATACTGATCTATACAGGAAAAGGAGGCGTCGGCAAGACCGGGATCTGTTCCGCGACAGCGGTGAAGGCGGCCTCTCTGGGATACAAAACAATTGTGATGAGCACGGATCAGGCGCACAGTCTTTCTGACGCATTTGAGATGAAGATCGGCGCGTCGCCGGTGCCCGTCGCGGAACGGCTGGACGCGATCGAGATCGATCCCGCCGTGGAGAGCGAGCGCACGTGGGGAAATCTCAAGGATTATCTGCGGCAGATCATCGAGGAAAAATCGGGCGCGAGCCTGGCGGCGGAGGAAGCCCTGATCTTTCCGGGGCTTGAGGAGCTCTCATCGCTCCTTCGCATCCTCGATTTTTGCCAACAGAACACATACGACGTCATGATCGTGGACTGCGCGCCGACAGGGGAGACACTCTCTTTGCTCCGATATCCGGAACAGCTCCGCGTGTTCACGGACAAGGTGCTGCCTATGGTGCGGAGCTTTAACAGCGCGCTGGGCGGGTTGATCTCCCGCGCTACCACCGTTCCCAAACCCAGGGATGCGGTCTTTGAGGAGATGGATCGGCTGGTTAAGCGGCTTAATGAACTGCAGCTGATCCTGCGGGACCGAAATACCACCAGCCTCCGCATCGTCATGACGCCGGAGAGCATCGTCGTGACGGAAGCGGAGCGATGCTATACATGGCTGAATGCCTTTGATTTTGGCGTGGATGCCGTCTATGTGAACCGCATCTATCCGCCGGAGGCGACCGAGGGAAATTTTGCGGGATGGGCGGATATGCAGGAACAGAGCCTGCGCCGGATCGAGAAGAGCTTTGCCGATCAGGCTGTATTTCGGCTCATGCTGCAGGACAGAGAGATCCGCGGCCTCAATACGCTTGAGGATGTGGCCGGCCAGCTGTACAGTGGGGAGAGAGAGGACCCGACAGCAGTTTTTTGCCATCAGGAAAGCTACACCGTCGTCAGAGACCCGGCGGACGGCTCCTGGGTCATGACGATACGGCTGCCGCAGCTGGAGAGAGAAGATATTTCGGTCGGCAAGGAGGAGGGGGACCTGATCCTGGGAATCTGCAACCAGACGCGCAGGTTTCACCTGAACGACCAGTGCGGGCGCCGGGAGATCTCCGGCTGGGAGTACGGGGACGGCCTTTTGAGGATCGTTTTCGGGGCCTGAGGAAATGTGGTCAATATAATGAGTAAGATGTTGCCGGCATCATGATTGGAGACGTTGCCGGTATAATGAGTGGAGACGGAAAAATGTACAGAGTCGGAAAGAGTGTGATCGCGGGACTAATGGCAGGCGGCCTGTTTTTGGCCGGTTCGCTTGCCGCGGCCGCGGCGGGATCCGGAAATATGGTGAATGGGACTGCGGCGGGTGCCGCGGATATCGTGCAGGAAACGGCCGTTTTTATGCGGGACGAGGCGGAAGATATGGCGAAAGCCGCAGCGGCCGAAGCGGAAGCCAAAGCGGCGGCAGAAGAGGAAGCTGCAGCAGCGGCGGCAGCGGCCGAAGCGGAGCCCGAGGAAATCAGACTGGACGAGTCCTGGGAATTTGCGGATTTTTCAAAGATCCATGACGGGGCGGCAGTCCTCTACAAAGCTCCCGCCAACAGGAAGAACATAACCATCGGCGTCAATGCGGGACACGGCACGCAGGGAGGAAATTCCGTCAAAACATACTGCCATCCGGATCAGTCCGCCAAGACGACCGGAGGGAGCACAAGCGCGGGCTCAATAGAGGCGACGGCGGTCTCATCGGGCATGACGATGCATGACGGAACGCCCGAGCATGCCGCGACCCTTGATGTCGCCAGGGCGCTGCGCGATCTTCTTCTCGAGAATGGTTATGATGTGCTCATGGTCCGGGACGGAGAGGATGTCCAGCTTGACAACATCGCGCGCACGGTCATCTGCAACAACACGGCGGACTGCCATATCGCGATCCATTTTGACGGGGATGGGCTCAGTTACGACAAGGGCGCCTTCTATATTTCGGTCCCCGACGGCATCAAAAATATGTATCCTGTTTCCGATAACTGGCAGGCCTGTGATGAGCTGGGAGAGAACCTGACCGAAGGCCTTGCGTCCGCCGGCGTGGATATTTACGGAAATGGAAGCATGCAGATCGACCTGACGCAGACTTCCTACAGCACGATCCCTTCGGTCGACATCGAACTTGGCAACGCGGCGACGAATCTGACGGACGAACGGATCGAACAGTACGCGGAGGGACTTCTGAAAGGCATTGAGGAGTATCCTTTTGAGGAATCCCTGCCGCAGCAGGGAGCGGAGGATATGCAGCAGGGTTCGGAACAGAGTTCGGAGCAGGATTAATATAAAGGCAGCAGTTGGGACAAAACAGACCCGGGTCAGACATCAGAAAGGGAATTATGCAGACAAAAGAATACTATGAGGAGCTGTGCAGCGCTTACAACCACAACAATCCATTTGCCAACGCAGTCGGTGTTCAGATCACTTCATGCTGTGACGGCCACGCGGAAGCGGAAGTCGTGATCGAAGAGCAGCATATCAACACAATTCAAACCGTGCACGGCGGTGTCGCCTACACCCTCGCGGATACGGTGACGGGCTGCGCCGCGAGGAGCCGCGGGCAGAGATGCACGACGATCGAAGGCAAGGTCAATTACATCCGCGCGGCATCCGGCAGGGATCACAAGCTCATCGGCAAGGCGGATGTGATCCATTTCGGGCGGAAGACGATCGTCCTGACGGTGGACATCACCAATGAAGCGGGAAAGCTGATCGCGAAAGGGCTGTTCACTTATTATGTGTTGGATTGAGGCCGGGATGAGGCGATGGTCTTCCTCGGAGGCTTTTAGCTATCGGGTCGGTACGTCGGTACGGAGAAGATTGCTGTTTGTGAGGATTGTGGTGGTACCCTTCAGTGGACAGAGCTTGTTTTGAAGTTGGGCGGTACAGAGAAGAATTCTTGAATCAGGGATTGTGGTCGTCCTTTTGGGCTTCAGAAGCAAACTTGAGAAAAGGCTGTACGGAGAAGAATTCTGGAATGGGGGATTGTGGTCCTCCTTTTGGGGTGTGAGAGTGCTTGGGGGTACGGAGAAGAATTCTTGAGACTAGGATTGCAGCAGTCCTTGACGTGAAAAATAGGCCAAAAAGGACGGAGAAGATTGTGTGACCAGCGAAATGTAGAGGTACGCCCCGGCCAGCATAGGACGAAAAGGACAGAGAAAATTTCCGGATGTGATGGCTGTGGTCGTCCGCTCGAGGGATGAAAGGCAAGCAGGACGGAGAAGATTGTGTGACCAGCGGAATGTAGAGGTACGCCCCAGCCGGCAGGGACCAAAAAGGACAGAGAAAATTTCCGGATGTGATGGCTGTGGTCGTCCTCTCGAGGGACGAAAGGCAAGCAGGACAGAGAAAAATGCGTGAAGAGCGGAATGTAGATGTCCGCCCGAATGAAGAAGAAAACAAGAACCGGGCTTTAGGTGTAAAAGCCCGGTTCTTATTATTCATTCAATTAAATCACTCCTCAGATCAATGGGAATTAGATGAGGAAGTATTTGAGGATG
>CAJOLP010000012.1 GCA_905235465.1 uncultured Lachnospiraceae bacterium | reverse complement strand
TCCTTGGTGCCCGTCTCCTGGCGGCGGATAATGCCGATCTTATGCTTGATCAGCGGATGATCCATCACTACTACCTTGGCCATATTTACCTCCATTCTGATCCTCTTACAGTCTGTCCATCCATCTGAGACCGGTCCGATCCCAGCTTATGTTTTCTGCCAATAATCATACCACAAAACGGCCGCTCTGTACGCCCCGACTTCGGGTTTCTTACCTTATGTCCGGGGCCCGGATACATCCGCGACCCTGTGCCCGGCGGCCTTCATGAGCCTGTTCATCACAGCCTGCCCCAGAGCCCCCTCCTCAAACGATTCGGAGTAAATGAACTCCACGCCCTCGCTGTCCATATCCCGCAGGATCCGGAACAGTTCCCTGGCCGCTGCCAGCTCATCTTCCCTGCTGCCGGTGCTGCGCACCACATCCGCGCGGTACGCGCCGCGGGTCTCGTCCGTGCAGATGACGCCCGTCCTGTGTCCCAAAAGTCCGCGCGCCGCCGCCTCGCGATTGATATATGAGATGACGTCATCCCGGTTCCCCTCGCAGATCACCAGCTCGCCGCGGGGCGCGTAATGCCTGTATTTCATGCCTGGCGCCTTGGGCGCCTGATGGCTGTCCGCTGTGAAAATAGTGCTGTCCACCTGCACCTCTCCCAGCACCTGCTCCAGCATCGGCCGGGTGATAAAGCCGGGCCGAAGGATCGTGGGCTCATCCCCGGTCAGATCGATGATGGTGGATTCCAGGCCGATCCCCACCTGGCCGCCGTCGATGATCATCTCCACGCGCCCGTCCAGGTCCTCCCGGCAGTGCCGCGCCAGCGTCGGGCTCGGCCGCCCGGAACGGTTGGCGCTGGGCGCCGCCACATAGCCGCCGGCCGCGTCGATCAGGGCCATGGCGATCCTGTTGCTGGGAAAGCGCACCGCCACGGTGTCCAGCCCGCCCGTCGTCTCCGTGGGGACAAGGCTGCTCCGGTGAAAGATCATGGTCAAAGGCCCGGGCCAGAAACGCTCTGCCAGCGCCTGTGCCTGGGGCGGTATTTCATCCACGATCGCGGGCAGATCCGAAAGGCGGCAGATATGGACGATCAGCGGATTGTCCGAGGGCCTTCCCTTCGCCGCGTAGATCCTGCGCGAGGATTCAGGCTGCAGCGCGTCGCCCCCCAGCCCGTAGACCGTCTCCGTCGGGAAGGCCACCAGGCCCCCCTCCCGCAGTATTTTGCCCGCGCGCCGGATCGCTTCCTGATCGATCTCGTCCTCGCTCATACGCACATATTCCGTGACCATAAATCCGATGCTGCTCCTTTACGCCCTTTAGTCTCCGCTCTTTACATACGCCTCGATGACATCCCAGACGTCCGCCGTTTCCAGCCCCAGGGCCCACTCCGCGACGCCCGCGATGTGATATTCCTTCATCACTTCCAGCTTTCTCTCGATGGATTCCTTGTCCTCCACCCAGATCTGATATGTCGCGTCATCCTCCGAGGACTCCGCGTAGTATTGGCCGTCCGCCTCATCCCATTCCATGGTCATGCCGTGATTCTCTATGAACTGCCTGGCCTCGCGCATGCCGTAGGCCTCGCTGGTCACGCCGTCCGCAGCCGTGCGCCAGACTCTTGTGTAGAAGGGGATGCCGTTGATCAGTCTTTGCGCCGGCACTTCCTTAAGCGCCTCCTTGATCCCGTATGTGACATAATCGATGGACGCCACGCTCCCGGGTTCCTGACTGCCGGCATAGTGCTCGTCGTAGCCCATGATCACGACGTAGTCCGTGAACGTGCCCTGCTCGTCAAGCCTGTAGTAGTCATTGAAATTGTAGGGGACATAATTGTCCACGGAAAGGAAGATGTCCTCATCCCTGCAGCGGATCGACAGCTCCCGCACGAACTCAATATAATCATCGCCATTTTCGGCGGCAATGCCCTCAAAATCCACATTGATGCCGTCGATCCCATGGGACAGGACCTCGTCCATGACCGTATCGATGAGACGCTTTCTGGCCTCCTCGCTTGCAAGGAAGGACTGCTGAAGGCCGCCGGGCCCGTTGAAATTGTCCAGGACCGCCCAGACGTGCTTTCCCATGTCGTGGACGGCGTCCACGTAATCCTGCGTGCAGCGGGACTCCATCGCCCCGTCCTCATTGAGGACGACAAACCATGTGGGCGCCACTACATTGACCGCCTTTGTGCCCGCGATCCTGTCCTGCAGCGTCTGATTGCCGGCCGCGCCCGCTATGCCGTGCCAGGCGAGGTTGACTATGCCATCCATGGACTTGTGGGTAAATTCCGGCTCCTCATAATCGGTGACCGGCTGCGTCGCCACGGTCTGCACCGGACCGAGTTTGCGGTTCTCCACATAGCCGATCATGCCGTCCTGTGTCATCACCTTGCTCCAGGTATCCATCTGGTCCAGCACCACCACACGGCTTCCCGAGGGGACATCCGCGACGATCTCGCTCTTGACGCCGCCGGAAGTGCGCAGCTTTGACGCGCCCTTGACGTCCGCCTCATTGCGCTCACCCCACTGCGTATACATCACGACGCGGTTGGGCTCCGTAAACACCTCAAAGGAAAAATTGCTGTACTGTCGGACAAAATCCAGCGAGATGAAATACTGATCGTCGCCTCTCTGGACCAGGATCATATAATCCTCGTCGCCGCTCCCTCCTTTGGAATCCGTCCAGCTGCTCTCTCCCTCGCGGACCGTGATCCTTCTGTCCGGCAGACAGTAGCAGACGATGCCGTCCTGCGCCCCCAGATAGAAGCGGTCGTTGATCAGCTTCTTGACATCCCTGACGTCCATGTAGATCTCTCCGTCGATCCGCACCGCGCGGTACTCGGAAAGCTCATCCTGCAGGATCACCGGAAAATCATCCTCCGACTCCACACCGTAATACGCGTTCAGATCCGCCCGGTCCTCCGTGTAGGAGTATTTGACATAATACAGCCTGTAAAACGACACGCCCAGGACAGCGATCAGAAACAGAATCACCAGCGTTGTAAATAATTTCTTCATAGATCCGTTTAACCTTTCAAATCACGGGAAACGATTCGGGAAGATACGGGATCCTCCTCTGTCATTAATATAATAGTATAACAGAGGCCGTCAAATGACTCAACACGCGCGAAGACAGGCGCTGTAATACACCTGTCGCATGCGGGTCTCCCTGCACAATATTACCGTATTACAACGCCTGTAGAAATGACTTCCGGCTGTTGGCTGCCAGATTTGTAATCAGATATAAGACCCTTCTGCCGGACGCCCTGTGACCGCCTTTTCGCGATCGATATGACCGCCTTTTTGTCCGCGATCGGTGGACGCCGCCTCCGGATTCCTATAACAGAAATGAGTGCGGACTGCAGGGACCTAAGGAGCACGATCTTCCGTGGAATCTGCCGCCTTCCCTGATCCGCCCGGGAAAGCATATGGAACCGTATCCGCTCTGAGAGCGATTTACATTTTTGACGCTTAGCAAGTTTTTATTTCAGGTCCGCGGGACCAAAATGAATTATATAATCATAGAATCATCAGACAATGGGGGGTCCCATTCAATTTGATTTAGATATGATTTTAAGGATATGTCATTGTACTGACAATATGGTTTCTCTATCACCTCCCCCTTGATACAGATTATCCCATATATGCCTTCAAGGGGCATTTTAGAATGGCCGCAGAGCCCCGCACAAGGGGATGGGACAGCGAAAATGCGAAACAAGTTTTTCTTGTAAGTTTCGCACAAATACTCGTATACTATGGGCAGGAGGATCTGCTATGAAGATTGAAAAGATCAGCGATAATCAAATCCGCTGCCTCCTGACCAGTGAAGATCTGGCGCAGAGACAGCTCAAACTCAGTGAGCTCGCTTACGGTACGGAAAAGGCCCGCGGGCTTTTTGGCGAGCTGATGAAGGAGGCTTCGCGCCAGTGCGGCTTTGAGGCGAACGATTATCCTCTCATGATCGAGGCGATCCCGCTCACCGGCGGCAGCATCGTGCTCATCATCACCAAGGTGGAGAACCCGGACGAGCTGGACACAAGATTTTCCAATTTCGCCCCCTCCGTGCACAGAGACACGGCGCAGGAACAGAATGCGCCGGCGGCTTCCCCCCTGGATCATCTGCTGTCCGCGCTGCGCAGCGCGCTCTCCGAGGAGGACAAGGAAACTTATAAGGAAAAGCTTCAGGAGCGCAGGGATTTTATGCTCACATCCAGGATGTATTCTTTTGACTCTCTCGCGGACGCCATAGAGGCGGTCAAAGTGGTCGGAAACGCCTTCTCGGGTCAGAGTTCGCTCTACCGCGACGACGAGACCGGGCGGTGCTATCTTCTGCTCAGGGCCGGAGAGCCGGAGGACCTGGGCGCCATGCAGAGTGTGTTCATCTCCCTCACGGAATACGGACATGCCGAGAAGCTCAGCCCCGCCAGACAGCAGTTTCTGGCCGGCCACTGCACGGTTCTTTGCCCCTCAGGCGCAGTGGAAATACTGCAGTCGCTGGGGTGATCCTCTCACCCCTCTCCACCACTGACAAAAACACGTCTTTATCCCCTGTCTTTTTGTGCGAACTATCCAAATTGACATTGCATTTTGAAGTACCCAATGCTAGACTTTATATATGCTAATACTGTGGGTTATAATGTAACTGGCAGTCAAATGCTGCAACCATAAATAGGAGGAAAACAAATGGCTAGAAAGTTTCTCACCATGGATGGTAACGAAGCTGCTGCACATGCCGCGTACGCATATACAGAAGTCGCTACCATCTATCCCATCACCCCTTCATCCGTCATGCCCGAGCATGTAGATGAGTGGGCAACTGCAGGGCGCAAGAACATCTTCGGTCAGCCCGTACAGGTCACCGAGATGCAGTCTGAGGCAGGCGCGGCAGGCGCTGTGCACGGATCCATAGCCGCAGGCGCTATGACATCCACATTCACAGCTTCCCAGGGCCTTCTTCTGATGATCCCCAATCTGTACAAGATTGCCGGCGAAAATCTTCCTGCAGTCATCAATGTCGCTGCGCGCTGCGTATGTTCACACGCGCTGAACATTTTCGGCGATCACTCCGATGTATACGCCGCAAGGCAGACAGGCTGTGCAATGCTTTGTGAATCCAGTGTTCAGGAAGTTATGGATCTGACACCCGTAGCTTACTGCGCTGCTGTAAAGGGCAAACTTCCCTTTATTAATTTCTTCGACGGTTTCCGCACCTCTCACGAGATCCAGAAGATCCAGATCTGGGACTATGACGATCTCGATGATCTGATCGACCATGAGGCGATCGCTGAGTTCCGCGACAACTGCCTGAACCCCACGCATCCCCGTCAGATGGGCTGCGCGCAGAACCCGGATCTGTTCTTCCAGACCCGTGAGTCCTGCAATCCCACTTACGACGCAATGCCCGCCATCGTACAGGAGTACATGGACAAGGTCAATGCCAAGCTCGGCACGAACTACAAGCTGTTCAACTACTACGGCGCTCCGGACGCTGAGAAGATCATCATCGCCATGGGCTCTGTCAATGAGACCATCGAGGAGACCGTCGATCACCTCAACGCCAAGGGCGAGAGAGTCGGCCTGATCAAGGTTCGTCTGTACAGACCTTTCTGCACCGAGGCATTTCTTGCGGCGATCCCCAAGACCGTCAAGCAGATCTCCGTTCTCGACAGGACGAAGGAGCCCGGCTCCATCGGCGAGCCTCTGGCACTGGATGTCAAGGCTGCTCTGGCCGATTCCGAGTTCAGTGGAGTCCCCGTATTCTCCGGCCGCTACGGCCTTGGTTCCAAGGACACCACACCCGCTCAGATCATCGCTGTCTTCAACAACACAGAGAAGAAGACCTTCACCATCGGCATCACGGATGATCAGACAAATCTGTCTCTGGATCCCGGCAAAGAGATCGTTACCACTCCCGAGGGAACGATCTGCTGCAAGTTCTGGGGCCTTGGCGCGGACGGTACTGTCGGTGCCAATAAGAACTCCATCAAGATCATCGGCGACAACACCGATATGTACGCGCAGGCGTATTTTGACTATGATTCCAAGAAGTCCGGCGGCGTGACCATGTCCCACCTCCGCTTCGGCAAGAAGCCCATCAAGTCCACATACCTGATCCATCAGGCGAACTTCGTCGCATGCCACAACCCGGCATACATCCGCAAGTTCAATATGTCTCAGGAGCTGGTGGACGGCGGCACGTTCCTTCTGAACTGCTCCTGGAACGCCGAAGAGCTCGAGAGCCATATTCCTCCGCAGGTCAAGAGGTTCATCTATGATCACAAGATCAACTTCTACACCATCGACGGCGTTAAGATCGGTATCGAGACCGGCATGGGCCCGACACGTATCAACACCATCCTTCAGTCGGCATTCTTCAAGCTTGCCAACATCATCCCTGAAGAGGACGCCATCAACTACATGAAGGCTGCTGCCGAGAAGACCTACGGCCGCAAGGGTAAGGACGTTGTCGAGAAGAACTGGGCAGCCATCGACGCGGGCGCCAAGAATGTCGTCAAGGTCGACGTTCCCGAGTCCTGGGGCCAGGCAGAAGGCGAAGAGTATGACATCATCCACGCCGAAGGCAAGAGGAAAGATGTCGTTGATTTCGTCAACAACATTCAGGTCAAGGTCAACGCTCAGGAAGGCAATACTATTACCGTATCCGAAGCAGGTGCTTACGCGGACGGCTCCACTCCTTCCGGCGCTGCTGCTTATGAGAAGCGCGGCATCGCGGTCAACGTTCCTGTATGGAATTCCGAGAACTGCATCCAGTGTACGTTCTGCTCCTATGTCTGCCCGCACGCGGCGATCCGCCCCGTGGCACTGACAGACGAGGAAGCTGCAAAGCTCCCCGAAGGCACAGTTACGCTTCCGCTGACCGGCATGCCCGGCTACAAGTTCGCGATCGTCGTATCCTCGCTTGACTGCACAGGCTGCGGCAGCTGCGCGAATGTCTGCCCCGGCAAGAAGGGCGAGAAGGCTCTCAACATGACGAGACTCGAGGAAGGCATGAAGCAGGCCAACGAGCAGGATGCTTTCAATGTTGCCGTTACATTCGAGCCCAAGCAGGATGTCATCGACAAGTTCAAGGAAGCGACCGTCAAGGGCTCCCAGTTCAAGCAGCCGCTGCTTGAATTCTCCGGCGCATGCGCAGGCTGCGGCGAGACTCCTTACGCGAAGCTCGTTACACAGCTGTTCGGTGACAGGATGTACATCGCGAACGCGACAGGCTGCTCCTCCATCTGGGGCAACTCCTCACCGTCCACACCTTACACAGTCAACCACAAGGGTCACGGCCCCGCATGGTCCAACTCCCTGTTCGAGGATGCGGCTGAGTTCGGTTATGGTATGCTCCTGGCCAACCAGTCCCTGCGCGACAACCTCAAGACCAAGGTCGAGGCGCTCGCCGAGACAGCAGGCGACGATGTCAAGGCAGCCGCTCAGAAGTGGATCGACACATTCTCCGTCGGTGCTGAGAACGGCGCGGCAACAGACGCTCTGGTAGCAGCACTCGAGGCGGACGGCTCCGCTGCCGCTCGTGAGATCCTTACGCAGAAGCAGTTCCTGGCCAAGAAGTCCCAGTGGGTCTTCGGCGGTGACGGATGGGCTTACGATATCGGCTACGGCGGTGTTGACCACATCCTCGCTTCCGGCAAGGACATCAACGTATTCTGCTTCAACACAGAGGTTTACTCCAACACAGGCGGACAGTCCTCCAAGGCTACTCCCATCGGTGCGGTCGCGCAGTTCGCTGCGGGCGGCAAGCAGACCAAGCAGAAGGATCTGGCAGCTATGGCTATGAGCTATGGTTATGTCTATGTGGCACAGATCTCCATGGGCGCCAACATGAACCAGTGCATCAAGGCGATCGCTGAGGCCGAGGCATATCCCGGACCTTCACTGATCATCGCGTATGCTCCCTGCATCAACCACGGTATCCGCAAGGGTATGGCCAAGGTTCAGGATGAGGAGAAACTCGCGGTGACGACCGGCTACTGGAATCTGTTCAGATTCAATCCTGCCGGCGGCGCCAAGAAGTTCTATCTGGATTCCAAGCCGGCGACCACGCCTTATATGGACTTCCTTGGCGGCGAGGTTCGTTACACCTCCCTCAAGCGCTCCAACCCCGCAAACGCGGATGCTCTGTACGCGGAGAACGAAGCGAACGCGAAGGCGCACTACGCTTACCTCGAAAAGCTCGGTGCTCTGTACAACGAGGAATAAGTCGGTTTGCTCTTGACGTAATATTCCAAAAGAGCTATGATGAATTTGTTCAAGGCACAGATGTTTTATCTGTGCCTTGAATGATAATATAGCAATTTAGTTATTACTAACTCTCTAAGGGAAAGGAGAACAACTATTATGGCACGTGTTATTAATGATTCCTGCATCAGCTGCGGTTCCTGCTCCGATACATGTCCTGTAGGCGCTATCTCTCAGGGCGCTTCTCAGTATGAGATCGACGCGGATGCCTGCATCGACTGCGGTGCTTGCGAGTCCGGCTGCCCTGTAGGCGCTATCACAGAGGCCTGATCAGCAGCGTTTTTCGCATAAGTTTAATGTAATGCAAGACAAAAGAGGCTGTGCGTTTGCACAGCCTCTTTTTTGATCTCTTCTTATCTTCTTAAAAACCTTTTCCTTGGTGCTCTCCTGCCCGGAAGCTATCCTACCTCGCCAGATTGGCAAATTTGGTCAGGGCAGGCTGCCAGCTCAGTTCTACCGTCCCGATGGGGCCGTTCCTCTGCTTGGCGATGATGATCTCCGCGATCCCCTTCTTCTCGGAATCCTCGTGATAATAATCGTCGCGGTAAATGAACATGACCAGATCCGCATCCTGCTCGATCGCGCCCGATTCGCGAAGATCCGAGAGCATGGGCCTGTGGTTGGGCCTGGACTCCACCGCTCTGGACAGCTGGGACAGCGCGATGATGGGCACATTCAGTTCTCTGGCCAGCGCCTTTAAGGAGCGCGAGATCTCGGAGATCTCCTGCTGCCTGGAATCATTTCCCTTGCTGCTCCCGTTCATCAGCTGCAGATAGTCGATGATCACCAGTTCAAGGTCATATTCCATCTTGTATTTGCGGCACTTGGAGCGCAGTTCCGGCACGGTGATGGCGGGCGTGTCGTCGATGATCATCTTGCTCTCGCCAAGGCTCCCCGCGACACTGACCAGCTCATTCCACTCCTTCTCGTTCATGTCCCCGGTCCGGATCTTCTGGGCGTCCACATGGGACTCCAGGGAAAAAATACGGTTGGCCAGCTGTTCTTTGGACATCTCCAGCGAAAAGATCGCGACGCATTTGTCCTCGTGCATCACCAGATGCTCCGCGATGTTGAGGGCGAGCGCGGTCTTTCCCATGGAGGGCCTGGCCGCTATGAGAATGAAGTCCGAGGGCTGGAGGCCTGCCGTGCGGTTGTCCAGGTCGGTAAAGCCGGTGGGGAGGCCCGTCACATTGCCGCGGATCTGGCTCACTTCCTCGATCCTTTTCATCGCGTTGATGACGATCTGCCTGATGGGTGTGAATCCGGTCACATTTCTGCTCTGAGAGATCTCAAAGATCCTCTTCTCGGCGCGGTCCATGATCGCGCCGGTCCCCTCCGACTGGGAATAGCACGCGCCGGCGATCTCCTCATTTGCCTTGATCATCTTCCGGAGCATTGACTTGTCCGCCACGATGGACGCGTAGGACCGGATATTCGCGGATGTGGGCACCTGATCGATCAGATCCATGATCACGTCGCTTCCGTATACTTCCGGCGGGAGATTTTTGTCCTTCAGCGCGCTTTGCAGCGTCACGGGATCTACCGCCTCTCCCTGCCTGTGCAGGCCGACGATCGCGGCAAAATACGCCCCGTACTGACGCGCGTAGAAATCCTCTTCCTCAAGCATTTCCGCTGCGATATCGATTGCCTCGCCGTCCATAAGCATGGCGCCGATCACCGACTGCTCCGCTTCCAGATTATGGGGCATCACCCTTTTGATCACATCTTCTTCTGCCATTGTGCAAACTTTCCTGTAACGGCGTTTACGCCTCGATCACGACGACATGCAGCGTTCCTGTCACCTGCGGGTGAAGCTTGATCGGCACTTCAAACGTGCCGAAGGAACGGATCGGATCCTGAAGCTGGATCTTCTTTTTGTCCAGATCCAGGTCATGCTGCTCTTTTGCCGCCGCGGCGATCTCCTTCCCCGCGATGGAACCGAAGACCTTGCCGTTCTCTCCCGCCTTCATCTTGAGCTTGATCGTGCGGCCCTGCAGATCCTCCGCCAGCGCCTGCGCCTGAGCGAGCTTCTGCGCCGCCAGTTTTTCCTCGTGCTTCTTCTGAAGCTTTAACTCATTGCGGTTCTTCTCGTTCGCCTCCACTCCCAGCTTTTTGGGAATGATGTAATTGCGCGCGTATCCGTCGTTGACTTTCACCAGATCTCCCTTTTTGCCAAGAGATTTTACATCCTGTAATAAGATAACCTGCATTATAATTCTCCCTTCTTTGTCATCTCATCGATGACCGATTTAAGCTGATCGATGGCCTCTTCTATCGTCGTATCCTTGAGCTGACAGCCGGCAACGCTCAGGTGTCCGCCGCCGCCCATCTTCTCCATGATCAGCTGCACGTTCACCTCGTCGATGGAGCGGGCGCTGACAAAGATGAGCGACTGATATTCGCTGAACACAAAACTTGCCTTGACGCCGTTGATATCCAGCAGCTCGTTGGCGGCCTGCGCGCCGACGACGGTCGGGCTCTTCACATTCTTTGCCGTGCAGACAGAGATGGCGTAGACGCCCTCGTAGATCTGGGCATGTGAGACCACATCGGCCCTGGCCTTGTACTCGTCCACGTCCTCTCTGAAGAGCTTGCGCACTCTGGAGACATCCGCGCCGTTGCGGCGCAGGAAAGCGGCCGCCTCGAACGTTCTCACGCCCGTTCTGTTCGTAAAGTTCGTGGTATCCACAACAATGCCGCCGTAGATGGCGTCGGCTTCCTCGGGCCTTATCTTGATGTCCTCCCCGATGTACTGCAGTATCTCCGTGACCATCTCGCAGGCGGAGGAGGCATAGGGCTCGATATAGGAGAGCGTCGCGTTCTCGACCACTTCCTTGCCCTGACGGTGATGATCCAGCACCACGATCGCCTTGCACCGCTTTAAGAGCTCCGGGCACTCCGTGATCCCCGGCCGGTTCGTATCCACGACGACGAGAGCCGCATTGTCCGTATTTGTCTCCAGCGCCTCCGCGCTGTCGATGATCATGTCGTTCTCGTACTCATCGTTGTTCTCAAACAGGCCTATGACCTGGTCGACGGATGTGCTCCTTTCATTGATCACGATGTGCGCCTCGCGGTTGAGGCACCTGGCGATACGGTAGACGCCCAGCGCCGCGCCGAAGCTGTCGGGATCGCCCAGGCGGTGTCCCATGATGAGCACCACATCCTTTGTGCCCAGGATCTCCTTGAGCGCCTGCGCCTTGACTCTCGCGCGCACTCTCGTGTTCTTCTCCACCTGACGGCTCTTGCCGCCGTAATAGGTGATATTGTCGCCCGCCTTGACGACAGCCTGATCGCCGCCGCGGCCCAGGGCCAGATCGATGGCGTTGCGGGCAAACTCATAGTTCTGCGCGTAGGTGAGGCCGTCCAGACCGATACCGATGCTGAGCGTGATGGCAAGCTCATTGCCGACCTTCACGGTCTTGGCGTCCTCAAGAAGCTCGAAGTGGTCCTCCTCCAGTGTGCGGAGCGACTTCTTGCGGATGACGATCAGGTACTTGTCCTTCTCCATCTTGCTGCAGATGCCGTCGATGGAGGCGATGTACTTGGTCACCTTCCGGTCGATCAGCGCGACCAGCAGGGATTTGCGCACGTCCTCCAGCGGGTCGATGGCCTCCTCGTAGTTGTCGATATAAATAAAGCCGATCACGACGCTCTGATCGTCCACCTCGCGGATCGCGATCCTGGCCGCCGTATCGTCCGTAAGAAACAGCGACATCAGGGCGCCCTGCTGTATCGTTTCATCCAGCATTGTATTGGGCGTCAGCATATCCTCCATGGGGATCCTGCGTATGGTCGCCGTGTAATCCGTCCCCGCCAGATCTACCGGAACGTGAATCTGCTTCTCACCGACAGGCAGGATCTCCTTGCGCAGCGCGGGGATCAGGGACGTGATCGAGCGGCCGTAGCGAATGGACCCGTGCGCCAGATCCTTAAACGCGTCGTTCATCCACAGGACCCTTGCGGATTCATCCAGCAGCGCGTAGGGCACATCATAAGTGCGAAGGATCTCCTTCTGCACCTGGCCGTACTGCGTGGCAAAATCCACCATCTCCCGGCGCAGGATCTCGCTGTTATTTCTGTACAGGAGCCACAGGCTCACAAAGTAGACCGCCATATAGACCGTGAGGATCACGCCCACCGGCCAGTCGATAAAGTAGACCAGCACCGTGATCACAGCCAATATAACGCCCAGCAAAAGTGGTATCCTGAAAAAGGAACTGATCTTTTTCTTTCGTTTCTCCTGACTGCTCATTCGGGCTGTTCCTCACCGCTTTCTCTGTATCTGCGCAGCCACTCTTTATACGGGGTGTCCGGGTCAAAGATCAGACCGCCGTGATCAGCCGTGCCGATCACAAACTTGTGATAGTCCCCGTACTGCCTGCGCAGGTGAAGCTCGTACCCCTCCGGAACGGGGATCCTGAGCATCTCAAAATCCATATAGATCACGCCGTTGAACTCCCAGCGCAGATCATACATCTTCAAACCTTCCGGCATGAAGCTGATCTTGCCCACATAGCGCGTTCTGCGGTCGTTGTAGCGGCGGCATTCGTGCTCAAAGAGGGCATAGGCCGTTCTGTAGTCATAAATAAGACTCACGGCCGGCATGACCAGGTGGGCGGCTGAGCGGAGCGAGGAAGCCTCAGCGGGATCATATCCCTTCGTCGTCCTGTACAGGATCTTGGCCTGCTCCCGGAACTGATCGATGCGCTCCACCTGTTTCTTCCAGAGGCTGCGCTTGCGCACCACATTGTCCAGGGGGAAAATATCGATAAATATTCCCTGGTTGAACTTATATCCCTTGTCCAGCTCATCCCGCAGGACCGCCGTCGTATTGCTGTTGCGAAGCTGCGCGTGGCCGCGGAAATAGCCCTCGTCCGTGTAGAAAGTCTGGAAGAAGTAGGGATCCTCGAACTCGTCCGCGTGCTCGCACAGAAGGTCGTACTGATCGCGCATCATCATGATATCGATGTCGTCGTCCCAGGGGATCATCCCACCGTGGCGCACCGCGCCCAGCATCGTTCCCCCGGAGGCAAAATACCGGATACCGTACTTCTCGCAGACCTGCTGCAGCTGATACAGCAGATCCAGCTCAACGGCCCAGATCTTTTTCATCTTCTCGGACACAACATATCCGCAGCGCTCTTCCTCCTCATAGAAGGATTCCGGAATCTCAAGTTTCATAGATCTCTCCTTATCCGCGCGTGATTGACCGCAATATGTCTGTAAACATCATATGACAAATTATATCATTGATACGTATAAAAGAAAACTCACAAAAAACAAAGGCCTCTCTCCCGTACCCGGGAAAAAGGCCTTGCATTCCTGAAACTATATCTGCTGCCTGCCGCAGCCGCCGCTCAGCGCTCTGTGTAGGGCATCAGCGCGAGATGACGTGCTCTCTTGATGGCAGAGGTCAACTCTCTCTGGTGCTTTGCGCAGGTGCCTGTGATCCTTCTGGGAAGGATCTTGCCGCTCTCAGAGATATACTTGTTGAGCTTCGCAGTGTCCTTGTAATCGATCACATTGTCCTTGCCGCAAAATACACAGACTTTTTTCTTTCTGTGGAAGTTGTTGCGCTTCCTGAAAGGCGCTTCCTTCTTATCGTTATAAGCCATTTCTTCCTCCTATACCTGCCGGGCCGTGCCCGGAACCGCGTTTCTTTATGTCCTACGCGATCTGTGATCCTGTGTGATCAGGCAAAAGGGAGTTCCTCGTCGATCCCTTCAGGGATGTTCATGAAACCGTCCAGGCTGTCCTGGGAACCGTCCTGCGCGCCGCCGGGTACATTTGCATCTGCGCCTGCGCCGCTGCCGGCCTGCGCATTGCCCTGAGCGCTCTGGCTGCCGCCGTTATAGCCGGCCTGGCCGCCGTTACCATAGCTGCCCTGGCCGCCGTTGTAGCCGCCCTGACCGCCGTTGTAGCTGCCCTGGCCGCCGTTGTAGCTGCCCTGACCGCCGTTATAGCCGCCCTGGCTGCCGCCGGCCGCGTTCCTGCTCTCGGCAAATTCCTGATCCTCTACCACGACCTCTGTGGTATAGACCTTCACGCCCTCACGGTTCGTGTAGCTTCCGGTCTGGATCCTTCCTGTTACGGCGATCTTGGTTCCCTTGCGAAGATATTTCTCCGCGAACTCCGCTGATCTGCCAAAGACGACGCACGGGATAAAGTCGGCACTATTGCCGTCGTTCCCGTTGTTACCGCGTGCAAACCTGCGATCCACAGCGAGTGTGTATCTGGCGATGCACATGGGATTGTCGCCCTGCGCGTATCTGACATCGGGGTCCCTCGTCAGGCGCCCCATCAAAACTACTCTGTTCATTCTGACCTCTGCTTTCTGTTAAGCCTCGTCTTTCTTAACACACAGATATCGGATGACATTGTCCATAATGCGCATGCGGCCCTCGATCTCGGCGATCGCGGAGCCTTCAGCATCGAACGGGATGAAGTAGTAGTACGCTTCGTTCATCTTCTGAATCTCATAAGCGAGCTTCTTCTTTCCCCATTCCTCGACTTCGCCGATCTCACCGCCTTCACGGGCGATCAGATCTTTGCATCTGTCGATCACAGCTGTTCTTGCTTCATCGTCAATCTGCGCATTCACAACAACGGCTAACTCGTATTTGCTCATGTGTCTTTTACCTCCTTATGGTCTCTGGCCCTCTATCGGATAGAGAGCAAGGAAAAACAGCGGGACAAATCCCACGGAATTAAATCATACCATGTTTGGAGATCAGGCGCAAGGGCACATTTTACATTTTTCCGTTATTTCTCATACCCCACCAGGAAAGCCCTGGTATTGATATCCACTGTCTTGGGCGGCACCTTCTCCTCGATGACCTTCAGCCATTCCTCCTTGGAGAAATCCATGTGCCTGGCCGCCATACCCAGCACCACGTTGTTAAAGACGCGGGAATTGCCGAGCCTGAGGGCCTCCTCCATTCCGTTGATTTTGTAGACCGTGTGGTCCTTTTCCAGATTCTCGATGATGTTCTCCGGATACTGCGCGGTTCCCATCACCACGGAGATCGGATCGATCCGCCAGTCGTTGACGATGAGGACGCCGTCCTTTTTGAGGAAGTGCGCGTAGCGCAGCGCCTCCAGGCGCTCGAAGGCGATCAGGACATCCGCCTGTCCCTCCTCCACGATGGGCTCCGCGACGGAATCCCCGTAGCGGACGAATGTCACGACGCTCCCGCCGCGCTGTGCCATTCCGTGTACTTCCGATACCTTAACCTTATATCCGGCATTCTCCATGACGCCGCCGAGGATCCGGCTGGTCAGCAGCGTTCCCTGTCCGCCGACGCCTACGATCATAATATTCTTAGTCATTTGAACCTCTATTCCTGGGTCAGATCCCATTTAAAACTGATATGCAGTGACTGACAGCTACGTCTCTTTGTGGTCCGTGCGCGAAAGCTGTGTTTACGCATTGACCTGCCGGAGCGCGCCGAATTTGCACAGACTCATGCAAAGGCCGCAGCCGTTGCACATCGTCGGATCGATGGCGATAAAGCCGTCCTCATTCTTTGTGAGCGCGGGGCAGCCGGGCCGCTGGCAGGCGCCGCAGTGCACGCACTTCTCCGAAATCGCCTCCACCTTGTAGGGGTGCTTCTGGTCCTTGAGCAGCGCGCCTTCGCGATGATCACAGACAGCTCGTCCTTCTGCACTTCTTCCCTGACCGTCTTCGTCATTGCGTCCAGATCAAACGGATCCACCACATGGACATTCCGGATGCCGATGCCGTTGCAGAGATCCTTGAAGTCCACCGCCGGCACGATCTCGCCCGAAAGCGTCTTGCCCGTTGCCGGGTGATCCTGGTGGCCGGTCATGCCGGTCGTGCGGTTGTCCAGAATGATCACGGTGCCGTGGGACTGATTGTAAAACATGTTGATCAGCGAATTGATGCCCGTGTGCATGAATGTGGAGTCGCCGATAACGGCCACCCAGTTCTTGATGAAATCGTGTCCCTTCGCCTTCTCCATGCCGTGAAGGGAGGAAATGCTCGAACCCATGCAGATGCAGGTGTCCACTGCGTTCAGCGGCGCGAGGGCGCCCAGCGTGTAGCAGCCGATATCGCCCGCGGCGTGGAGTTTGAGCTTGTTAAGGACCGAATAGGTCGCGCGGTGCGGACAGCCGGGACACAGGATCGGCGGACGGGCCGGGATCTCCGGCTCTTTCCCCAGATGAAGGTCCTGACCCAGAACGCGCTCGCGGATCATATTCGCGCTGTATTCGCCCTGGATCGTGAAGAGGTCCTTGCCGATGCAGGGGATGCCCCAGGAGCGGACCTGCTCCTCGACCACCGGTTCCAGTTCCTCAAAAATATAGAGAACATCCACTTTGGAGGCGAAATCCTCGATGAGCTTTCTGGGCAGAGGATTGCACATGCCCAGCTTCAGGATCGAGGCGTTCGGACATGCCTCCTTGACATACTGATAGGCGATGCCCTCCGTGATGAAGCCGACCTTCTTGCCGTCCAGCTTAAGGTCCCCCATCTCCACGGTATTAAAGGGAGCCGTATTGGCATATTCCGCCAGATCCTTCATGCGCTGCTCCACCACCAGATGTCTCTTCTTGGCCATGCCGGGCATCATGACGGTCTTTTGGATATTGCGCTCGTAGGGCTTATCCTCGATCTCCTGCCGCTCGCACAGCTCCACCTCGCACTGGGAGTGGGCCAGACGCGTGGTCGTGCGGACGATCACCGGCGTGTCAAACCGCTCGCTGATCTCATAGGCGTACTTGATGTAATCCTTGGCCTCCTGGGAGTCCGCGGGCTCCAGGCACGGCACCGCCGCGGCGCGGCAGACCATTCTGGTGTCCTGCTCGTTTTGGGAGCTGTAAAGGCCCGGGTCATCCGCGACCACCATGACCATGCCGCCGGTCACGCCGACGTAAGAGAACGAATACAGCGGATCGGCCGCCACGTTCAGGCCCACCATCTTCATGGTGGCAAAAGACCGCACGCCGCTCAGGGAGGCGCCGATCGCCACTTCCGTCGCGACCTTCTCGTTGGGCGCCCACTCCGCGTAGACGCCGGGGTATTTCACCAGCTCCTCACTGATCTCCGTGCTGGGGGTTCCGGGATAGGCCGAGGCGACCTTTACGCCCGCTTCCCATACGCCCCGCGCGATCGCCGCATTGCCGAGCATCATCTTCTTTTCACTCATTGCTGTTCTCCAATCCTTTTTAAGTTTATCTTTTGGGTCTTAAGGTTATTTACCGAACCTCGCGCGCGCACGCGCCAGATCTTCCGCGTCGTCCACCTCGCACCACATCTCTTCGGGCACTTCCACGACGCGCATATCGCACTCTCTGTAGTACATCAGGCTCCCCAGTACTTTTTCATAGTAGCTGTTCTCGCCCATGCACCGCACATACCAAAGGACCAGCGGCATATACTTGTCCCGCACGAACTCCTTCGTGAACCGGTACATATTGACCGTCTTGCGCGTGCCGCTGTAATCGAAGTCCTCTCCCTGCCATTTGCCCAGGATGAGCTCCACCGCGCTGTCCCCGTCAACGCGGATCACCGTGCCGTCCATGGTCGCGGGATTAAAGGGGCTGACCAGGATCGAGCACTCCCCGCCGCCGGCCATAAGCTTCTCGATCATCTCCTTGTGATAATAGATGTCGCATTCCAGCATCAGCATATCGTCGTCGCAAAAAGCGGCGGCCTCGGCCAGCGAGACCACGTTGTTGGTCTCCAGGTATCTCTTGTTTTCAAAATACCGCACCGGCACGCCGTTCCACTCATTGCCGATCTGCCCGCGGATATAGTCCGCCATATGTCCCACGACGATGCCGATCTCCGTGATCCCGCACGCCGTCACATTGTTCAGCGCGTTGCACAGAAGCGGTGTGCCGTTCACCTCCACCATGGATTTGGGTATCGTGTCCGTGATCGGGCGCAGGCGCTTTCCAAAACCCGCCGCGAGTATCAATGCCTTCATAATTTACGATCCTTTCGTCTCAAAGCGCTTTCATCAAAGATCTCTCCCGCGGACGCGCCGTCCGCGGGAGAGCATGACTTCCCTTGCTGTTGTCCGCAGTTGTACTTTATTCCTCGATCACCTTGATCCAGCCCTCAGGCGCTTCGATCCTGCCCATCTGGATGCCTGTCAGGGTGTCCAGGAGCTTGCCCATGACCGGTCCGATCTTCTCCATGCCGTTGGAGAACGTGAACTCCTTGCCGTGGTCGTTGATCCGGCCGATCGGGGAAATAACTGCCGCCGTGCCGCACAGGCCGCACTCCTTGAACTCGCCGCCCATGACCTCGGAAAGCAGTACTTCTCTCTCCACGACCTTCATGCCCAGGTAATTCTCCGCCACATAGTGCAGGGAGCGGCGTGTGATGGAAGGAAGAATGCTTGTGGACTTGGGAATGACAAGCGTGTTGTCCGCGTCCACCAGCAGAATGTTCGCGCCGCCGGTCTCCTCGAGCTTGGTCCTCGTGGCGGGATCCAGGTAGATGTTCTCCGAAAAGCCCTTGTTGTGGGCGTCCACGATGGCGTGCAGGCTCATGGCGTAGTTGAGGCCCGCCTTGATGTGGCCGGTTCCTCTGGGGGCCGCGCGGTCATAATCACTGACCCTGACCACGATCGGCTTTGCGCCGCCCTTGAAGTAAGGGCCGACAGGCGTCACGAAAATACGGAACATATAGTCCTCCGCGGGGCTGACGCCGATCACGGGGCTGTAACCGAACATAAAGGGACGGATGTAGAGGGTCGCGCCGGTCCCGTAAGGCGGCACCCATGCGTCGTTGGCGCGGACCGTCTCCACGACCGCGTCGACAAAGCGGTCCTTCGGGAAGGGGGGCATCTCAAGATACTGCGCGGAATCATACATTCTCTCCGCGTTCAGATCCGGTCTGAAGCATACGATCTTGCCGTCCTGTGTCGTGTAGGCCTTGAGTCCCTCAAATACGGACTGTGAATACTGCAGAACGCCCGCGTCCTCGCTCATCACGATCTTGTCGTCGCTGATCAGCTTTCCTTCGTCCCACGCGCCGTTCTGATACATGGACACATAACGCTTGTCCGTCACATGGTAATCAAATCCGAGATTACTCCAATCAATATCTTTCTTTGCTCCCATTTGCATTTCCCTCCTGCGCTCCGGTTAACAGTTCTTTGCCATAAGCAA
>CAJOLP010000011.1:334-43308 GCA_905235465.1 uncultured Lachnospiraceae bacterium | reverse complement strand
TGATTCAATCTCTACCAATATAGATGATGTCACTGAGCGCGCGCTCCGCAATCTTGTCGCCAAAGGTCGTGGGGCGGTTGAGGACCTGCCCGTTAAACCACATGGTGGAAGAACCGCCGCCGTCCAGGTTATAGGCGAGTGTGCAGTTCAGACCGCTCATATACTGCGCCAGCTGCAAAAGGGACAGGCCGTGGCTCTCTTCGGTACGCCCGTCCGACACGACAAAGACATAGTGAAGGGGTTCGATCAGGCCGATGGCCGTGCGGGGATTGGTGACCTGCGCGCGGTCCACTTCTTCGCCCTTTTTTACGCAGATCTCGCCGTCAAGAATAAGGGCCGGCCCGAAGGAAAATATGTCAGTCGCCTCCGTCTCAGCAATGGACTCCGCGCTCACTTCTTCCTCGCGGATGACGGCGAGGGAGCCGTCGCGATAAAGGACCAGATCCTCCTGGTCCGGGTCGCCCAGAGGTTCAGAGCGGTACAGATAGCCGCCCCGCATGACATAACCGTTGCTCCTGAATCCGTAATAGTCGCCGTTGACCGCGAAGATCGCGTTATGTTCCCGGGCCATATTGGATGTTGTATCCGTCAGATTGCGCCCGAAAGAGTTTTGGGCCAGCGCGGTCCCAAAGTACAGCGGATCCTGCAGCACCACGTCCGCTGTGTAAATGGTCGTGTCCAGGTAGCGGGTCGTGGTGATCTCGATCGAAATACTGTCATCCTTGTAGCTGTGATCCGTAATGATCGGCTCAGAAGGAACCGGGTCCGCGTCCGGCTGCGAATCCGCGCTGTCCTGTGAGTCCGCGCCCGGCTGCGAGTCTGCGCTGTCCTGTGAGTCCGCGTCCGGCTGCGAGTCCGCGTTGTCCTGTAAATCTTTGACTGAGGACGCTTCGATGATGTTTTGCGGAATCACGAAGGCGTCCAGCAGGGTCCAGGCGACGTAGGCGATCAGAAGGACCGAAAATATGATTCCCCATGTGCGGCGGAATTTTTGTGCGGGCCGGTCAGGGCGCGAATCGCGGCGTGACCGATCTTGATCGCTTTTCTTCATAACTTAATAGTATCCAAATGGTGCAATTTATATTATTCAAATGCAGCTCTTAATAGTATTCAATGGTTTTCAAATGCTGTCGTGCTCAAAGAGCGTGTAGAGCACGGTGATGACGATGGTGCTCGCGGCGAGGCCGGCGCCAAGGCGCAGGAGCGGGCGGCGATAGATGCTCACGGAGTCGCGCAGCACACGGAAGTGGCTGGGCGCGTCATCTCTGTAGACGGTCTCAATGGGGATCATCACCAGGCCCGTCTCTTTGACGGCATCCATCAGGAAGTTCATCTCGTACTCATAGCGATCGCCCTTTTCGCGCAGGGCGAGGGGAAGGAGCGAAGAGGGGATGCCCCGCAGTCCGGTCTGTGTGTCCGCGCAGCGGATGCCGGTCACCGCCTTAAAAAAGGCAGAGCTGAAGCGATTGCCGAAGCTGCTCCTTGCGGGCACTTCTGCGCTGTCAAAATCCCGCACGCCGAGAATAAGGCACCCGGGATTGGATTCCAGCGCGTCCGCGACCCTGCGGATATCCCGCGGCGTATGCTGCAGGTCCGAGTCAGCCGTGACAATATCGATCCCGGGTCCGTAGACGGCCTGCGCCTTCTCGATGGCGGTGCGAAGGGCAGCGCCCTTGCCAAAATTACGCTCGTGGCGCACGACTGTGCTGCCCATTTCTTCCGCCTTGGCAAATACAGGCGTGAATTGACTGCCGCTCCCGTCATCCGTGATGACAATGCGGGTCAGATCAAGGTTTTCAAGGGATTCGATTAAATCTATAAGATTTTGATTCGGCTCATAAGCCGGAATGCAAATTACGATCATATTTATTTCTCCTATGGCTTATATAGGCACACAGCGCCATGAAGTTCTAAGCTGCCCCTAAGCTGTTCCGGCAGGCACACAGCGCCATGAAGCCCTAAGCTGCCCCCCTAAGCCATTTTACCGTTTAATCGTTTTACGCGGCATTATTAGCCGGTCCACGGTATTATAGCACAAGATATTGGATAGAAATATGACAATTTCGTGAAGTCCTTTATTTGGCGGCGGCTTAATGATATAATACACAAATGGAATATCTGATCTCGTCGAGATCTTACACTGACGGAAGTCGAAGGAAGAAAGGATTGTTTCTTCATGAATTATGGAAGATTAGGAATTCGCAACAGGCAGGAGCACCTGCAGTCAAAGAGCCGGAAGAGGGTCAGAAAGATCCTTGTAGGCGCCGGACAGGTCCTGCTGGTTGTTGTTATAGGCGCCTGTCTTTGTGCCGGCGCGCTGTGTCTGGGTGCCTTCCGCGGCGTTCTGGACAGTTCGCCGGATATGGGTACCATTGACGTCAGTCCCAAAGGGTTTTCCTCCTTTGTTTATGACGCGGACGGAAATCAGACAGCGAAGCTGGTCTCCTCCGATTCAAACCGCATCCCCGTTTCCGGGGACAAGATAACGCCCGATCTGGCGCATGCCTTTGTCGCCATCGAGGACGAGCGTTTTTATCAGCATCACGGCATTGACGTGCCGGGCATTCTCAGGGCGGCTGTGATCGGCCTCTCCAGCGGCAACTTTTCGGAGGGCGCCAGTACCATCACCCAGCAGCTGATCAAGAACAATGTGTTCACTGACTGGACCAATGAGACCAATACGGAGAGAGTAAAGAGAAAGCTGCAGGAGCAGTATCTGGCCCTGAAGCTGGAGGAGAAGATGAGCAAGGACGAGATCCTGCTCAATTACCTCAATACCATCAACCTGGGGCACGGCACACTGGGCGTAGAGGCGGCGGCGCAGCGGTATTTTGACAAGCCCTGCAATGACCTGTCCATCTCGGAGTGCAGCGTGCTGGCCAGCATCCCCCAGAACCCCACGCAGTTCGATCCGATCACGAATCCTAAGAACAACGAGCAGCGCCGGGAGACGGTCCTGCAGTATATGCTCGATCAGGGATACATCGACAACTCGCAGTACAAGGAAGCGCTGGCGGACGATGTTTACGACCGCATCCAGGAAGTCAACATCAAGAAGCAGGTAGAGGACAACAAGATCAATTCGTATTTTGTCGACGCGCTGCAGACGCAGGTCCTAAAGGACCTTCAGGAGGACGCCGGCTATTCGGAGGATGAGGCGTTCGCGCTGGTCTACAGCGGCGGCCTCAAGATCTACTCCACGCAGGATCCCGAGATCCAGAAGATCTGTGACGAGGAGTGCGCGGAGGATTCCGGCAACTATCCCGATTATGTCCGCTATATCCTGAGCTACAGGCTCTCCGTCATCGGAAATGACGGGACGACGCAGAGCTATGACAGCAACACGATGGCAAACTGGCTGGCGGAACGCGACTGGGACGCGAGTCTTATGTACAGTTCCGAAGAGGACGCCAGGGACGACGTGGAGGAATACCGCAATTCCATCGTGGAAGAGGGGCAGAAGTACACAGAATCGATCTCTTTGGCGCCGCAGCCGGAGATCTCCCTGACGGTGGAGGATCAGCATACAGGACATGTGCTGGCCATGGTCGGAGGACGCGGGGACAAGAACGCGAACCGCACGCTCAACCGCGCGACGGACACGCTCCGTCAGCCCGGATCCACATTTAAGGTCATTACGACTTACGCGCCCGCGCTGGATACCGGCGAGTACACGCTGGCTTCCTCCGAAGTGGATGAAGCTTTCAGCTACGACAGCGGCGTGCCGGTCAGGAACTGGTACAAGGGCTACCGCGGCCTCTCCACAGTGCGGCAGGGAATCGTGGATTCCATGAATATCGTTACGGTCAAAGTACTGACAGAGATCGGCCCCAGGCTGGGCTATGAGTACGCGCAGAAATTCGGTATTTCGACCCTGGTGGACGGCGTGGATATCAACGGCAGCACCTATACGGATGTCAACCAGACACTGGCGCTGGGCGGCATCACATACGGCGTCAAGAATATTGAGCTGAACGCCGCGTACGCGACCATCGCCAACGGCGGCGTCTATATCGAGCCCAAGCTCTACACTATTGTCGAGGATCACGACGGCAATGTGATTCTGGACAGCAGTGAGAGCGCGGAGACGCACCGCGTCCTCAAGGAGACGACGGCCTGGCTTCTGACTTCTGCCATGGAGGACGTGGTGGAAGAGGGCACCGGCACAGCCGTCAACTTCGGATCCACGGAGATCGCAGGTAAGACCGGTACGACTTCGGATGAGAACGACGTGTGGTTTTGCGGATTTACGACCAATTACACCGCGACGACCTGGGCGGGCTACGACAACAACGTGGACCTGACCAGCAGTCAGGAACAGGCCCTTGCCAAGACGGTATGGCGCTCCGTTATGGAGCGGCTGCCCGGCAATGACGAATGGAGCGAATTTGAAGAGCCCGGCGGCATTGAGACCAGGACAGTCTGCAAGGTATCCGGACAAAAGCCCTTTGGCGGGATCTGCCCCGCCGTCACGGAGTATTTTGACGAGGATTATCTGCCGGACAGCGATGAGTACTGCTCCGTCCACTACGGAGAGTATCTCGAGATGAAGAGAAGAGAAGAGGAAGAGAGGCGCAAGGCGGAAGAAGAGGCCAAGAAGAAGGCGGAAGAAGCCAAGAAGAAGGAAGAAGAGGCCAAGAAGAAAGAAGAGTCCAAGAAGAAGGAAGAATCATCGTCTAAAAAGAGCAGCAGCAAGAAAAAATCTTCCGACTAAGGACTGACGAACCGGTGACCGCGCATTAAATATTGCAGGTTGACAAGCCAAAATCCCTGTGCTACCATAACTTCGTTGCGTGAAAGGCAATGAATTGCTGGCATAGCACAGTCGGTAGTGCGTCGCATTGGTAGTGCGGAGGTCACGAGTTCGATTCTCGTTGCCAGCTCTGAGAAGAACCGATTTGCTAGTAATTGTACATTATGGCAGATGGGTTCTTCTTTTTTTGCAATCGGTCGTATGTCTATATTTTCACAGAAGGTATATAATGAGTGGGATGGCCGGAAAAAACGCAGAGTACCGCACGGTCAGTCAGGCGGGCTTCGGAGAATATACAGAGAAGAAATCGCGGTTTCTCGGGGAGATCCGACATGTGGAGTCCGAGGAGGAGGCGGCCGCTGTAGTGGCTGCCGCCCGCAAAAAGTACTACGACGCGAGGCACCACTGCTACGCGTGGATCCTTGGGCCGGACGGAGCGCAGAAAAAGGCTTCGGATGACGGGGAGCCCTCCGGCACGGCGGGCATTCCGATCCTGAAGGTGATCGACGGCGCCGGACTTAAAAATGTTGTGGTCGTCGTGACCAGATATTTTGGCGGGACGCTTCTGGGCACGGGCGGTCTGGTGCGCAGCTACACGCAGGCGGCGCAGGCGGCCGCGGCGAATGCGCAAATCGCGCGCATGTGCATGTGCAAAGTCATTCGGCTTCAGATCCCGTATGGGATGCTGGACAAGCTCCTGTATTATCTGCGCGAGGCTTCCATAGAGCCCTATGAGCAGGAATACACCGAGAATGTGGCGATGAAGATCACGGTGGAAGCTGAGCGGGCTGAGGAGATCTGCGCCGGCATCACTTCTTTGACCGGCGGCGCCGCGCGGATGGAGACCGTCGAGGAAGGTTTTTACCCCCTTAAGGAGGGATGATCATATCCGTTTTATAACCGTAAACCGGCACGAGCAGAAAGGAGGAGGGTCATGGAGAACGACATGAAAGGCTATGAGAAGACGCTTAGGGAGCTGCTGGAACAAAAGCAGTACACGAAGCTCCGACAGGAAGCGGAAGACATGAACGCGGCCGATATCGCGGCAGTCATGGACGACATGGAAGATGAGGAGTCTCTGAGAATATTCCGGATCCTCCCCAAGAATATGGCGGCGGATGTCTTTGCCAATCTGGAGCTGGAGGGACAGCAGTACATCATCCAGTCCCTTTCCGAAAAGGAAGCGTCCAACATCATCGACAACCTGATGGCCGATGATGCCACGGACCTTCTGGAGGAGATGCCCGCCAACGTCGTCAAAAGGCTCCTTGCCAACGCAAGGCCCGACACGCGCAAAGATATCAATCACCTTCTGCGTTATCCCGAGGATTCGGCCGGCAGCATCATGACCGTCGAGTATGTTGACCTCAAGGTCAACATGACCGTGCACGACGCGATCGAGCGCATCCGGAACATCGCGCTGGATTCCGAGACGTGCAATATCTGTTATGTGCTGGATCAGCAGAGAGTCCTTCTGGGAACGGTGGCGCTTAGGTACCTCGTCATTCTCAATCAGGACGCCCTGATCGGCGAGATCATGAATGAGAACGTGATCAGCATCGGAACCATGACGGACCAGGAGGAAGCGGCCCGCCTGTTCCAGAAATACGACTTTACGGCCATGCCGGTGGTGGACAATGAGAACCGCATGGTCGGCATTATCACCATCGATGACGTCGTCGATATCATCCAGGAAGAGGCAACGGAGGATATCGAAAAGATGGCGGCTATCATCCCTTCGGACAAGAGCTATTTCCGCACATCGATCCTGGAGACATACAGGAACAGAATGCCCTGGCTTCTGCTCCTGATGGTATCCGCGACCTTTACCGGCGCGATCATCACCAATTATGAGAACGCGCTGGCATCCTATGTCGTGCTGACGGCCTATATACCGATGCTCATGGACACCGGCGGCAACGCGGGATCCCAGGCGAGCGTTTCGGTCATCCGCGCGATCTCTCTGGGGGAGATCGAATTTACGGATGCCTTTAAGGCGCTGTTCAAGGAGGTGCGCGTCGCCGGGCTGTGCGGACTGACACTTGCGGTCTGCAACTTCGTCAAGCTGATGCTCTTTGACCGGGTCGGCGTTGAGATCGCCCTGATCGTCTGCGCAACGCTCGTTCTCGTCGTCCTCTTCGCCAAGATGATCGGATGCTTTTTGCCGCTTCTGGCGAACAGACTCGGATTTGACCCGGCTGTCATGGCAAGTCCTCTGATCACGACGATCGTGGATGCCGTGTCGCTGTCAGTCTATTTTGCCATCGCCA
This sequence comes from uncultured Lachnospiraceae bacterium, assembly GCA_905235465.1. GTDB lineage: Bacteria > Bacillota > Clostridia > Lachnospirales > Lachnospiraceae > CAG-791. The sequence continues at coordinate 36,285 of CAJOLP010000011.1, read as the reverse complement.
CTAGGGTATTGCATCTGGCCATTTGACGAGCAACCGGCCATTTGACGAGCAACCGGCCATTTGACGAAAGAGAGGAAGAATGCAGATCTTTTTGCCCTGTACTGTTTTAATAATGATCTCGGCATCTCTGTGCTTTATCGCGGCAAGGCCTTTCGGAGAGTGCGTAGCGCCCGCCATGTTCTCCATGTCGCTTGTGCTGTATGTGAGCCAGTGCCTTCTGCATTCGTTTACGCCGGGCATGATAGGCCTGTGCGCGTTCGCGGTCCTCTCGATCCCGCTCTTTTTTGTCAAAAACGGCGGCAGAAGCGGGAACGGGAAACTGATCCTGTCCCCGGGATTTTACGCCTTTTTGGGGTGTTTCATCGTCGTGACGGTCATGGATCTGGGGCGCAATCTCTACAACTGGGACGAGCTCATGCACTGGGGGAAGATGGTCAAGGAGATGCTTCGCCTGGATCAGTTTTACTGCGTGACCGAATCCACCCTGTACAGACACAAGGACTATCCGCCCTTCATCGCGCTGTATGAGTACGGGTGGTCAAGACTGGGGCTTGGCTATTCGGAGCCGGGCCTTGCGCAGTCGCTCCATCTGATGGAGCTCTCCCTGATCGTTCCCATCCTGTTTGACCGGTTTGCGGCCCGGGACGGGCTTTTGGGGGAAAAGAAAGAGAAGAGCGGATTAAAGAGTGGGGCCTTAAATCTGCTAAAGGGGATGATGTTCGCGGTCATCATTTTGCTGGTCATCTCTTTCTGCGATCCCAACAACACGATCAACTCGATCTATGAAGACATCATCATCGCGGTCATGTTTTCTTACAGCGCTTTTCTGGTCTACAGAAAGGAGTACCGCAGCCACTTCGGAAGGTTCGCGTATGTCCTTTCGCTCGTTGCGCTCATAGGGACAAAGCAGGTGGGGATCGCGTTTGTCGGTCTGTCCTTATTGTACCTGCTGCTGTCCTGTACTTTGATCGACAGGGACAAGGCCGCCCTGAAGGACGGGGCGATCGCCGGGATCCTGTCGGCAGCGGCCGCTTTGCTGTATTATAAATCCTGGGATCTGATCGTTTCCCGCTATCCGGATCAGCGCCAGTTCGAGCTGGGCAGCTCCATTAGTCTTGGGCGGTTCGTGCAGTGCGTCACGGACTCGTCGGACAGAGAGCACCGGGATATGATAAAGAGATTCATACCCGCGCTTTTCAGCACGAATATCGCCAGCGGCATAAAGCCGATCACTTACGTGACATCGTTCATGATCGCGGTCCTTTTGCTGATCGGGCTGTGGTATCTGTTAAAGGACAGATTTCCCAAGAGAGAGGCCATCGTCCTGGGCGCCGTCTTCGCGGTGGGCGAGGCCGGCTACGCGCTGATGATGCTGATCCTTTACGAGCTGTGTTTTGAAGCGGCGGAGATGAAGAGCATGAGGAGTTTTCCCAGATACATGGGCTCCTATTTTCTGGCCGAACTCCTGTTGATCCTGCTCATTGCGGTGTGGCTGAGGGGGCGCGATAGTCTTATTCGCCAAAATACCGGGAAGCTCTGCGTCGCGATGATGCTGGCATGTGTCCTTCTGGTGCCGGGGAAGATGGATTTTCTGGTGCCCCAGGGCATATACGGCGACAGGTGGATCGATATGAGAGAGGACGGCGCCTTTATTTCCGACCATGTGCCGGATCAGTCCACGGTCTATCTGGCCTACGAGAGAAGCGACGGGGACCGGGAGCAGGTCAACTACAGCTATTTTGTGGAGCGGTCCCGGATCGACCACGCATATTATGACCTCTCCGCGGCGAAGGCGGATCAGCTTGACCGCGCGGCCCTGGAGAAGACGCTGGAGGAGGACGGCTATCTGTTCACGGTGAAGGTCACCAAAGGAATCAACAGCGCGCTCTCGCCCTATAACGGGGGAGAAAAGCTGAAGAGCCGCACGCTGTATGCCGTGGAAAAGAAGGACGGACAGCTTGTCCTGAGGGAGATAGCGAAGTAAATTAGAAAATCAGAAGAGAGAAGCGCCATGCCCGCGCAGGACAGACTGCATGAGGCATGGCGCTTTTTTTAATTGGATTATCTGAAGGATCACTCAACTTCAGCCGCGTTTTTCATGGCGGCGCTGATGTTGGCACGCTTTCTCAGGCGCGGATCCAGGATCTTCTTGCGGAGGCGCAGGTGATTGGGCGTGACCTCCAGGAGCTCGTCCGTATCGACATATTCGATGGCCTGTTCCAAGCTCATGATGCGCGGCGGCACCAGGCGCAGCGCCTCGTCCGCGCTGGAAGAGCGCGTGTTGGTCAGGTGCTTGGTCTTGCAGACATTGACGTCGATATCGACGCTCTTGCCGCTCTGGCCCACGATCATGCCGGCGTACACCTCCTCGCCGGCTCCGATAAAGAGCTGTCCGCGCTCCTGGGCGTTAAAGAGTCCGTAGGCGACGGCCGTGCCCGCCTCAAAGGCGATAAGAGACCCCTGCTTGCGGTAGACGATATCGCCCTTGTAGGGCGCGTAGCGGTCGAAGACGGTGTTCATGATGCCGTTTCCCTTGGTGTCCGTCAGGAAGTCACCCCTGTAGCCGATAAGGCCTCGGGACGGTATATCAAATTCAAGGCGCGTATAGCCGCTGCTAAGAATGCTCATATTGATGAGCTCGCCCTTGCGCTGGCTGAGTTTCTGAATGACGTTTCCTGAGAAAATTCCTCGGGCACATCGATAAAGCAGGTCTCCATGGGCTCGAGAAGCTTTCCGTTCTCATCGCGCTTGTAGATGACCTCCGCCTTGCTGACCGCGAATTCATATCCCTCGCGGCGCATGGTCTCGATGAGGACGGACAGGTGGAGCTCACCGCGTCCGGAGACCTTAAAGGACTCCGTAGTGTCCGTATCCTCCACCCGCAGGGAGACGTCGGTGTTCAGCTCGCGGTAGAGCCTGTCGCGGATGTGTCTGCTGGTGATGTATTTGCCATCCTTGCCGGCCAGAGGGGAATCATTGACGCTGAACGTCATGGAGATGGTCGGCTCGGAGATCTTTTGGAAGGGGATGGCCACCGGCTCCTCGGGGGAACAGATGGTATCGCCGATATGCAGATCCGCGATGCCGGAAACGGCCACGATGGAACCGATGCCGGCCTCCTGCACCTCCACGCGGCGCAGTCCCTCGAACTCGTAGAGCTTGCTGATCTTGACTTTTGTGCACTGGTCCGGATCGTGGTGGTTGACGATCACACATTCCTGATTGACCTTGAGGGAACCGTTGTCTATTTTGCCGACGCCGATCCGGCCGATGTATTCGTTGTAGTCGATGGTGCTGATGAGCATCTGTGTGCCCGCGTCGGGGTCTCCCTCGGGCGCGGGGATGTAGTCGATGATAGTCTCAAAGAGAGGCTTCATGCTGGCGCCGGGGCTTCCCAGATCCAGCGTCGAGATGCCGGATTTGGCCGACGCGAAGACAAAGGGACAGTCGATCTGCTCGTCGCTGGCGCCAAGATCCATCAAAAGCTCCAGGACCTCATCGATGACCTGCGTGGGCCGCGCGCCGGGGCGGTCGATCTTGTTGATGCAAACGATCACGGGCAGATCCAGATCCATGGCTTTACTGAGGACAAACCTGGTCTGGGGCATGGGGCCCTCGAACGCGTCGACCACAAGGATGACGCCGTTGACCATCTTGAGGACGCGCTCCACTTCGCCGCCGAAATCCGCGTGGCCGGGCGTGTCGACGATATTGATCTTTACGCCCTTGTAGAAGACGGCAGTATTTTTACTGAGAATCGTGATGCCGCGCTCGCGCTCGATGTCGCCGGAGTCCATAACGCGCTCCCGGACTTCCTGATTTTCCCGAAACACGCCGCTCTGTTTGAGCAGCCCGTCCACAAGGGTGGTCTTGCCGTGGTCGACGTGGGCGATGATCGCAACATTTCTTACATCTTCTCTTTTTGTCAGCATTTTTTCCTTCTCCATACACATTTATCCTAAAAACTCAATCAGTATAGCATTTTGACGCCGTTCTTGTAAATGACGGATATCTAATGTAAAATGTATTGATGAATATAATCTTTGCCAGGGAGGATCAGACAACATGAGCAGGATCGTTTTGAAACTCAGCGGAGAGGCGCTGGCCGGCCCCAAGTCGACGGGATTTGACGAGGAAACGGTAAGGCGGGTGGCCAAACAGGTGAGAAAGCTCAGGGACCGCGGCGATGAGATCGCGGTGGTCACGGGCGGCGGCAATTTCTGGAGAGGGCGCACCGGCAATGAGATCGACCGGGTCAAGGCGGACCAGATCGGCATGCTGGCGACGGTCATGAACTGCATCTATGTGTCGGAGATCTTCAGGACAGAGGGGATGGATACGGTCGTGATGACACCGTTCGCGGTGGGCGCTTTCACCGAGCTCTTTTCCAAGGACAAGGCGAATCAGTATTTTGGCGAGGGAAAGGTCGTCTTTTACGCAGGCGGCACCGGGCATCCGTATTTTTCCACAGACACGGGCGTCCTTTTGCGCGCCATCGAGTCCGAGGCGGACATGATCCTTTTGGCCAAGAACGTGGACGGCATCTACGACAGCGATCCGGCCAGGAACCCGGACGCCAGGCGCTTTGACAGGATCTCGATCCATGAAGTCGTGGAGAGGGGCCTGCAGGCGGTGGATATGACGGCCTCGATCCTGGCGATGGAAAATCACATGACGCTGCGTGTATTTGCCCTGCAGGAAGAGGACAGCATCGTAAAGGCGGCGTCAGGCGACTTTAACGGGACGACCGTCACAGCGTAAGACCGGCGTAAGATAAGAGGGCCGGGAGCGCTTATAACAGTCAGTAAACAACGGTATAGCCTTATAAATTGGGAGGTTACTATGGATAAGGAAAGAATGCAGCCCTACGAAGAGAGAATGGACAAGACCATCGTGCATCTGCAGTCTGATCTGCAGGGCGTGCGGGCCGGCCGCGCCAACCCTCACGTACTCGATAAGATCCGCGTCGATTATTACGGATCGCCCACACCGATCCAGCAGGTCGCCAACGTATCTGTCCCCGAGGCAAGGATCATTCAGATCGTGCCCTGGGAGAAGCGCATGATCAAGGAGATCAGCCGCGCGATCAGCGCCTCCGATATCGGCATCAATCCCACCAACGACGGACAGTCGATCCGTCTGGTGTTCCCGGAACTGACCGGCGAGCGAAGGAAACAGCTTTCCAAGGACGTCAAGAAGATGGGCGAGGAAGCGAAGGTGGCCCTGCGCAATATCCGCCGCGACGGCAATGAGGTCTTCAAGAAGCTCAAAAAGGCCGAGGACGTATCGGAAGACGTGGTGGAGGAGCTTCAGGACGATCTGCAGAAGGTGACGGACAAGTACATCAAGCAGATCGACAAGATGATCGAAGAGAAGACGAAGGAGATCACAACTCTGTGACGCGGCGCCGGCCGACGGACACGCTGCGATGAGATGTGCTTTTGAAACGGAGGTGCCGATTGGCTGACGAACGCAAAATACCGGCGCATGTCGCTATCATCATGGACGGAAACGGCCGCTGGGCCAAAAAGCGGGGCCTTCCCAGAACCGCCGGACACGCGCAGGGAGCCAGGACGGTGGAGAAGATCCTGGAGGACGCGGATCACATGGGGATCCGGTATCTGACGGTCTATGCCTTTTCCACGGAGAACTGGTCGCGTCCGGATTCGGAAGTGAAGTCCCTGATGAATCTTCTTCGCACATACATGAAGACGAGTCTTGCCAAATGCGCCAAAAACAATGTCAGGATCCGCGTGATCGGCGACAAGTCGCGGCTGGATGACGATCTGATCAGGTCCATCGATAATCTGGAGCGGGAGACGGCCGGCAATACCGGCATTTCTTTCCAGATCGCCATCAACTACGGCGCGCGGGATGAGATCGCGCGCGCTGTGCGAAAGGGCGCTGAGGCCGTGCGGGCAGGTGAGCTGGACCCCTCGGATCTGACGGAGGAATGGATCAGCGATCATCTGGATACGGCGGGACTGCCGGATCCCGATCTCCTCATCCGAACGGGAGGGGAGCAGAGGATCTCCAATTTCCTGCTGTGGCAGCTTGCGTACGCGGAGCTGTATTACTGTGACACGGCATGGCCGGATTTTGACAAAGAGGATCTGGAAAAAGCGATCGACGCCTTTAACCGCAGAGAGCGGAGATACGGCGGCGTCATCGAATAAGGGAGTTTGATATAATGAGAGAAAGAGTGATCAGCGGTGTTGTTATCGCCCTGATTGTCGTTTTGTGCGGACTTGTGGGGAAGGGATATCTTCTCGGCGCCGCCATGGCGGTGTGCGGGAGTATCGGATTCTGGGAGCTTTGTAAGACCTGCGGTGTACTGACCCCGAAGGCGGACGGCACCATACCGCCGGAGGGAAGCGCTGACACGAAGACGCAAAAGAGCAATTCGCTCGTGGTGCTCGGCATACTTCTGACAGCCGTGTACTACGCGGGGCTTCTTCTCATCCAGTATTTGAACGCGCAGGATCAGAAGACGATGTTTCACCACGCGGACCTGCTGATGCTCGTCATGATGTCCATGGGACTGATCGCCTTTATGGCCGTGTATGTCCTGACATTTCCGAAGTATAATTCGGACCGCGTGATGGCCGCGTATTTTTCATTTATCTACGCGCCGGTCATGCTGTCCTTTGTCTACAGGGCCAGGCTCCTGCCGTACGGGATCTTTGTATATATCCTGATCTTTCTTTGCAGCTCCGTCTGCGACGTCTGCGCGCTGGCGGCGGGCATGGCTTTCGGCAGGCACAAGATGGCGCCGATCCTCAGTCCCAAGAAGACGATCGAAGGGGCGGTCGGCGGCGTGATCGGGTCGATGGTGAGCTGCGCGGTCGTGGCGCTCATCGTGCAACATTTTGACAAGGGCGCTAAGCTCGTGGTCCCCTTTATGATCCTGGGATTCGTCGGCGCTCTGGTGAGCATGCTGGGCGATCTGGCGGCATCCGCCATTAAGAGAGACCACAACATCAAGGATTACGGAAACCTGATCCCCGGTCACGGCGGGATCATGGACCGCCTTGACAGCACTATATTCGCGGCGCCTCTGATCTATTTTACGGGCGTCCTGCTGCTGGGGACAGCAGTGTAACCGGACGGAAGGAATCTTTGAGGGCGGACATTTCTTTTGTTCGCCCGTTCTTTGTAATCTGAGAAAGAAGGAATAATTTGGGCGGCAACTGGCTGATCAGCATTATCATTTTCATACTTATATTCGGCGTGATCGTGATCTCCCATGAATTCGGGCACTACGCGATGGCCAAAAGGGGCGGGATCCGTGTCAACGAGTTTGACATCGGTTTCGGTCCCACGCTTTACTCGTGGAAGCGGGGAGAGACGGACTTTTGTCTGAAGGCGTTTCCTCTGGGCGGCGCCTGCATTTTTGAGGGGCTGGACCCGGAAAGCGGTCAGGGAGGCGACATGCTCTCCTCGGACGCATTTCAGAGCGCGCCCCTGGGGAGCCGCATCGCCACGGTGGTGGCCGGCCCCATGGCAAACTTTATCCTCGGCTATGTGATCGCCCTGATCGTCGTGGCCTTTACGGGGACGGATCTTCCCGTGATCCAGAAGGTCATGGAGGGTTCGGCCGCGCAGGAAGCCGGGATCGAGGACGGCGACCTCATCACCAGGATCAACGGGAGCCGGATCCATCTCTACCGCGAGGTCAGTCTGGAGTCCTTTATGAATTACGGCGAGCCGATGGAGATCACTTATGAGAGGGACGGCGAAAGCAGGACAGTCACTCTTACGCCCCGCTACAACGAGGAGGATCAGCGGTATTATATCGGCATCCAGGGCGCCGGAGAATTCTACAAATGCAATGCGCTGGAGGTGTTCCGCTACGGTTTTTATGAGGTGGAATACTGGGTGCGCGTCACGTTCAAGTCGCTGGGCACTATTTTTACCGGACATTTCTCGCTGGACGACCTGGCGGGACCCGTCGGCGTCGTGGAGGTGGTCAATGACACCTATACCGAGGCCAGTCCCTACGGACCGATGGTGCTGATCATGTCCATGCTGAACCTTGCGACTCTGCTGACCATCAATATCGGAATCGTCAACCTTCTTCCGCTCCCCGCGCTGGACGGCGGCAGGCTCGTGTTCCTGCTGATCGAGGCGGTCCGCGGAAAGCCTGTGCCTCCGGAAAAGGAGGGATATGTGCACCTGGCGGGCATCATCGCGCTGCTGCTGCTAATGGTGGTCGTGATGTTCAACGATCTGTCGAAGATCTTTGGCGGCTGACGAAAAAGCGTTCGGAGCGCTGTTTAAAAATACAGAGGAGACCATGACTTACAGAGACCATACCAGAACCGTGAAGATAGGGGACCGGGTGATCGGCGGGGGAAATCCCGTGCTGATCCAGTCCATGACGAATACCAGAACAGAAGACGTGGAGGCCACCGTCGCGCAGATCCTGCGGCTGGAGGAGGCGGGGTGCGAGATCATCCGCTGCACCTGCCCGACACAGGAAGCGGCTGAGGCCATCGGGGAGATCCGCAAAAGGATCCACATCCCCCTTGTGGCGGACATCCACTTCGACTATAAGATGGCGATCGCGGCCATGGAGAACGGCGCGGACAAAATACGGATCAATCCCGGCAATATCGGCGGCAGGGACAAGATCGAGGAGGTCGTCCGCTGCGCGAGAGAGCGGCAGATCCCGATCCGTGTCGGGGTCAACAGCGGCTCGCTGGAAAAGGACCTGATCGCCAAGTACGGCGGCGTCACGGCAGAGGGACTTGTGGAGAGCGCCCTGGACAAGGTCGGCATGGTGGAGGACTGCGGTTACGATCAGATCGTGATCAGCATCAAGTCCTCCGACGTTCTCATGTGCGTGAGGGCGCACGAGATCCTGGCAAAGAAGACAGACTATCCGCTGCACGTGGGCATCACGGAGGCGGGCACGCTGATGAGCGGCAATATCAAGTCTTCCATCGGCCTGGGCATCATTCTGTACGAGGGGATCGGCGACACGATCCGCGTCTCTTTGACCGGCGATCCGGTGGAGGAGGTCAAATCCGCCCGGCAGATCCTTCGGACGATGGGCCTTAGGAAGGGCGGCATAGAAGTCGTGTCCTGTCCCACCTGCGGCCGGACGAAGATCGACCTGATCGGACTGGCCGGACAGGTGGAGACGCTGGTGCAGAAGTATCCGCTGGACATCAAGGTCGCGGTCATGGGGTGCGCGGTAAACGGCCCCGGTGAAGCGAGAGAGGCGGACCTGGGAGTCGCCGGCGGCGACGGCGTCGGCCTTTTGTTCCGCCGCGGAGAGATCGTCCGCAAAATGCCGGAGGAGGAACTTCTCCCCGCGCTGGAGGCGGAACTGGACGCGCTTTTACACAGTGAGCAGTGAGTGACGAACATTTTTTTGACGGTGATTTATGAAACCCTTCTTTGATGTATTCCCCAAACTTGAGGTGCGGGCGGACCTGCGCGACTATTTTGACAAGACGCAGGTCGAGCGTCTTACGACCAATCACGCGCACACCAGGGTCAAGGTCAGCTTCTATTCGGACCATCTGATCCACAAGGGGAGGATACTGCGCATGCAGGAGGAGATCTCCCGGCAGATCTTCCCGGAGAAGGGGGTAGAAGTCTACCTGGACGAGCACTACGACCTCAGCGCGCAGTACACGCCCAGGCGCCTGATGGAGGAATACTATGACTCCCTGACAAGGGAGATCGAGAGCTTTTCCCACGTGATGGGAAAGTATTTCCGCGAGGCAGAGGTGATCTACGAGGATGAACACACGATCCGCATTGAGATCGAGGAGTCGTGCCTGAGCAGAGATCTTTCCGGGAGCCTCGAGGAGGCGCTGAACCGGATCTTTAGGGAGCGCTGCGGGATCGATGCGGACCTGAAAGTGCGCTTCAAAAGGGAAAGACCCGCGAGGAAAAAGAAGAAGTCCGCCGGGCCCGTGCCTCTTACGGGGGCCGACGCCGCCTTTGGCATCTACGGCAGAAATACTGAGAGTGAGAATATAAAATCCGATAACAGCGCAGCGCGATATACAGACATAGCGGCGCGATATACGGACATTGCGGAGCGATCCGCAGACGGCGAGTGGAAAGCCGCAGCGCAGCCTGCAGACAGCGTGGCACAATCTGCAACGCGATCCGCAGACAGCGCGAAAAGATCCGCGGAGAGTACCGCGAAGTCTGAAAGCCGCAATTATGGAAGCCGCCAGAACAGCACGCGTCAGAACGGCAGCCGTCAGAATGGCGCAAAGCGCGCGTACACCCTCAGGCGCTCATCCAATCCGGATGTTATTTTCGGAAAAGAGGTGACGGACGACGCAGCACCGATCTGCGACATCATCGACGAGATCGGCGAGGTGGTCATCCGCGGGCAGATCCTGTCCTCGGACAGCCGGCAGATTCGCGGCGAGCGCTCCATCGTGAAATTCGCCGTCACGGACTTCACGGATTCGATCTACTGCAAGGTCTTTATTCCCACCGAGCACGAGGAAGAGCTGCTCGGTTCGCTGAAAAAGGGGACCTGGGTCAAAGTGCGCGGCAATTCCGTTCTGGACACCTTTGACAAGGAAGTCGTGCTGACATCTCTGCAGGGCATCATGCGGATTCCCGCGCAGACCAGCCGGAGAGAGGACACGGCGGAGCAAAAGAGAGTCGAGCTCCATCTGCACACGAAGATGAGCGATATGGACGGCGTCTCCGAATGCAAGGATCTCGTGAAGCGGGCCTATGAGTGGGGCATGCCCGCTGTGGCCATTACGGACCACGGCAATGTGCAGGCATTTCCCGACGCGCATCACCTGCGCGAATCGCTCCTTTCCGCGGAGAACAAGAGGCGGAAAGAGGAGGGCCTTCCCCCGGCGGATCCGCAGAAGTTCTTTAAGGTCATCTACGGCGTCGAGTGCTATCTGGTGGATGATCTCAAAAAGAGCGTGGAGATCGGGGAGAATGAGCGCCTTTCGGATCCTGTCGGCGGACACTCCTATGTGATCTTCGACCTGGAGACGACAGGGTTTTCCCCGGAAAAGAACAGGATCATCGAGTTCGGCGCCGTCAAAATAGAGAACGGCGTCATCACCGACCGCTTTTCCGAATTTGTCAATCCGGAGCTGCCGATCCCATACCGGATCACACAGCTGACCGGCATCACCGACAACATGGTCATCGAGGCCGACAGGATCGAAGAGGTCCTGCCGCGCTTTCTTGAATTTTCGAAGGGCTGTGTCCTGGTGGGACACAATGTCAGTTTTGATATAGGTTTTGTGCGTTCGAACTGCGAGCGGACGGGGCTTCCCTGCCCGTTCACGACGGTCGACACGCTGGGCATCTCCAGGGTACTGCTCCCGGGACACGCCAAGTACACACTGGACGCGGTGGCAAAGATCCTCGGCGTCCCGCTGCTCAATCATCACCGCGCTGTGGATGACGCGGAGTGCACCGCCGGTATTTTCCTCAAGGAGCTGACGATGCTTTCCGAACGCGGCGCGAACACATTTGAGGAGGTCAACGCGCTCAGCGACCGTAATCCGGACGCGATCAAGCGCCTGCGCACGCACCACTGCGTGCTGCTGGCCAAGAACGAGACCGGAAGGGTCAATCTGTACAAGATGATCAGCGCGTCGCACCTGCAGTATTTTTACAAAAAGCCCAGAATCCCCAAGAGCCTCCTTATGAAAAACAGGGAGGGGATCCTTGTGGGCAGCGCCTGCGTCTCGGGCGAACTGTTCGAGGCGATCCTGGAGGAGCGCGGCGAGGAGGCGCTCTCGAGCATCGCTTCCTTTTACGACTATCTGGAGATCCAGCCGCGGAGCAACAACCGCTTCCTTCTGGAATCTCCCCGCATGCAGGATCGCTATCCGCAGATCAGAACGGAGGAGGATCTTCTTGACCTCAACCGCAAGGTCGTGCGGCTGGGCGAACAGCTCGGCAAGCCCGTGGTGGCCACCGGCGACGTCCATTTCCTGGATCCGGAGGATGAGATCTACCGCGATATCATCCAGGACGGCATGGGGATGGCGGAGGAGGAACCCGCGCCGCTGTATCTGCACACCACGGATGAGATGCTGCGGGAATTCGCCTATCTGGGCGCCGCGAAGGCTGAGGAAGTGGTCGTCACCAATCCGCAGAGGATAGCGGATATGGTGGATGTGATCTCCCCGGTGCGGCCGGACAAGTGCCCGCCCGTCATTCCTCATTCCGATGAGACGCTGACGGAGATCTGCTACAACAAGGCCCACAGCATGTACGGCGACCCGCTCCCGGAGATCGTGGAGGAGCGCCTTCAGAGAGAGCTCAATTCCATTATTAAAAACGGCTATTCCGTCATGTATATCATCGCACAGAAGCTCGTCTGGAAATCGGTGGAGGACGGGTATCTGGTGGGATCGAGAGGTTCCGTGGGATCGTCCTTTGTGGCGACCATGTCCGGCATCACAGAGGTCAATCCTCTGCCGCCGCATTATTACTGCCCGAAATGTCAGTTTTCCGATTTCGATTCCGAGACCGTAAAGGCCCACGCGGGCAAGTGCGGCGTCGACCTTCCGCCCAGGATGTGCCCCAGGTGCGGCGAGCCGCTGGTGCGGGACGGCTATGACATTCCCTTTGAGACGTTCCTGGGATTTAAGGGTGATAAGGAACCCGATATCGACCTTAACTTCTCCGGCGAATATCAGGGCAAGGCGCACGCGTACACGAAGGTCATATTCGGCCACGAGCAGACGTTCAAGGCCGGCACGATAGCCACCGTGGCGGACAAGACCGCCTACGGCTATGTCAAAAACTATTATGAGAGAAAGGGCGTCGCGAAGAGAGGGTGCGAGATCGAGAGGCTCCTTGCGGGCTGCACGGGCATCAGACGCAGCACCGGGCAGCATCCCGGCGGCATCGTCGTGCTGCCCATCGGCGAGGATATCAGTACGTTCACACCGGTGCAGCATCCGGCCAACGATATGACGACGGATATCATCACGACCCACTTTGATTATCACTCCATCGACCACAACCTTTTAAAGCTCGATATTCTGGGACACGACGATCCGACTATGATCCGCATGCTGCAGGATCTGACGGGCCTGGATCCGACGCGGATCCCGTTAAACGACCCCAAGGTGCTCAGTATTTTCAGCTCCACTAAGGCGCTGGGCATAACCCCCGAGCAGAACGGAGGGATCGACGTGGGGTCCCTTGGCATCCCGGAATTCGGCACGAAATTTGTAATCGGAATGCTCGACGACACGCGGCCCACGACAGTCTCGGAGCTGGTGCGCATCTCGGGTCTGTCTCACGGCACGGATGTGTGGCTGGGCAACGCGCAGACACTGATCCAGGAGGGAAAGGCGACACTTTCCACCGCGATCTGTACCAGAGACGATATCATGTCCTATCTGATCGGTATGGGCATGGACAAATCCCTGTCCTTCAAGACGATGGAGTCCGTCCGAAAGGGGAAAGGACTGACGCCCCAGATGAAGGAAGCGATGCGGGAGGCCAATGTGCCGGAATGGTACATCGACTCCTGCCTCAAGATCAAATATATGTTTCCGAAGGCGCACGCGGCAGCCTATGTCATGATGGCGCTGCGGATCGCGTACTGCAAGGTCTATTATCCGCTGGCCTATTACGCGGCCTATTTCAGTATACGCGCGTCCGCGTTCTCCTACGAGCTGATGTGCCAGGGGCCCGATTACCTGGAGCAGGTGATCGAGGATTTTAACAGGCGCAAGGATACGCTGACGCCCAAGGAGACCGCGACGCTGGATGACTGCCAGCTTGTGCGGGAGATGTACGCCAGAGGCTATGAATTCATGCCGATCGACATCTACCGGGCGGGGGCGCGCAGTTTTAAGATCATTGACGACAAGATCATGCCCGCCCTGACGAGCATAGACGGCATGGGCGAAAAGGCAGCGGACGCCGTGGAGGAGGCGGTCAAGGACGGCCCCTTCATTTCCCGCGACGACTTCAGGGACCGCACGAAGGTGCCCAAGACAGTGATAGAGAAGATGAGCGATCTGGGACTTTTCGGGGATCTGCCCGAGAGCAATCAGATCTCCCTGTTCGATCTTATGTGATCCGACCGGGTGTTATGAATCAGGAGGTATAACCGTGAGAGACAATAGAGATTTGGATTCCGGCAGGAACCGCAGCAATTATATCCCCAACGACGAGATCGACAGGGAAGAAAGGGACGACAGGGACAATCAGAGGGGAAGCACCATCACCGTCCTTCTGGGCGCGGTCATCGTGATCTCGCTCCTGGCCTTTCTGTTCGTCCTTCTGGACAGCGGTGTTTTGGCCGGCCGGACCGAAACTCTGTACGGCTCTCCGGAGACGGTGACGAATTCCGGCAGCAATGCTGCCGCGCAGGAAGAGGAACAGAGGGCTAAGGAAGAAGAAGAGGCCCGCCGAAAGGCCGAAGAGGAAGAGGCGCAGAGACTGGCCGAAGAGGAAGAAGAGGCCAAAAAGCAGGCGGAAGAGGAAAAGGCCAAGAAGAAGGAAGAGGAAAAGAAGAAGAAAGAGGAAGAGGAAGAGAAGGCCCGCGAGGAAGAAGAGGAGAGAGAGCGGGAAGAGGAGGAGCAAAGGCAGCGGGAAGAGGCTGAGAGGATGGAGGCCGAGATCATGGCGGGCGACTACATTTTGCCCGACAGCAACGCGCGCTACTACTCCGAAAGTGAGATCTCGCCCCTGACCGACACGGAGGTGATCTACGCGATCAATGAGATCTACGCGCGAAAGGGCAGGATCTTCAGCGGGGATGAATACCGCGAGTACTTTGAGAGCAAGAGCTGGTACAAGGGGACGATCCCCCCGGAGGAGTTCGACGCGGACCAGGAGTCGTATTTTAACGAATATGAAAAGGCGAACCTGGCGCTCCTGATCGGGGAGGCCCAGAACAGAGGGCTCAGGTAAAAACAAAAGATTTTAAAAAACCACTTGCGAAGACGGGCTACTTATGATAAAGTTACTCTTGCGTTAAGCAATGAGGCTCGTTGGTCAAGGGGTTAAGACGCCGCCCTCTCACGGCGGAATCATGGGTTCGATTCCCGTACGAGCTATAAGAGCTGCCGGAAGTCTGCTTCCGGCAGTTTTTTTGCGGCAAAGTCGGAAAATGCTTGATTTTATAAGGCTTTTGTGATAATGTGTGTTTGTTTGAATAGAGTGTAAATGTGAAGTGGGCTTGCAAGTCCACTTTTTTGATGTCCGGATATTGACGGAGAAGAAGGAGCAAAATGGCAGGTAAAAAGTCAGAGAGAGCGAGGATCGAGGCGTGGGCGGAGACGCTGGCTGAGCCCATCGCAAAGGCCTGCGGCGTGTACATCTACGACGTGGAGTATGTCAAAGAAAACACGGACTACTACCTCAATATCTACATCGACAAGGAGGACGGCGTCACCATCGATGACTGCGAAAATGTCAGCCGCGCCATGTCGGACGCACTCGACAAGGAGGATCGGATCAGCGATCCGTATACGCTGGTCGTATCGAGCCCGGGATTGGGCCGGACACTCACCAAGGACAGACATATCACAAACAGCATCGGGGAAAAGGTAGAGATCAGCCTTTTCAAACCTCTGCCCGAGGTCGGGGACAAGCAGCTGGAGGGGATCCTGGCGGATTTTGACGGGGAAAACGTCACCATCGAGTGGACACCCGCGCCGGCCGCGAAGCCAAAGAAGGGAAAGAAGGGCAAAAAAGCCGGGGAGGCGTCAGAAGTACTGACAGAGCCCGCTTCGCTCGTCATTCCCAGAAAAGACATTGCTGTGATCAGGCTGTATTTGGATTTGTAAATTAAGGAGACAAGATGAACACTGAATTAAAAGAGGCGATGGAAGCGCTGGAAAAAGAAAAGAGTATCAGCAGCGAGACACTGTTCGAGGCTATCGAGAACGCGCTGATGACCGCCTGCAAGAACAATTTCGGCAAGGCGGACAACATTGTCGCCACAGTTGACAGGGACACATTTGACTACAGATGCTACGCGGTCAAGGAAGTCGTGCCGACAAAGGAAGACGTCGAGGATGATCTGCTGCAGATCAGCCTGGAGGACGCGCAGAAGATCCGCCCGGACGCGCAGGTCGGGGAGACGGTGGATGTGGATATCAACAGCCAGTCTTTTGGCAGGATCGCCACACAGATCGCCAAGAACGTCATCCTCCAGAAGATCCGTGAGGAAGAACGCAGTGTCGTCTATGATTATTATATTTCCAAGCAGAAGGGAATCGTCACCGGAATCGTTCAGCGCAGCATCGGCGGCAATATCACCGTCAATCTCGGCAAGACGGACGGCCTTCTGAACGAAAAGGAACAGATACCCGGCGAGCACCTTAAGCCCACGGACCGCATCAAGGTCTTCATCGTGGACGTGCGCAAGACGAACCGCGGGCCCAGGATCCTGGTGAGCCGCACCCACCCCGAGCTTGTCAAGAGACTGTTCGAGCAGGAAGTGGAGGAGATCCGTGACGGGATCGTGGAGATCCGCAGCATCGCCAGAGAGGCGGGGAGCCGCACCAAGATCGCAGTCTCATCAAACGACCCCAACGTGGACGCGGTGGGCGCGTGTGTCGGCGTGAACGGCATCCGCGTCAACAACATCGTGGATGAGCTGCGCGGCGAAAAGATCGACATCATCAACTGGGATGAGAACCCCGGAAACCTGATCCAGAACGCGCTCTCCCCGGCCAAGATCGTCGCGGTATTCGCGGATCCCGAGGAGAAGACAGCCAAAGTCGTGGTGCCGGATTACCAGCTTTCGCTGGCCATCGGCCGTGAGGGCCAGAACGCGAGACTGGCCGCCAAGCTGACCGGCTATAAGATCGATATCAAGAGCGAGACGCAGGCGAAAGACGCGCCCGGCTTCCGCTATGAGGACTATCTGGACGACGAGTATTACGAGGATGAAGAGTACGACGAGGAGTACGAAGGCGAGTACGACGACGAGTACGAAGGCGAATACGAGGAGGATGGATACGACGGGGATTCCTACGAAGAGGAGCCCTACGAGGAAGCAGCACAGCAGGCGGATGACGGCGGCGAGCCGGCAGAGGTGTAAACATGAAAAAAGATTGATAAGGCGCCCCATGAGAGCGGCGCTTAAGGAGGTAAAATGCCGGGAAAAATTCCGATGCGCAAATGTGTCGGCTGCGGAGAGAGCAGGGAGAAGAAATCGCTCATCCGCGTCGTCAGAACAACGGACGGAAAAATCTGTCTGGACGCGACCGGCCGTATGAACGGTCGGGGCGCCTATCTGTGTGATGATCCGGCCTGTCTGGAAAAGGCCAGAAAGCGAAAGTCGTTAAACAGAGCTTTCGGGACGGAGATCCCCGATGAGATCTATCAGGCGCTTTTGGCCAGATGGGAGGGGAACGATGCAGGATAGATTGCTGTCCTTTCTCGGGATCGCGCAGAAAGCGGGAAAGGTCGTAAGCGGCGGTGAGCAGTGCGAAAACGCGATCAGGTCTGGACAGGCCAAGCTCGTGGTGCTGGCGCTCGACGCGAAAAAGAACACATCGGAAATGATTCAGAATAAATGCGGTTACTATGGCGTTGCACTCATTCGTTACGGCACAAAGGACGCGCTGGGACGCGCGATCGGCAAGGGCGAACGCGCCTGCGCGGCTGTGACTGACGAGGGGCTTGGATTAAATATTAAGAAGCTGTATGACAGCGGGAAGAAAGAGGAGTAAATGGCGACAGAGAATACCGGTGCAAATGAAAACAAAAACGCAGGAGAGGAAGCCCGCAGGCCCAGACCGGCGGATGCCAAGAAGCCTGTAAAGAAGAAAAAGATCATAATCGTGACCGGAAACAGCGGGAACAGCCGTCAGGGATCGGGGCAGCGAGGCGCCTATTCCAGCGGCGGGACCGGCTCCTATTCCACGGGCGGCAGAAAGCCCAGACAGGGCGGACAGGGTCAGTCCGGCCAGCGCAGGGACGGCGCGGGATCCGCGGCAGGCGGACGCAGACGCCAGGAGCCCAAGGCGCCGGCACAGCACAAGATCATTCGCCCCAGCGTGAAGCCTTCCCAGATGGAAGTGGACTATCACAAGCCCGCGGCACAGCCCAGGCAGCCTGTCAAAGAGACCGCACAGCCCGCGGCACCCAAGCCGGCGGATATGGAAGCGGCAGCGGCAGCTTACGCGGCGGCATCTGTGGCCGATACCACGATCAATGTAGAGCCCCGTGCACAGGCGCAGACTGAAGCGCCGGCAGCGGAGCCTGTTTCAGTGAGCCCCAAGGCGCAGGATAAGGCGCCTTCAGATGTGAGCGCAGGTGCTGATACACAGAGCACTGTCGCACCCACTCCTCACGCGCCAAAGGCAGAAGAGCAGAGCGCAGGTGCTAAGACTCCTGATAAAGCGCCCGCGGCAGCGGCAGCCGGAGAAGTGAAAGCCGAGCCGGGAGTGAGCGCTGCGCCCGAGAGCCGCCGCGAGCAGAGACCCGCGGGGACAAGAAGGCCCGCAGCGGACCGCGGCGCCCAGGCAGGACAGTCCGCAGGCCGCGGACAGCGCGACGGACAGGGGGGCTATAGAAGAGACAATCGCGACGGCAGGACCGGCGACCGGCAGGGCACTGCCCGCCGTGACGGCAGGACCGGTGACCGCACCGGCGCCCGCAGAGACGGTCAGGGCGCGTCAGGACCCAGAACGGCCAGACCCGGACAGGGTTATCGCCAGGGTCAGGGCAGCACCGCGGGACGTCAGGGCGGCCGCGGCGGATTCGCGCAGAGCGGCGGCAGGACCGGAAGCGGTGACAGCCGTCACAGAAGCGGCCGCGACAGCGACAGCTTCAGCAGAGATTCCGATAAGCATAGAGACGACAATAAGCGCAAGCAGAATCAGGACCGCGACAAGCGCTCCAGAAAGGACCTCATCTACAATGAGGAGGATACCCGCAGGAAAGAACAGGCCCGGGCGCTTTATCCGTCCCGAGAAGAAGGTGGAGGCTGCCGAGGAAGAACAGATCAAGACGATCACCATCCCCGAGAAGCTGACCATCAGAGAGCTCGCGGAGACGATGCACATGAATCCCTCCGAGATCATCAAGAAGCTCTTCCTTGCCGGACAGATCATGACCCCCAACAGTGAGGTCTCCTACGAAGAGGCGGAGAAGATCGCGCTGGATTACGATATCCTCTGCGAGAAGGAGCAGAAGGTAGACGTGATCGAGGAGCTGCTTCGTGAGGATGAGGACAAAGAAGAGGATATGGAGACCAGACCGCCGGTGGTGTGCGTCATGGGACATGTCGACCACGGCAAGACTTCTCTTCTGGACGAGATCAGAAAGACAAATGTGACGGGCAAGGAAGCCGGCGGCATCACACAGGCCATCGGCGCCTACACGGTCAACGTGGACGGCCGCTCGATCACTTTCCTGGATACACCCGGCCACGAGGCTTTTACCGCGATGCGTATGCGCGGCGCGAATTCGACAGATATCGCCGTGCTTGTAGTCGCGGCGGACGACGGCGTCATGCCGCAGACCATTGAGGCGATCAATCACGCGAAGGCGGCGGAAGTAGAGATCGTCGTGGCGATCAACAAGATCGATAAGGCCGGCGCGAACGTCGACCGCGTAAAGCAGGAACTGACCAACTATGAGCTGATCCCCACCGACTGGGGCGGATCCACGGAGTTCGTGGAAGTCTCCGCCAAGACCGGCGAGGGCATCCAGGATCTTCTGGAGACGATCCTGCTCACAGCGGACATTCTGGAACTCAAGGCCAATCCCAACCGCAAGGCCAGAGGTCTTGTGCTGGAAGCCAAGCTGGATAAGGGCAGGGGTCCTGTGGCCAACGTGCTGGTCCAGAAGGGCACACTCCATATAGGAGACTTCATCTCCGCGGGCGCAAGCTCCGGCAAGGTCCGCGCGATGATCGACGATAAAGGAAAACGCGTCAAGGAAGCCAAACCTTCCCAGCCGGTGGAGATACTCGGTCTTTCCGACGTACCCAGCGCCGGCGAGGTGCTGGTCGCGCATGAGACCAATGACGAGGCCAGGGCTTACGCGGAGACCTACAAGAATCAGCATAAGGAAGAGCTCATCGAGGACACAAAGATGCGCATGAATCTGGACGACCTGTTCAACCAGATGAAGGAAGGCAACCTCAAGGAGTTCAATCTGATCCTCAAGGCGGACGTGCAGGGTTCCGTGGAGGCTCTCAAGCAGAGCCTTCTCAAGCTCTCCAACGACGAAGTGGTGGTCAAGGTGATCCACAGCGGCGTCGGCGCTATCACGGAATCGGATGTCACGCTGGCATCCGCGTCCAACGCGGTCATCATCGGCTTCAACGTGCGTCCCGAGGCGGCAGCCAAATCTATGGCCGAGCACGAGGGCGTGGATATCCGTCTTTACAAGGTCATCTATCAGGCGATCGACGCCGTGGAAGCGGCCCTCACGGGCATGCTCGCGCCGGTCTACGAGGAACGCGTCATCGGACACGTGGAGGTGCGCCAGATCTTCAAGGCGTCTTCCGTCGGCAATATCGCCGGTTCCTATGTGCTTGACGGCGTGATCACCAGAGGCTGCAAGTGCAGGATCAGACGCGGAGATGAGCAGATCTTCGACGGCGATCTGCTGTCCCTTAAGAGATACAAAGACGACGTGAAGGAAGTCAAGGCCGGCTTCGAGTGCGGTCTTGTATTCGACGGCTTTGACAAGATGCAGGTAGGCGATATCGTGGAAGCCTACGACTTGGTAGAGGTACCCAGAACATGAGGAAAAACAGCGTAAAGAACCGGCGGATCAATGACGAGGTGCAGCGCGCCCTGGCGGACATCGTCAGAAACGTCAAGGATCCGCGGATCAGCCCGCTCACCAGCGTCACCGGGACAGAAGTGGCGCCGGACCTCAAGACCTGCAAGGTCTATATCAGCGTTTACGGAGACGAGGAATCGGCCGCCCGGACGATGGAGGGCCTGCACAGTGCTGCGGGCTATATCCGGAGCGAGCTGGCGCGGACCGTCAACCTCCGCAACACACCCGCGCTGACTTTTATTCTCGACGACTCCATTGCCTATGGCGTATCCATGTCACACAAGATCGACGAAGTGACCGCCATGGACAGGCTCGCCGAGGAGGCGAGGGGAGAGTACGCAGGTGAAGAGCAGGATGAGGAATCATGAAAATACTGGAGCTGGTTGAAAATTGCAAAACGATAGGAATCAGCGGCCATGTGAATCCGGACGGGGACTGTGCAGGTTCCTGTATGGGCATGGCCCTTTTTCTGCGCAAATATCTGCCCGAGGCGCGGGTAGACGTCTTTTTGGAAGAACTTCCCCCGGAACTGGAGCGGAATATTCCCTGCACGGACACGATCGATCACACATTTACGACCGATGTGGAGAGCTATGACGCCTTTATTCTCCTGGATGTGGATAATCACAGGGCAGGCCCCGCCGGCAGTATGTTTGACAAGGCGGCGAAAAGGATCAACATCGACCACCATATCAGCAACAAGGGCTGCGGCGAATACAACTACATTGACAGTAAGGCGAGCAGCGCGTGCGAGCTGGTATATAATAGTTTTGACGGGATGCCTATCGACAAAGAGATCGCGCAGGCGCTCTATGTGGGGATCGTCACGGATACGGGCACGTTCCGTTTTTCGAACACCGGAAAGCACACCCTGAAGATCGCGGGTGAGCTTATAACCCATGGGTTCGACTTTTCGAAAATAGTCAGAGAGGTCTATTTCGAGAGGTCCCCCAAACAGATGAGAGTCTTTGGAGAGGCATTTCGCCTGGCGCAGATAAAGGAAGACGGAAAGCTGGTCATTTCCGTGATGAGCCATGATGAGATAATAAAGATCGGCGCGACGAACCAGGACATGGACGGCGCTGCCGAACAGCTCGTTTTGACAGAAGGGGCGGACTGCGCTGTTTTTGCCCACGAGGACGAACCGGGCCTCTGGCGCCTGAGCATGCGGTCGATCCAGATCGTCGATGTGGCCAGGGTTGCCGGAAAATTCGGCGGCGGCGGCCATATCAGGGCAGCCGGATGTACGATCCACACCAGGAACTTTCAACCGATCCTCGCCAGGATCGTGAAGCTGGTGCACGAGCAGCTTGCCGGAAAAGACCTTTAAGAAGGCGGGACAAAGATTTGTACCACGGAATGATCAATATTTACAAGGAGAAGGGATACACCTCCAGCGACGTCGTGGCGAAGCTCAGAGGCATCCTTCACATGAAGAAGATCGGTCATACAGGGACGCTTGATCCGGACGCGGAGGGAGTGCTTCCTGTATGTTTGGGTAATGGCACGAAACTGTGCGAACTGATCGCGGACCGGGACAAGGAATATGACGCGGTCATGCGCCTGGGCGTCGTGACGGACACGCAGGACATGTCGGGCCGGATCCTTTCGGAAACGGACGCGGACGAGGTGCGCGCGAAGGTGACCGGGGAGAGACTTAAGGAGGTCATCCGGGCCTATACCGGTGAGATCAGCCAGATCCCGCCCATGTATTCCGCCATCAAGGTGGGAGGAAAACGCCTTTACGAGCTGGCCAGACAGGGAAGGACAGTGGAGCGCAGCCCCAGGCCCGTGCAGATCTATTCGATGGATATACAGTGGATCGAACTCCCCCTGATCGCCATCCATGTGCGCTGCTCAAAGGGCACGTACATCCGCACGCTCTGTCACGACATCGGTCAGAGCCTTGGCACCGGCGCTGCGATGGAATCGCTGGTTCGGACGCGCGTGGGGTCGTTTAGACTGGAGGACGCCATAAGGCTGGGCGAGGCGGAGGCGATCATGCATTCCGATGACCCGGAGAGGATCCTTACATATATCATGCCGGTGGATTCTTTCTTTAAGGACAGCGCGCCGGAAGTCGTTGTCTTAAGGGACGGTCTTAAGTACCTTCTCAACGGCAATCCGCTGTCGAAAAGGGTGACACGCGCGTCCGAAACGAATATGGCGAATCAGCAGCTTGTGCGGGTCTACGACGAGGAAGGCAAGTTCTACGCGCTGTACCGGTACGACAAAGAGAAAGACAGATATACGAGTTATAAAATGTTTCTGTCATAGTATGGAGGCGGCATTTACGGAGGTAAGCATGCAGATCATTACGGGAACCACAACCTTCGATTTTCATAAAGATTCCGCGGTGGCAATCGGCAAGTTTGACGGCGTGCATCTGGGACACCAGAGAATTCTGTCCGAGATCCTGGCGCAGAAGGATAAGGGGATGCAGGCGGTCGTCATGACGTTTGACCCCTCCCCGGAGATCTTCTTCGGGATCAACCCGCTGCCGGAGCTGTCCACAAGGGATGAAAAGAGGGAGTTCTTTGGCAATATGGGCATCGATGTGCTGGTAGAATTTCCTTTCAACAGGGAGACAGCGGCGACGCCGCCGGACAAATTTGTGAGCGAGATCCTATTTAAGAGCATGCGCACGAGGTTTGTGGCCGCGGGGGACGATCTTTCCTTCGGCGACAGGGGCAGGGGAAATTTTGCCCTTCTTTCCTCCATGGCCCGCGAGCTCGGGTTTAAGGCCAAAAAGATAGACAAAATAGAGATGGCCGGCCATATCATCAGTTCCACCCTCATACGGAAGCTGGTGGAAAGGGGAGAGATGGAGAAGGCGGCCATGTTTCTGGGAAGGCCGTATCAGATCACGGGAAAGGTCGTACACGGCACGGCGCTGGGACGAGAGATCGGAATCCCGACGCTCAACCATGAACCCGCGCCGGAAAAGCTTCTTCCTCCCAGAGGCGTTTACTATTCGACAGTCCTTGTGGACGGCATGCTCCTGGACGGCATGACCAATATCGGCGTAAAGCCCACAGTCTCCGACACGGGCTCCGTCACGGCGGAAACATTTCTGTATGATTTTGACGGGGATCTCTACGGGGAGACCGCCGACGTCTCGCTCCTGTCATTTCGAAGGCCGGAGAAACGTTTTGATTCTGTAGGGGAGCTGCAGAGGACCATCGAACAGGACATCCGCGCGGGGGAGATCTTCCACGCAAAACGCCAAAAAATTTAGTTTACTTTTGCGGATAAATATGGTAAAATCCCTTTTGTTCGCATTGTTTACCGGTGCTTAGAACAAGGCTTCTCCGGCCTGTTCTCAGCATACGGCGTATCATCTGTTTAAGGAGAGATGTAACATGATCAAAAAAGAAAAGAAAGACGCTATCATTGCAGAGTATGCAAGGTTTGAGGGCGACACCGGTTCACCGGAGGTGCAGATCGCTATTCTCACCGCCAGGATCAAGGAGCTCACCGAGCATATGAAGCAGAACCCCAAGGATCACCACAGCGCGAGAGGCCTGCAGAAGATGGTCGGTAAGCGCAGAGGTCTTCTTGATTATCTCAAGAGAACCGATCTGGAAGGTTACCGCACACTGATCAAGAGACTTGGTATCAGAAAGTAATCAGATGCAGTCATGGAGACGGCCGGAACCGGTATTCGGTTTGAGCCGTCTCTTTAACGTGTGACGATCCTTAAGACGAAAAGAAAAGAAGAAAAGAAGAAGAGAAGAAGAAAGAGGAGAACAAATGTACAAAACTTATGCAATGGAAATTGCAGGACGGGAACTGAGTGTTGATATCGGCCGTGTAGGCAAACAGGCGGGCGGCTGTGCTTTTATCAAGTACGGCGACACGACCCTTCTGTGCACGGCGACAGAATCCGCCAAACCCAGGGAAGGCATGGACTTCTTCCCGCTGAGCGTGGAGTATTCGGAGAAATTCTACGCGGTAGGCAAGATCCCCGGCGGATTCAACAAGAGAGAGGGCAAGCCCAGCGAGAACGCGGTCCTCACGAGCCGCGTGATCGACAGGCCGATGCGCCCCCTGTTTCCGAAGGATATGCGCAATGACGTGACACTGGAGTGCATGGTCATGAGCGTGGATCCCGCCTGCAGGCCCGAGCTTGTCGCCATGATCGGCGCGTCTCTGGCCACGACCATTTCCGATATCCCGTTCTTTGGTCCCTGCGCGGCGACGCAGGTAGGCCTTGTGGACGGAGAGCCGGTCATCAACCCCAGCCAGGAGCAGTGGGACAACGGTGATCTGCAGCTCACAGTCGCCTCCACGGCGGACAAGATCATGATGATCGAGGCGGGCGCCAACGAGGTTCCCGAAGAGGATATGATCCGCTACATCTACATGGCGGATGAGCAGAATAAGAAGATCGTCGAATGGATCAACGGCATTGCTGCTGAGTGCGGCAAGCCCAAGAGAGAATATATCAGCTGCGCCATTCCGGAAGAGCTGTTCGCTGCGATCCGCGAGATCGTTCCGCCGGCAGAGATGGAGGAAGCTGTATTTACGGATGACAAGCAGGTGCGCGAGGGCAATCTCGCCCTGATCACAGCAAAACTGGAAGAGGCCTTTGGGGTCAATGACGAGTGGCTGGAGATCCTGGATGAGGCGGTCTACCAGTACCAGAAAAAGACGATCCGCAAGATGATCCTCAAGGATCACAAGCGTCCCGACGGCCGCGCGCTGGATCAGATCCGGCCCCTGAGCGCGGAAGTGGATATCATCCCGAGAGTCCACGGTTCCGCCATGTTTACCCGCGGACAGACACAGATCTGTGACGTCGTCACCCTGGCGCCTCTTTCCGAGGCACAGAGAGTGGAGGGCCTTGATCCCAACATCACAGAGAAGAGATATGTGCATCAGTACAATTTCCCGGCCTACTCCGTAGGCGAGACCAAAGTTTCCAGAGGCCCCGGCCGCAGAGAGATCGGCCACGGCGCGCTGGCGGAGAGAGCGCTTCTCCCCGTACTGCCGCCTGTGGAGGAATTCCCCTACGCGATCCGCGCCGTCTCGGAGACATTTGAATCCAACGGCTCCACATCCATGGCTTCCACCTGCGCTTCCTGCATGGCCCTTATGGCGGCAGGCGTGCCGATCAAGGCACCGGTAGCAGGCATCAGCTGCGGTCTTGTGACGGGCGAGACGGATGACGACTTCGTGCTTCTGACCGATATTCAGGGTCTTGAGGACTTCTTTGGCGATATGGACTTCAAGGTGACCGGCACCAAGAAGGGCATCACCGCGATCCAGATGGATATGAAGATCCACGGCCTCACACACGCCATCGTAGAGGGCGCCATCGCCCGCTGCCGCCAGGCACGTGAGTTCATCATGGACGGCGTCATGAAGGACGCCATCGCCGAGCCCCGCGCGACGGTCAACGAGTACGCTCCCAAGATCGAGTACATGCATATCGATCCCGAGAAGATCGGCGACGTGGTCGGCCAGCGCGGCAAGACCATCAATGAGATCATCAAGCGCACCGGCGTGCAGATCGATATCGAGGACGACGGCAGCGTCTCCATCTGCGGCAATGACGCGAAGGGAATGGAGCAGGCCAAGAATTATATCGACATCATCGTCACCGATTTCGAGGAAGGCCAGGTCCTTGAGGGCGTCGTAGTCAGCATCAAGGAATTCGGCGCTTTCGTCGAGTTCGCGCCCGGCAAGGAGGGAATGGTGCACATTTCCAAGATCGCCAACCACCGCATCGACCATGTGGAGGACGTGCTGACGCTCGGAGACAAGGTCACTGTCGTGTGCCTTGGCAAGGACAGAATGGGAAGACTCAGCTTCTCCATGAAGGATGCGCCCAAGGCCAAAAAGCAGCGCAAATAATAACGGGAATGTTGGTCCCGGCAGTCCGGCGCGCGAGGCCGCGCCGCTCTGCCGGGTCATTTTGTCACAGCGCATTTTATTAAGATCTGTCATTGCGCGATGCCGCAGCGATGGTTTTATGCAGAGGTAAGTACATGCTCAGTACAGCACAGGAAATAGAACGCCGCCGGACGTTTGCCATCATATCGCATCCGGACGCCGGCAAGACGACGCTCACCGAAAAATTTCTGCTCTACGGCGGCGCGATCAATCTGGCCGGCAGCGTAAAGGGAAAGGCGACGGCCAGACACGCGGTCTCGGACTGGATGGAGATCGAAAAACAGAGAGGTATCTCTGTGACAAGTTCCGTCCTTCAGTTTGAGTATGACGGGTGCTGCATCAATATTCTCGACACGCCCGGACATCAGGATTTCTCGGAGGACACATACCGCACGCTTATGGCCGCGGACTCCGCCGTGATGGTCATTGACGGCGCGAAGGGCGTGGAGCCCCAGACGAAAAAACTGTTCAAGGTGTGTACCATGCGCCACATACCGGTCTTTACTTTTATCAACAAAATGGACCGGGACGCTCTGGACACATTCGATCTTTTGGATGATATCGAAAAGAACCTGGGGATCGACACCTGCCCCATGAACTGGCCCATAGGCTCCGGCAAGGAGTTTAAGGGCGTCTATGACAGGGAGACCGACGAGATCGTCACCTACTCGGACACCCAGAAGGGAACGAAAGAGGGGACCGAGACGAGGATCCCCATGAGCGATCACGCGGCCGCCGAGGCGCATCTGGGGACAGAGGCATTAGAAAAACTGCAGGACGAAGTGGAGCTTTTGGACGGCGCCAGCGCGGAATTTGACCTTGACAGCGTCCGGGCGGGCATGCTCTCACCGGTATTCTTCGGATCCGCGCTCAATAATTTCGGCGTGGAGATATTTCTCAGGCATTTCCTTGCGATGGCGCCCTCACCGACGCCGCGCATGTCGGACAAGGGCCTGATCGACCCCGTAAAGGACGACTTTTCCGCGTTTGTATTTAAGATCCAGGCCAACATGAATAAGGCCCACAGGGACAGAGTGGCCTTTATCCGTATTTGCTCCGGCAGGTACGAGCTCGGTATGGACGTAAAGCACGTGCAGAGCGGCCGCGTACAGCGGCTCTCCCAGCCCCAGCAGCTGATGGCCAGTGACAGAAAGATCCTTGAGGAGGCGTACGCGGGGGATATTATCGGTGTATTTGACCCCGGACTCTATTCCATCGGAGACACCTTCTGCATGCCGAAGGAGGAATTTCGCTATGAGGGGATCCCGACCTTCGCGCCCGAACATTTCGCCAGAGTAAGGCAGGTGGACACCATGAAGCGCGACCAGTTCGTCAAGGGAATCACGCAGATCGCCCAGGAAGGCGCGATCCAGATCTTCCGCGAGATGAACACGGGCATGGAGGAGATCATCTGCGGCGTGGTGGGCATGCTTCAGTTTGATGTGCTGCAGTTCCGCCTTAAGAGCGAGTATAATGTGGACATACTGCTGGAGACCCTTCCCTACGAGCATATCCGCTGGATCGTCAAGAGCCCCGTGGACGTCATGAAGCTGGTGGGCACATCGGATATGAAGAGGATAGAAGATCTGAAGGGGAACCCGCTTTTGCTGTTCATCAACCCCTGGTCCGTCCAGATGGTCCTGGAGAGAAATGAGGGACTGGAGCTGGCCGAATTTTCCAGAGGCTGACTATGCAAAAATACGCGAATCTGATAGAATGTTAATAATTTAGGAGGTTGTTATGGCACAGGATAAGAATAGAGCAGCCAGACAGGATAAGGGACCGGTCACCACAGTGAAGATCGCGGACGAAGTGGTCGCTTCCATCGCAGCCTATGCCGCCCTGGATGTGGACGGCGTGTCCTCCTTGGGAGGAGGCCTTGGGATGGACGACATCGCCAGGGTCAGCGCGAAGAAACTGAGCAAGACCCTCAGAGTGGAAGTCGGCAAGGAAGGCGTCAAGGTGGATATCGCCCTGATCGTCAAATACGGATGCAGCATTCCGCAGATCAGCACCAAGGTGCAGGACAGGATCGTCAAGTCCGTTGAGAACATGACGGGACTTTCTGTACCCGCGGTCAATGTGCGCGTTGTCGGCATGGAAATGAATGAGTGACGGATCGATCATATGAACATAAAGAGTTTGCGCGAACAGGTCTTTAAACTTCTGTTCAGGGCGGGCTTTGTGGAGCCCTCCGAAATGCCGTCGCAGGTGGAGTATTTTTTGGACAGCGGCGACATGACAGTCAATGACAAAGACCGTTCTTACATCATGGAAAAATGCAGCAGCATAGTGGAGAAGATCCCCGAGATCGACGGGATCCTCAATGACCGCATGGACGGCTGGACGACAGAGCGGATCTCCAGGGTGGAACTGGCGATCCTGCGTCTGGGAACCTATGAGGTCCTGTATGACGAGGCAGTGCCCGCCGGCGTTGCCATTAACGAGGCGGTGGAGCTGGCCAAGAAGTACGGGGAAGACAAGTCCGGATCCTTCGTAAACGGCGTCCTGGCGGGCGTCAACGACAGTTCCAGGGCATCAGCGCGCAGTGAAGACAAAAAGCCGGATAAAGGACATTTATCCGGAACGGTCTCAGAAAAGAAAGGTGACACTTACATTACCAGAAAATTATGAGGAAAGTATACTCGGTATCTCAGATCAACCGCTACATACGTAACATGTTCTCGGAAGACTATTTCCTTCAGGCTGTTCTGGTGCGCGGTGAGGTGAGCAACTGCAAATACCACTCCTCCGGTCATATTTACTTCACGTTAAAGGACGCCTCCGGGACGCTGTCTTGCATTATGTTCGCAAGCCGCCGCAGAGGCCTTTCTTTTCGTATGAAGGACGGAGATCAGGTGATCGTCTCCGGCGGCATCGATGTCTACGAGAACGCCGGACGCTACCAGCTCTACGCCCAGCAGATCATTATGGACGGTGTCGGCGCGCTCAATGAGCGCTATGAGCAGCTCAAAAAGCGGCTGGAGGAATCCGGCATGTTTGATGAGATCTACAAAAAGCCGATCCCGGCCTATATCCGCACGCTGGGCGTCGTCACCGCCTCCACAGGCGCGGCGGTGCAGGACATCATGAACATCACAAGGCGCCGCAATCCCTACGTGCAGATCATCCTTTATCCCGCGATCGTACAGGGGGAAGACGCGCCGGACAGTATTGTGGATGGTATCCGGAGACTGGACAGCCTGGGCTGTGTCGACACGATCATTATCGGCCGCGGGGGCGGGTCCATCGAGGATCTGTGGGCGTTCAATGAGGAGCGCGTGGCGGAGGCGGTCTTTGCCTGCCGGACACCCATTATTTCCGCCGTGGGGCATGAGACGGACACGGTCATCACCGACTATGTGGCCGACCTGCGCGCGCCCACGCCTTCGGCTGCGGCGGAACTGGCGGTATTTGCCTATGATCAGTTTGAAAGTGAACTGGTGGGCATGGAGCGCCAGCTTACGGACTCGATGCGCGGCAGGACCGCCTTCACGCGCAGACAGGCGGAGAGCCTTAAGAGGGAGCTTGTCCATCTGTCACCCGCCATGCAGATCAGGGACAGACGCATGCGCGCGGTACAGCTTGAGGAAAAGCTGCAGATGAGCATGGAAAACCGCATCGCGCAGGCGCGGAGAAACGCCGATCTGATGGAGCCCTTAAAGGAGCGGATGGACAAAAGGCTGGTGAGAGACCGGCACAGGCTGCAGCTGATGGCCGCCGGACTGGAACAGGCATCGCCCGTGCGAAGGCTGTCCGGCGGATACGGATTTGTAAGCGATGATGAGGGACGGGCCGTCACATCGGCCTTTGCCGTGGAGCCGGGAGATCTGATCACGGTGCGGTTTAAGGACGGCGGCGTGGACGCCCGGGTCGAAAGAGTGCCGGACATAGAATCGGACCTGGCATCTGATTTAGCAGCGGATAGAGAAAGGAACCACGAATGAATAATAATGAAACAAACGCGGCGCCCGCGGAAAGCATAGAGGACGCATTCGCGCAGCTCGGGGAGATCCTGAACGCCATGAACCGGGAGGACATTCCGCTGGAGGAGGCGTTCGCGCATGAAGCTTTTGGAGTACTGCAACAATTCCATCGACAAGGTCGAAAAGAAGGTGAGGATCCTGAGCGGGGAGGCACAAGAAGATGAGCTTTGACCGTATTTTGGCACAAAAGACAGCACTGTGCGACACCGTTCTGGACCGGTTTCTTCCCCGCCCGGAAGAGCTCAGCGATGTGGACCGCCACGCGTCGCAGGTCGTGGAGGCCATGCGGTACAGCGTGATGGCGGGCGGCAAGCGCCTAAGGCCCATGATCCTGATGGAGACGTGCGAAATGTACGGCGGCAGGATGGAGCTGGCGGAGCCATTTATGGCGGCGCTGGAGATGATCCACACATATTCCCTTGTCCACGACGATCTTCCGGCCATGGACAACGATGAGTACCGGCGTGGCCGCAAGACGACATGGTGCGTATACGGAGAGGGCATGGCTGTGCTGACGGGCGATGCCCTGCTCAACTATGCCTGCGAGACGGCGCTCACCGCGTTTGACGACGTAAACGACCGCGCGGAGAGCCGAAACGTCATAAGCGCGCTTCAGATCCTGATGCGCGGCGCCGGCATCTACGGCATGATCGGCGGTCAGTGCGCTGACCTGGAAGCGGAGAAGGATCCGGGCGCGGCGGACGCGGACGACCTGCTTTACATCCACAAGCACAAGACGGCCTGCATGCTGGAGAGCGCATTCCAGATCGGAGCGGTGCTGGCGGACGCGCCTTCCGAGGATATAGAGCTTCTGGGAAAGATCGGGGAAAATATCGGTATCGCCTTTCAGATCCAGGATGATATACTGGATGTGACCGGCAGCAGCGAGGAGCTGGGCAAGATGACCGGGAGCGACGAGAAGGACAATAAACTCACTTATGTCTCGATGCACGGCCTCTCGAAGGCACGCAGGGACGTCAAAAGGATCTCCGATGAGGCGCTGGAACAGTTCGATCATCTTTCCGAGCGCAATGATTTCCTTCGGGCGCTGATCGAGAGCCTGATCACACGGACAAAATAGACAGATGGAACAGGAAACCGACAAGAAAAAAAAGAAGAAGGAGCGGCTGGACGTTCTGCTCGTTAAGAGAGGACTTGCGGCATCCAGAGAGAAGGCGAAAGCTCTTATCATGGCCGGCGTCGTCTATGTGGACAACAACAAAGAGGACAAGGCGGGCACTGCTTTCCCACAGGACGCGCGGATCGAGGTGCGCGGCGCCGTGCTTCCCTATGTGAGCCGGGGCGGCCTCAAGCTCGAAAAGGCGCTGAAGGTGTTTCCCATCCGCCTTACGGACCGGGTGTGCATGGACATCGGCGCCTCCACCGGCGGCTTTACGGACTGCATGCTGCAAAACGGCGCGAGTAAGGTGTATGCCATCGACGTGGGCTACGGACAGCTTGACTGGAAGCTCAGAAATGACCCGCGGGTCGTCTGCATGG
This sequence comes from uncultured Lachnospiraceae bacterium, assembly GCA_905235465.1. GTDB lineage: Bacteria > Bacillota > Clostridia > Lachnospirales > Lachnospiraceae > CAG-791. The sequence goes on along the minus strand of CAJOLP010000011.1, from coordinate 4,162 downwards.
AGAAGACCAATTTTCGCTATGTGAAGCCCGAGGATCTGGGGGAAGGCCCCGCACCGACCTTTGCCAGCGTGGATGTTTCCTTTATCGGTCTGGACAAAATACTGCCGGCCGCATGGGAGATCCTGCCCGCAGGCGGGGAGATGGTGTGTCTGATCAAGCCGCAGTTTGAAGCGGGGAGAGAAAAAGTCGGCAAAAAGGGCGTTGTCCGGGACAGGAAGGTGCACGAGGAAGTCTTAAGGGCCGTCCTTGACACCACGAAAGCCATCGGATTTACTGTGCTTGGGCTGGACTATTCGCCGATCCGGGGTCCGGAAGGCAATATTGAGTATCTGATGTACATACAAAAGTCGATGAAAGCGGCAGATGAAGTGGCGGCAGAAGACGCGGCGGCGGAAGCCGCGGCAGCAGATAAAGTGCCGGCAGAAAGCGCGGCGGAAGATGAGAGGATCAGGGAACTTGTGAGCGCCTCCCATAAGGCGCTGGAAGGATAGCAGGTGAGATGTCATGAAGGATAGCGAAAAGAAACGATTTCTGGTCATCACGAACACGACAAAGGATCCCGGCGGCCAGTTCACGGACGAACTCATCTCTTACATCAGGGGGAAGGGCTGCGAATGCGAGCAGATCGCCTCTGCCGTGGACGTGGACATGACAAGAATGACCAATAAGCCGGATGCCGATAAGGATATCCTGCTGGTCATCGGCGGCGATGGATCCGTGCTGCGCGCGGCGCACCAGGTACTGGGCAGCGGCGTGCCCATGATGGGCATCAATCTGGGGACCCTGGGATATCTGGCCGAGGTGGACAAGACGGACTGGAAAGACAGTATCGACCGTCTGATCGCGGGCCATTACAAGACCGAGCGGCGCATGATGCTGGAGGGGAATCTCATCGAGAGGGACAATGAGCCGGTGGAGCCTGTTTCCATCCATCACGCCCTCAATGAGATCGTCATTGTGAGAAACAGCGCTATGCGCGTCCTCAATTTCAATGTGTACGTCGATGACCTTCTGCTCAACAATTTTGACGCGGACGGCATGATCGTTTCCACGCCCACGGGCTCCACGGCCTACAACATGTCCGCGGGAGGGCCTTTGGTGGAACCCAAGGCCGAACTGGTCGTTCTGACGCCCATCTGCGCGCACACGCTCAATCAGCGCAGCGTCATCCTGTCCGCAAATGACAAGATCGTCATCGAGATGGTGCCCACGCCCCGCAATGAAGTGGCCAGCGCGGACGGCGTCTTTGACGGGGAGAGCTGCATCAATCTGCGCTACGGCGACAAGATCGAGATCCGCAGGTCCAAAGAGGTGACCAACCTCATCAAGCTTACGCCGCGGAGTTTCTTAAAGATCCTGAACAAAAAACTGTCTTCTTAATAAGATATGCGACATGGAGAAGGGAAGAAGGGATGAAAAAGAAAAGGCACGAAGTGATTCTTTCGATCATAAGAGACAGTGAGATCGAGACGCAGTCCGCGCTGGCGAGGGCGCTGCAGGAGCAGGGGTTTGACGTCACGCAGGCAACGGTATCCCGCGACATCAAGGAGATGGGACTGATCAAGGTGCCCGGCAGCACAGGGCGCCAGCACTACGTGCTGTCCGATCAGGCAGGGGAGGCCCGGAGCAGACATGTGCGGGTGCTGCGGGACAGCTGTATCAGTGTGGATCAGGCCCAAAACATCCTTGTGATCCGCACGGCAGCGGGAATGGCCATGGCAGCCGCGGCCGCTCTGGATCAGATGGAGATCCCGGAGATCGTCGGCTGCATCGCGGGCGACGACACGATCATGGCCGCTGTCCGCACATCGGAGGAGACCGCGAAGCTCGTGGAAAAGATGCGGGATATGATCCGGAACAATTAACATAAGTGATCAATTAGGAGGGGAAGATTGCTGATCAGTTTGCATGTCAGGAATCTGGCATTGATCGAAGAGGAAGAGGTCACCTTTACGGATGGCCTCAATATTCTGACCGGAGAGACCGGCGCGGGCAAATCGATCCTGATCGGATCGGTCAATCTGGCGCTGGGCGCCAAGGCGGACAGGAACATGATCCGGACCGGGGCTGAGCAGGCGCTGGTGGAGATGACCTTCGCGCCGGACAATGAGGCGCAGCTTCAAAAGCTCCGGGATATGGATATCGACACAGAGGAGGACGGCCTGACTGATCAAGCGCAAGATCATGCCCGGCAGGAGCGTGTGCTCCGTCAACGGGGAGACGGTGACGAGCCGGCAGCTCCGGGAGATCGCCGAGAGCATGATCGATATTTACGGACAGCGCGAAAACCAGAAGCTCCTGCGCCGGGAGGCGCAGCTTGAGACCATCGACGATTTTGGCGGCGCGCGGATCCGGGAGCAAAAGGACCGCGTCGGCGGTCTTTACCGCGAGTGGGACCGGCTGCGGAAGGCCTGGGAGTCCGACGACCTGGACGAAGCTTCCCGGAAGCGGGAGGCGGACCTGCTCTCCTATGAAGTCCGCGAGATCGAGGAGGCGGATCTTAAGGAAGGCGAGGACGCGGAGCTCGAGTCCCGCTATAGGATCCTGGGGAATTTCAGAAAGCTGAGCGAGGCGGGTTCCACAGTGGAATCGCTGATCGGCCAGGGAACGGATGCGGCGGACGCCATTGACCGCGCGGTCAGGGAACTCTCCTCTATGGACGGCGTGGATGAGAACCTGGACCGGCTCGCGGAGGAGCTGTCCCAGATCGACGATATGTTCTCAGGATTTCGGAGGTCGCTCGCGGATTATATGGACGAGCTGTATTTTGACCCTGAGGAATATATGGCGCTGCAGGACCGGCTCAACCTGATCCACCATCTGGAGGACAAGTACGGCGGATCCATCGAGGCGGTGGGCCGGGCACAGAAGGAGAAGGAGGAGCGCCTCGCTTTTCTGACGGATTATGAAAAACAGAGAGAGCGGCTGAGGGACCAGATGGACGCGGGCTACGCAAAGCTGTGCAGCCAGTGTGACGTCCTGAGCAACCTGCGCCGGGAAGCCGCGCAGGAGTTCGAGGCGAAGCTGACGGACGCCCTCATGGAGCTCAATTTCCCTCACGTGCACTTCGAGGTCGTCTGGGACACGGATCACAGATATATCGGGGCGAACGGGTGTGACCGCGCGGCGTTCTATATTTCCATGAATCCCGGGGAGGAGGCAAGGCCTCTGGAACAGATCGCCAGCGGCGGCGAGCTGTCCCGGATCATGCTCGGCATGAAGACGGTCTTTGCCGGGGTAGAGGGCGTGCACACCCTGATCTTCGACGAGATCGACGCGGGCATCAGCGGCCAGACCGCCTGGATGGTCGCGCAGAAGATGGGGCGGCTTGCGGGGGATCACCAGATCCTCTGTATCACGCACCTGCCGCAGATCGCCTCGATGGAGGACAGTCACTTCCTCATCGAGAAGAGGACGAATGAGGGAAGGACGCAGACGCATATTGAAAGGCTGAGCGAGGAGGAAAGCGACCGCGAGGTGGCAAGACTCGTGGGGGCCGACCTCATCACGGACGCGTCGCTTGAAAACGCGAAAGAGATGAAACGAATGGCGCGCAAAGCCAAGGAAAACCCGGCTGTGTGACGGCCAAAAAAATGGAGAAATTATCATGGGTGCCAGGGCAGAAGTCGAGAAGGTAATGAAGAAGATGCTGAAGGGATTTGACTACATGGACGTCAAAGAGATCCCGCAGATCGACCTGTACATGGATCAGGTGCTGACCTTTATGGGGGAGCATCTTCGCTCCACCACGAGGAATCCGGACACGGACAAGATCCTCACGAAGGCGATGGTGAACAATTATGTCAAGAACAAGGTCATCATACCGCC
>CAJOLP010000011.1:0-314 GCA_905235465.1 uncultured Lachnospiraceae bacterium | reverse complement strand
CACGTCCTTCTGCTCACGGTCGTCTATTACATGAAGAATTTCCTCACCATCGACGACATACGCAGGATCATCACGCCCGTATCGGACAGATACGCGCGCCCGTCCACTTACAGTGTGGAGTCCCACGGCGGGAAGCGCAGAAGATACACGCTGTCGGATATCTACACGGAAGTCTTTGACGACGTGAAGAAGTCGACGGATCATCTGGCGGATGAGGTCCGGGCCAAACTGGACATCGCCGAGAAGTCGTTTGCGGACGCGCCCGAAGCGGACAGAGATATGCTGCAGCGGTTCGATCTGATCTGTCAGCTCTG
>CAJOLP010000010.1 GCA_905235465.1 uncultured Lachnospiraceae bacterium | reverse complement strand
TGTATTTTGATTTATTTTCATATAGATACCGGTAAAAATACGCCCTGTTGTCCCCGCTGACCGATACGCCCCCGGCCGCGTCCCTCATGACGGACGCCGGGATCTCTCCCTGATAGTCCTCCGGCATGCTCTGCAGATAGAAGTCCGACAGTCTCGCCAAGGAGCACTGGCGGTCGACGGCTCTCGAAAACCAGACAAAATACTGCGGATCCGCCTTTCCGCCCCGGATCAGCATCCGGCAGATGCTCTCCAGAATGGGCACGCGAAGGGAGGCCAGCGCCTCCGACTCATAGGCCTCGCACAGCATATGATACAGGGACCGGCTGTAGTCCCGCCGTCGGTCGATCCTGGCCAGCACATGGCGCATGATCCCGGGATCCATGATGCCCTGCCGAACGGCGTACCACACCACCTGGCGCTCAAAGGCGTCTCCGCCGTAGCGCCCGGTCCTGCGGTCAAGTTCCAGATTCAGATAGGACGGCTCCGCGGCGATCATCTCGAAGGCCTCCAGATAGAGGATCGGGCTGCGGCATCCGTTCATGAATTGTTTTTTGAGGAAGTTCCATCGGGAGGGCGTCCCTTTGGCGTACTCCGGGATGAGCTGGATCATCATCCAGGCGATGCGCCAGTCGCCGTTCGTCCTGCGGTAGCGCTCGCGCAGGATCTTCCCCACGCGGGGCGTGATCTCATCCGCGTCGTTGTAGGCCAGCGCCATCAGGAACAGGCGGTAGCAGTACTCCACCTGCGATTCTCCCTCGTACTGAGAATAGCTCATCTCCAGCACTTCGTCAGGCGCCGCGCCGGCAAGTCTGCGCCTTAGGGACTCCAGTTCCAGGACCGCCTGATGGATCCTGTTCTCCATCAGCATAAGCTGCGCGCTGTACAGGTAAGGGACAGGGCTCTCCCTGTCCAGGAGCCGGAGCCTGTTGGCCAGCTCATAGCCCTGCCGCAGCCACTCTCCGCTGTCGATCTCCCGGTGCCGGGGGTCGCCCTCCGCGGGCGGCCGGACAAAGGACAGATGAAGCTGCTCGTAGTGGCGGGCCGCCTGTACCAGGATCCTCTGGGCCTCTCTCTTCTTGCGCATATCCGACGGGGACTGCCTCCGGCAGGTCACCTGAACGGGAATCCGGATCTCCTGATAGGGGGAGCGAAGCGTGACGCTCCCAAAGTTGCGTCCCGGGTGCAGGGCGCTCTGATCGATGCAAAGAGGGATCTCACAGCGGTCCCCCATAAAATCTGTCTTCTCCATGACCGCGTGATCCGGCGTAAGGAAATCCCCGGAGGTCTCCACCTCCAGGTTCGTGTATCCCCATCCGCTGCGGAGCACCGTGAGCGGGAAGCGGATCCGGTCCGCGTCCATGCCCCTGAGCTGCCTTGTCTGCCTGCTGCCGCCCTCGTAAACTTCCGTCCGCATCTCGCGGACCGCGGGCTCATATTCCACCGGCGTCTTGCCGCAGGCGGCGATCAAAAATTCCTCCACGTTCTGCTCGTTTCCGGGCGCTGCGCTCAGTCCCCTGTAGAGGAGCTTTTCCCTCTCGTCCGTCAGGGAGGCGTCAAATTCACGCCGGTAAAACATCTGCACGGCGCTCTCCCAGTCCCTCTGGGCCTGCGAAAGAAGCCCGGACGCCGCCGACCGGCCGGCACTCACCGGGCGCACATCGCCGCTCTCAGGCGCGGACGCCTCGACCTTCACGTGGAAGGGCAGCCGGTATTCCCCGCAGTTTGAGACGATGCCAAAAGAGCCCTCGATCTCATCGCCGTCCTCCAGCGCGCCCGCGTCGAAACGCCAGCTGATCCTGTCGGGACTCCCCGACAGCTCCGCGCGGATCACATGCATGTGCAGACTGTCCGATAATACCAGTCCCCTCAGCTCCCCCGCGGGAAATGCAGACACGACAAAACTCCCCTCTCTGACCCCTCGGGGCTCCACTGTGAAGCGGAGCGACGAGGGGCTCAGAGCGAGGCTCTTGTCGGTCACATTATATGGTTCTCCCGCCATCCATGAAGCGGTGTACAGCTCCTTATAGGCCATAACCCTCCCTCATGTGACAGTGTCAGAAGGATGAGATCATTTCTCTCCTTCCCCGTCTGTTTTATTATCGTCAGGATCACTCCTGCGTCAGACGCATCATGATCTCGTTGGACCTGTTGATGAATTTCGTCATCTCCTCGGGCTTAAGCGGCGCGTTCTGGATCAGCGCCAGATCATACAGCTGCTGGCTGATCAGCTTGGCATCGGCCGTGTCCTCGGTCTCGCACAGATACTTGACCAGGGGATGCTTGGCGTTCAGGATCAGGGTCTGTCCCTCCATCCCGAAATCGTCCATGCCAAAGCCCATGCCGGAAGCCGCGTACATCTTCATCATATCTCCCATGCGGCGGCTCTGCTCGTCCACCGTCAGGATGGAAGCGGTCTTCTTGTCCCTGAGATTCTCCAGCTTGACGCTGAGCTTGTCGTTCCCAACCGCCTTGCGGATCATCTTCTCCAGGCTCTCGCTCTTTTCCTGAAGCTCTGCCGCTGCCTTCTTGCCGGTGCGGGTCTTGAGCGCGTCCTGAATGTCCGCGTCGATCCTTGCAAAGTGCAGTCCCTCGTTCTTGGATTCGAGCTGCTGGATGAAGGGCGAATCGATCTGGGAATCAAGGATGAAGGCCTGCTTTTTGGCCGCCCGGAACATCCTGATGTACTGGCTCTGCTGCTGGGGATCCGTCACATAGTAGATCGTGTGGTCCTCGATGGGAAGCTCCTCTTCCTCATCTTCCGCCGTCTCCTGCTGCACGACATTGCCGTTTTCGTCCACGATCTCCGCGTCGACCTTCTCGACCTTGTCCTCAGACTCCTCCTCCGCCGCGTCGGGATCGACACGGTTGACTTCCAGCGCCTCAGGTGTTGTCAGATATTTGCCGTCCAGATCCTTGAAGAGGATGTAATCCGTCATCTTCTCGCAGAACTTGTCGTCCCTCAGGCACCCGTACTTGATGAAGGGGCTTATGTCGTCCCAGTATTTCTCATACTCTTCTTTGTCGGTCTTGCACATGCCGGACAGCTTGTCGGCGACCTTCTTGGTGATGTAATCGCTGATCTTCTGCGCGAAGCCGTCATTTTGCAGCGCGCTTCTGGATACGTTCAGCGGCAGATCGGGGCAGTCGATAACGCCCTTGAGCAGGAACAGATACTCCGGAATGACTTCCTTGATATTGTCCGCGATGAAGACCTGATTGTTGTAGAGCTTGATCACGCCCTCGGCGGACTCGTACTCCAGGTTGATCTTGGGGAAATACAGGATGCCCTTGAGGTTGTAGGGATAATCCATGTTCAGATGGATCCAGAACAGGGGCTCCTTGTAGTCGTTAAACACCTTGCGGTAAAAAGCCTTGTACTCCTCGTCCGTACACTCCGTCGGATTCTTGGCCCAGAGCGGATGTGTGTCGTTCATCAGTTCGGGGCGCTTGCGGATCTTGAGTTCCTTTTCCCTGGGCTCTGCATCCTCTCCGCTCTGACCATCCGTGGGCTCCACCACCTCGATCACCACGTCGTCGGGCCTGCGCTCGGACTCCTTGATGATCTGTGTCTGTGTGGTGTTTTCCTCCGAAAGATAGATCTCCACAGGCATGAAGGAACAATATTTCTCTATGACTTCCTCAGCCCTGTAATAGTTGCAGAATTCAAGGCAGTCGTCTGTCAGATGAAGGGTGACCGTGGTGCCGAAATCGGTGCGGCTTCCCTTGTCCATGGCATAAGTACTGCCGCCGTCGCACTCCCAGTGTACCGGCTCCGCGCCTTCCTGATAGGACAGCGTGTCGATCTCTACGGAATCCGCCACCATAAAGGTGCTGTAAAAGCCAAGTCCGAAGTGACCGATGATCTGGTCGTCATTTGCCTTGTCCTTGTACTGCTCCAGAAACGCTTCCGCGCCGGAGAAGGCGATGTTGTTGATATATTCCCTGACCTCGTCGGCCGTCATGCCGATGCCGTTGTCCGAGACCTTGATGGTCTTGTCCTGAGGATTTACGACCACATCGATCCGTGCCTTGTAATCCTGAGGCAGTGAGAATTCGCCGATCATGTCCAGCTTTTTGAGCTTTGTGATCGCGTCAGTGCTGTTGGAGATCAGCTCCCTCAAGAAAATATCGTGGTCGCTGTAGAGCCACTTCTTGATGATCGGGAACATGTTCTCGCTGTTAATGGATAATGAACCGTTTTCTGCCATTATTTTCTCTCTCCTTTGTTCTATACTTTATTATCTGCCTCCTCCGTTTTCTCTGAAATTGTGTAAAAAACCGGGTGTAGAGCAGACATTTTTTTCTTTCAAGAGAGAGTTTAGTCTTCGGTCCGTCAAATGTCAATAGAAAATTAGCACTCATTTAGCTAGAGTGCTAACAATTTTATAAAATATTTATGAACTGGGCGAATTTTCCAGATATTCCCGGTAAATTTCGGAAAAGCCGGGGGTCTCTGTCAGGTTTTCCACGCCCGCCAGATCCACCGCGTCCCACACCGATTCGTTGATGTCGTAATCCAGCGTGTCACAGAAGCTGTTGTAGCGCTCCTCAAAGGACGTGCCGATGCTGCTGTAGACCTTCTGCGCCAGCAGATAATCCGCGTAAAGACCGCTGACTTCCTTTTCGCTGACGTCCAGATAGTCCTTTTCCTCCTTCGTAAGGGCCTCGCAGAAGGCCCTTGCGGCTTCCTCTGCCTTGGACTCCTCTGCGTCCGTAAGCATGATGTTGTCCCGGATGGCGATGAGCCGCATGACTTTCAGGCGCGACACCTGCGAGAGAGCTTTCTGCTCCACCGCCTCCTTAAGCAGACCGCCGTTGGCGGTGTCCCAGATCTCATGGCCAAAAAGCCTCTCGCACTGTTTCTGCAGATCCAGAAGCAGGACTCTGTATTCCCCCGCCGAACAGTGCTGGCTGTCGATCCGAAAGAGCTCATCGCTTTCGAACCCTCTCGTCATCACAAGGCGCTGCGCCTGACAGCCCGAAAGCGGCGCGGCCAGACAGAGCGCGAGGACAATGGCCGCGGCTCTGCGCCCGATATATCTTCTAAACTTCATGGAGTGAATAATCCTCTCAGCATTTTTTCAAAATGGCGTCGGCGACGCACAGTCCGTTTGCCGATGCCTGCTGAAGGCCTCTGGTGATGCCGGCGCCGTCGCCGATGGCATAAAGGCCCTTCACGCTTGTCTCAAATTCCTTGCTGACGATCACCCTGTTGGAATAAAACTTGACCTCGACGCCGTACATGAGGGTCTCGTCCGAAGCGATGCCGGGCGTCACCTTGTCGAGAGCGGTGATCATCTCCTCCAGATCCACCATGATCCTGTGCGGGAGCACCAGCGACAGGTCGCCGGGCACGGCGTCCTTAAGAGTGGGGATCAGGTTGTTGCGGCACAGTCTCTCTTCCGTCGTGCGCCTTCCGCGCTTGAAATCGCCGAAGGTCTGCACCATGATGCGGTTGCCGCAGAGCATGTTCGAGAGCTGCGCGATCTTCTTGCCGTATTCAATGGGCGTGTGGAACGGCTTTGTGAAGTTCTTGGAGACAAGGAGCGCGAAATTCGTGTTGGTGGTCTTGTACTCCTCTCCCTTGTACGCGTGTCCGTTCACCACGGCCAGATTGTCATCGTAATACTCCGCTGCCACCTCCCCGGACGGGTTCGTGCAGAAGGTGCGCACTTTGTCATCGAAAGTAGGTGTATAGTAGATGAGCTTTGCCTCATAGAGGTTCTTGTTGAGGAATTCCATGATCTCGTCGCGCACTTCCACCCGCACGCCGATGTCCACGGTGCCGGCTTCCGATTCGATGTCCATATCCTCGCACTGCTGACCAAGCCATTCGGCCCCTTCTCTGCCTACGGCGATCACGACACGGGGCGCGTAGTAGGTATTGCCCTTCTCCGTCTCGACTCCCCGGACGCCTACGCTCTCCATCAGGATCTTGCTGACGGGCTCCATGAAATGCATCTCGACGCCGCTTTCCTCCAGGTGCTTCTGTATTTTCGCGTAGATCTCATAGCCCTTCTCCGTCCCCAGATGACGGATGGGACATTCCACGAGCTTGAGGTTCGCGCCGATCGCCTTCGCGCGGATCTCGCGGATCTCCTTCTCCTTATTGACGCCGTAGACCTCGGTGTCCGCGCCGAACTTGAGATAGATCTGGTCGGACCGGCCGATCATTTCGCCCGCCTTTTCGTACCCCAGGATGTCAGGGAGCGTTCCGCCCACATCCGGAGACAGGGAAAGCTTGCCGTCCGAAAAGGCGCCCGCGCCGGCAAAGCCCGTCGTAATAGCGCAGGGCTTGCAGGCCATGCAGTGCCCGGTCTTTCGCTTGGGACAGACTCGCTGCTCGATGGAGCGTCCCTTTTCCAGAAGGAGGATCCGAAGGTCCGGTCTCTTCTCCTTGAGTTCATAGGCGCAGAAAATGCCGCCGGGCCCCGCGCCGACGATGATCACATCATATTCATTTAATCCACTCATCATGTTACCTCTGTGCTGCCCCGCCGATGCGCTCATACTTGACAAACGCGTAGGCCAGGTCAAAATACGTCTGCTCGTCACTGTCTGCCGTCACGGCCCACTCCGGATCCTCGTCCAGGTTGGGAAAATAGGCGTCGGCCTCGTAGGCGTAATCCACCTTTGTGATGTGCGCCGTGTCGCAGTAGGGAAGCATCTGCCGATAGATGCTTTCCCCGCCGATAATATATACGTCCTCGGTGTCGTAATCCTTCAGGATCTCCAAAAGCTCCGGTATACTGTGCGCCGTCAGGGCTCCCCGGACCTCAAAGCCCGGATCCCGTGAAAGTACAATGTTGACCCTTCTGTCCAGCGGCTGCGCGAGAGGAAATGTCTCCAGCGTCTTGCGCCCGTATACCACAACTTTGTCCAGCGTTTCCTGGCGGAACATGCGGTGATCTCCCGGGATGCTCACCAAAAGCTGCCCCTTATTGCCGATCGCCCAGTTTCTGTCCACTGCCGCAATTAAATTCATATCTTATAAATCTCCTGCTCAGATAGCTACGGGAATGTCCGTGATCTGCGGATGGGTCACATAGTTTTCAAGGCTCACATCATCCTTTGTGAAGGCGTAGAAGTCCTTCACATCGGGATTGAGATGGAAGGTCGGCGCCGGATAGGGCTCGCGGCTGATCAGTTCTTTGATCATCGGCACATGTCTGTCATAGATGTGCGCGTCCGCGATCACATGGACGAATTCGCCCACGTTCATGTCCACCGCCTGCGCGATCATGTGCACGAGCACCGCGTACTGCGCCACGTTCCAGTTGTTGGCGGTCAGCACGTCCTGGGAGCGCTGGTTGAGGATCGCGTTGAGGGTCAGCCGGTCCTCCCCCTCGCGCTGCGTCACATTGAACGTCATGCTGTAGGCGCAGGGGTAAAGGTTCATCTCGTGCAGATCCTGATGCACGTACAGATTGGTCAGGATCCTGCGGCTGAAGGGCTGGTGCGTGAGGTCATAGAGCACCCGGTCCACCTGATCCATCATACCCTCTTTGTACTGATGTTTGACGCCCATCTGATAGCCGTATGCCTTCCCGATGGAGCCGTCCTCATCCGCCCACTCGTCCCAGATATGGCTGCCCAGATCGTGGATGTTGTTGGACTTTTTTTGCCAGATCCAGAGGACCTCGTCCGTGCAGCTCTTGATGGCGGTCCGGCGCAGGGTCATGATGGGGAACTCATCCCTGAGATCGTAGCGGTTCACCACACCGAATTTCTTGATGGTGTAGGCGGGCGTCCCGTCCGGCCAGTGGGGCCGCACCTTTTCGCCCTCCGTGCTGGTTCCGTTTTCCAGAATATCCCTGCACATCGCGATGAAGATCTCGTCCGCTTTGCTCATAATTAATCCTTTCTGTGAATACCGGCAGACTGTAAACGCCGGCAGATCATCCCATCCATATAAAGCGCGGTTCTATCGGCTGTACTTATCGCAGAGCGCGTTCAGCTCTTTGGCGAAACTGTCCATGTCCTTATTGGGCCAGCCTGAAGCGCCCCTCACCAGTTTGTCCGCGCGCTTTACGGCCATCTGAAGGCCGGTGTAGGAATCCGATACGACTCTGGCCTTCACTTCCTCTGAGATCCGGATGCCCTTCGTCACCTCTATGAACTTGCCGGTCGCCAGGTCAAACCTGGTGCCGCTGTAAGGCGCTGTGGCGTTCAGATCCAGCTCCACCCTAAGCTCTTCCGCGAACCTATCCGTCACGCTGTCCTCGCCGTGCGTGACAAAGACGTGCTTGGGCTTTTCCTCAAACGCGCCGATCCATTCCAGGAGCCCGTCGCGGTCCGCGTGTCCGGACATGCCGGGAAGTATTGCGATCTCCGCCTTTACCGCCACCGGCTCGCCAAAGAGTTTGACCTCATCCACGCCGTCCTCGAGCTTTCGTCCCAAAGAACCGGGCGTCTGATAGCCCACGAAGGCGATGGTGCATTCCGGTCTCCACAGGTTGAACTTGAGGTGATGGCGGATGCGGCCCGCGTCGCACATGCCGGACGCGCTTATGATCACCTTCGGCTCGTCGTCCTCGTTGATCGCCTTGGAATCATCCGTCGTTATGCTGAGGTTCAGGCCCGGAAAGTTGATCGGATTGATGCCCTGCCGGATCATCGCCTTCGTCTCGTCGTCAAAACACTCCTCCCCGTATTTAGAGAAGACCTCTGTCGCGTCTACGGCAAGCGGGCTGTCCAGATAGACCGGGAAATCCGGCATCTCGGGGACCATGTTGTCCTCTTTGATCTGGCGGATATAATACAGCATGGTCTGCGTCCTTCCCACCGCGAAGGCCGGGATCACAACATTGCCGCCTCTTAAAAGCGTCCGGCGGATCATATCCGCCAGCTCCGCCGCGATATCCACCTCGGCTTCTTCGTGCAGCCGGTCGCCGTAGGTCGATTCCATGACGACGTAATCCGCTTCTTTCGTGTAGGTCGGATCTTTCAGGATCGGCTGATCCTTGTTGCCGATGTCCCCGGAAAAGACGATCTTCTTTTTGGCGTTGCCCTCTTCGAGCCAGAGCTCCACACTGGCGGATCCCAAAAGGTGTCCCACGTCCGTGAACCTGAAGCGGACGCCGTCGCAGGCCTGGAAGATCTTGTTGTATTCATAAGGCGTGAACAGCTTGATGGCCTCCACCGTGTCTGCCATCGTGTAGAGCGGCTCGAATTTTTTCCCATCAAGGCTTCGATTTTCCTTCCTGTTCCGGTATTCCGCTTCCTGCGCCTGAATGTGCGCGGCGTCGCGCAGCATGATGTCGCACAGGCCCGCCGTCGCGGGCGTGGAGATGATCTGCCCCCTGAAGCCTTCGTGATAGAGCTTGGGTATGATCCCGGTATGGTCAATATGCGCGTGGGTCACGATAATGAATTCGATCTCCGAGGGTTTGACCGGAATATCCGCGTTTACATAAACATTCCCGCCCTGCTCCATGCCGCAGTCCACAAGAAATTTGTGTTTTGCCACCTGCAGATAATAACAGCTCCCCGTGACTTCGTGAGCCGCGCCGATAAACATTAGTTCCATGCTAAACTCCTAACTTCCGCTTACATTCCGAATATACTCTTTCGGATGAGATACAGCACCATCAAATGGAGCGGGTAAAAGACGTAAAAAAAGTACTTGCTCTGCTTTCCCCTCTCCCCGTTGTAACAATAGATCAGCCAAAAACCCGTGATGGCCATCAGCTCATTCTGATTATACACCGAAAGCCAGATCCAGGCGACCAGGAGCGAAAACGGTCTGATCCTGTAAAAATAGTAAAGGAGCATGATCGTCCCCACGCCCCCGTAGGAATAATCACAGCCAAAATACTTGGCTATATAGCTGCCGGCGAACAGGAGGGCGATGGACACCGCCAAAAACCCGACATGGCGAAGGCCCCTCTCCAAAGTAAAGCCCTGCGGCCGGTCCTCCGCGTCCAGATCCCCGAAGACCTTTCGCGAAACTTCCCGGATCGCCTTTGTCTCCTTGTGCTCGCGGTACTCCTGGGTGGGCCGGTATTTTTCCTCCAAAAAAAACGATGCCGCCACGTCCGTCCCCCAGATCACGAGGTAGCCGATCAGGAGTGTAAAAATAGTGTCCGCGTGCCGGTTCGGGGAGTCCGGAAAGAATATCAGACAGAACGGCACCTCCGAGATGGCGGCGAAGATCAGGAGCCTTAAGCCATACTTCGCCCTGCTTCTGGTATGGATGAACCCCTCCACCAGCATGAAACAGAACACCGGAAAGGCACATCGTCCGATGGTCCTCCCCAGCCTGTCCAGCTGATAGCCGTAAGGGATCGCGTACATGACGCTGATCCCCTCCGCCGTTGTGGCCACTTCCAGAAAACAGCAGGTGAAGTGATCGATAAACATTGTGATGATCGCCACGATCTTGATCGTCTTTCCGTTCAAAGATATAGGCGGCACATTGAGATAATCAGTCATTTACAAATCCTTCCGCTTCGCTCTCCTTAATTTCCCGCACGGCTGCCGCGGCAGTCTCCGCCGCGTCAGAAGCTGCGTCAGTCTTTGCCGCGTCAGAAACCGCGTTAGTCTCCGCAGCATCAGAAGCCGCGTCAGTCTCTGCAGCGTCAGAAGCCGCTGCGCTGCCGGGCAGATCCAGGCGCTGCCGCTCCACAAGTTCGGCAAAATAGCCGTTCTTCGCGATCAGTTCATCATAGCTGCCGTCCTCGACGATCCTTCCGCCGCTCAGGACCAGGATCCTGTCGCATCTGCGGATCGTGGACAGCCGGTGGGCGATGACGATCCTGGTGCAGTTATAGGAATCCAGCGCCTCCGTCACCTTGCGCTGGGTCTTGTTGTCCAGCGCGGACGTCGCCTCGTCAAAGATCAGGATCCTGGGCTTTGGCGCGATGGCCCGGGCGATCAAAAGCCTCTGTTTCTGGCCGCCGGAAATACCGCCCTGCCCCTCACTGATCATTGTCTTCATGCCCATGGGCATCTCCTTAATGTCCTCCGCAATGCCCGCGGTCTCCGCCGCGGCCCACGCGTCATCCATGGAGAGCCATGGCGCTGAGATGGTGATATTTTCAAAGATCGTGCCCATAAAGAGCCGCCCGTTTTGCAGGACGACGCCGATATTGCGCCTGAGGGACCTCAGATCCAGGCCGCTGAGATCCTTACCGTCGTAAAAGACCGCGCCCCTTTCGGGCTTTTCAAATCCCAGGAGCGTGCGGACCAGCGTCGATTTGCCGCAGCCGGTCTCGCCCACGATCGCGATATACTCTCCCGCCTTGATCTTGAGGCTCACGTCATTGAGCACCAGCGGCATATTCTCCGCGTAGCGGAAGCTCACATGGCTCATCTCGATATTGCCGGTCAGCCCTGTCACGATCTCCTTTCCGGTGCTGGTCTCGGGCACCTCGTCCAGGATCGGCTTGACCATTTCCAGCGAAGGCCTTATGCCCGCTGCCAGAAGCGCCACATTGGCCAGCTCCATAAACGCGCCGGAAACCATGCCGTAGGCAGCCATAAACGCCGAATAGTTCGCCAGCGACACGCCGCCGGCGATGGCCGCGCTGTACAGAGCGACCGTTCCAAGGGATGTGATCGCCATGGCGATGATCGGACTCATCTTGACGATGGCAGGCGGATTGTAAAGATATTCGGCCTCTTTGGTGTAGAGCGAGGACCAGCGGGCATACGCGCGCTTCTCGGCGCCCGCCAGTTTGATCTTCTGAATGCCTGTGATCATGGCATAGCTCATGCCGTTTTCCTCTGCCGACACCTTCATGGTCTCCCGGCTCACATTTGTCCTAAGGAGCGTCGAGGCGATGGTAACGACGACCGAAAGTATTGTGATGGTCAGGGCCGGCACCAGAAGGGCCGGCGTGTAGTGCATGATCTGCGTGACGTAGACCAGTGAAAATATAGAGGTAAGCCCAACGTTCATCATCGAGGACTGGATCGTCTCGCAGAGCGAGGACATAGTCTGAATGCGGCTCTGCAGCTCACCGGAACTGTATCTGCGAAAGAACGGCGCGGGGAGCGAGAGCACGCGCATCATGACCGCGGCCTCCACCGCGATGGTCTGTCTTGTCCCTATCCTCTCATTGAGCAGGTCGCTCACAATGGTAAAAAGTGCCTTGCCGATCCCCACACAGATCATGTAGAAGGCTATGGCGTACAGAACGGACATACTGCCGATGGCCAGCACCTTGCCGTATAACTGCTGCGTGAGCATGGGCGTCAGCATGCCTATCCCGGTGACCACGGCCATGGACAAAAAGACCATCACGTAGTCGGAGATCTTCCTGGTCTTTGCCATGAACATGACCAGGTCGCGTATGGACAGTTTTCTGAGCGGGAAAGGCCTGTAAAAACAGTAGCCGTCCTCCTCGAACCGGTCCGCGTTGCCGGGGCCGATCTGTATGTCCTTCCCCTGGACCGGGTCGTAATAATAATATCCCTGTAAGCTGGCCGGAATCGCCGCCACAGCCGCGCCGGTCTCCTTATCAAAGAGCAGCATCGGGCCCGCCGCGTCATTGTACCACGCTCCTGTGAGGCGCACCCTGCGGCTCATAACGCCCTCCGGCTCCAGCAGATACTCCATCTGCAGGTTGAAGTCCGTGATATCCTCCGGGATCTCCCGGCACTTCACGCCCAGACAGTGCAGTATGGCTTCCAGCGCGTGCTGGGTCTGGGCCCGCCCTTTTTCCAGTCTGTCCTGGAGCTCGCGCCCCATAACGGCGCCTGCCAGATCCTTGAAGGATTCCTCAAACACCCTCTCGTCATTTTGTTTTCGCAGGCGGATCTGTTCGTCAAACCAACCCATAGTTACCTCCCGCATTCTCTGTTTGATGACAAATAGCGGTCTCTTATTCAGCCGTGACCAGCTGCTTGTAAAAGCCGTCCAGCGCGTACAGCTCGTCGTGCGTGCCGCGCTCCACCACCTGCCCGTGATCCATGACGATGATCTCGTCGCAGTCGCGGACCGTGGAGAGCCTGTGCGCGATCACGATAGATGTGACGCCCCTGTCCCTGATGGAGCGGACGACATTGTATTCCGTCTTGGCGTCCAGCGCCGAAGTGGCCTCGTCCAGGATGACGATGGTCGGATCCTGCGCCAGGACCCTTGCGATCTCCAGTCTCTGCCTTTCGCCGCCGGAGAAGTCGCTTCCGTTCTCCGTCAGCTTGTAGCTGTAACCGCCCTGGCGCTCCATGATCTTGTCATGGATCTGCGCGTCCCGGGCCGCCAAAATGATCTCGTAGGGCTCGATCGTGGTGTCCCACATGCTGATATTGTTGGCGATCGTGTCCTCAAAAAGTATGATGTCCTGGTCGACGACCGCAAGAGAGCCTCTGAAAACGGTCTTGTCGATCTGACTGAGCGGCTTCCCGTCAAAGAGGATCTCGCCGCTCCAGGGCTTGTAGAGACCGGAAAGAAGCTTGGCCAGCGTCGACTTGCCGCTGCCGGACGCGCCGACGAAGGCGACGCTCTTGCCCGGCGTGAGCTTCATGGAGAAATTTTTGATCAGGGGTTCTCCCAGCGGCGCGTAGCCGAAGGTGACGTCCCTCATCTCCACATTTCCGGAGAGTTTGGCGTAGGACTGGTCCTTATTCTCAGAGGACTCCGGTTCAAAGATGTCGTCGTCCCTGTACTCCATGACGTCCTCGATGCGCTCCATCTCCGTCCGCATCTCCTGAAATGTCTGGCTCGCGGAAATGAGCGATCCGGCCGGCGCCATAAAGTTCTGGAGCAGCGCCTGGAACGCCACGATCAGGCCCGGCGTGAACTGTCCGTGGATGCACAGCCCTATGCCCATGGCCAGGACGATGGTATTGGTGGAGGTCGTCACAATGGTCGGCAAAAGCCCCAGGACCGCGTCCATCCGGTCAAACTTGACGTTCTGCGCGTTGACACTGGCCTGATAGCCGGACCAGCGCTCAAAGAACCCGCCCTCAGCGCCGCTGGCCTTCAGGGATTCCACCATCTCTATGCCCGCGATGGTCGTGCCGGCCAGCTTTCCGCTGTCGCGCATCTGAACGCGGGTGATGTTGATGCGCTTGGCCGAGATATATCGTGAAAATATTGCGTTGATCAGCACAGACGCTATGCCGACCAGCGTCATCGGAATGCTCATGCGCAGCATGACGATCAGATAGAAGAACATCATGCCTGTGTTCAGCGCCAGAGGCGCCATCGTGTTGACGATGTTCGAGGCGACCTCCGCGTTGGAGTTTTGTCTGGACTGTATATCGCCTGCCATTCTCTGGGAGAAATATTCCATGGGCAGACGCAGTATTTTCCACATGAAGGTGGCGCTGCTGACGACGGCGAGCTTTCCGTCAATGCGCATGGAATAGATCAGATTGGCCCATGCCACAATGAGCTGCAGGATGGTAAAGCCCAAAAAGGCCGCCAGAAACGGCACCGCCCAGTCGGGATTTTTGCCCGTCAGGAGCCTGTCCACGAACACCTGGTAAAAGCCGGGCTGGATGATGCTGCAGAGCGCGGTGATCGCGGTGGTCAGCATCACGAATATGACCGCCGTCCGCGCGCCCGTAAGGCGCTTTCTGGCAAAATCCATTACGCTCTTGGGCTGGCCTGAGGGCACGAAATCCTTGCCGGGCTCAAACATCAGACAGATCCCTGTAAAGGATTCGTCGAACTCCTTCATGGAGACCTCCACGAGGCCCCTGGCAGGGTCATTGAGGATCGCCTTTCCTCCCCGGAATCCGTCCAGGACGACAAAGTGGTCAAAGTTCCAGTGGATGATGCAGGGGAATTTTGCCTCTTTCATCAGGGCCTCATTCTCCACCTTGTAGCCGTCGGCAACCAGTCCGTAATGCCTGGCCGCGCGGAGCACGTTCCCGGCATTGGAGCCGTCGCGGGAGACGCCGCAGTCCACTCTCACCTGTTCCAGCGGGATCCATTTATCATAGTAGGCAAGGATCATCGTCAGACAGGCGGCGCCGCACTCCAGCGCCTCCATCTGCATGATCACGGGGACATTTGCCACCCCGCCCACGATCGGTTTTTTGATTATTTTACCGGATTTTTCCATATCAGTTCCCATCCCGATGTCAGTGCACCACAAAGCTGATCGGTTTGACCGATTCCAAAAGTATGCTCACAGTGTAGATGCCGTTCTCCATATCCACAGGCGCCTTGAGGATGTAGGCGTTTTGGCCCTCCTCCAGGTTTGCGGCGTTCAGAACATAGGTGTCTATATCGCCGGGGACCGTCACGGGGTAATCCGAGATGGACTTTATCTCTGTCTTGTGATTTTGCACGTTCAGTTCCATGCCCGACTTGACCTTGGCGCGCACCTGCGGCGTGACATAGACCGTCACTTCCCCATCCGAGACGATGCCCGCGCCCACCTCATAGGTGTCCAGGTGTCCCACATTGGCCCATACGAGCATGCCGATCAGGATGACGGCGATGCCGATCAGGATCATCCAGATCGCGGGACTGGTCACGTGAATGTAGTCATTGAGCTGCTCGGGGGATGTCACCCGTTCCATAGCATTCTTTCTGTATAATTCGTTTTCTTCCATAGGATACCCCTGCCCTGTCACAAAAAGGGGAGCCATTACCTGTCCGCGGTGCGTTTCGCTTTTCGAAATGCGCCCCGGACGGGAGATGGCTCCTTACTGATCGATTCCATTTATGCCCAAGCATGTGTGCGCCTGTCCGGCCTGTGCTCATTCAACGGTTAGAATACTGGTAAATCCGGTGATGTCAAATACGTCCCTTACTGCCTCGTTGAGGTTTCTGACGACCATCGTGCCGTTCTGCGCTGTCATGGCCTTCTGCGCGCCCAGGACGACGCGGAGACCGGCGGAAGAAATATAGTCCAGATCCGCAAAGTCAAGCACCAGCTGGGATACGCCCGGAATGCTGTCCTTGAGCTCCTTTTCCAGCTGCGGCGCTGTCATTGTATCGAGCCTGCCGCTGACTTTTACCACGAGCTTGCCTCCATCTGCCTGTTTATCAATAGTCATAATCCTGTAACCTCCCAGTGTTTCCGTTCTGATTTAATGATTTAAGGGATCAAATCGCATAATCCAAATAGATTATAGCATAAACCCATGCCAAAATAACACTATTTCTTCTGTTTTTTCCCGATCTTCATGACGGCCAGAACCGCGACTGCCGCAAGGGACATGGTGGTCAGGGCCCAACCCCACCACGGGAGCTTTTTGATATTGTAGCACCGCACATTGATCCACATGCGGTTGATGGCCGCGTTCTGCTCGTCGCTGAAGTGCGTCATGATCGCCGAGCGCTTCATGACGTCCTCGGGCGGATAGGCCGATGAGATCTGCCGGTCGATCTGATCTGCCGGCACGGCGATCACATAATCGCCGTCCGCCTCCTTGGGGTCCCCGGCGAAGAAATACGCCAGGTCGTAGTCCAATGTCTCCTCTTCCTCTTCATCCTCCGCGCCGAAGCAATAGTCCGCGTATTCAAAGATCCTGGGATCCTCACCGCCGGAGATGACTGAGGTGTAGCCGATGTAGTACATGTTGCGGATGACGTTGTCCGGGCGGGAATTGAAGTTGATGAAGGCTTCCGCCGCCTGCTGCTTGGCCTTATCCTCACCGATGCCGCTCTTTAGCATGACCCATCCGTCAAAATAGATGTTCGTGCTCTCTTTGGGCACGCAAAACGCCAGTTCCAGGCCGTCCTCATCCGCCTGGTCCATGGTGTAGGTGCCGTCGCCGGACCACTGGTAATTGGCCACGACCTTGCCGGTGATCATGTCCGCCTTGCCGGCGTCCGACTC
>CAJOLP010000009.1 GCA_905235465.1 uncultured Lachnospiraceae bacterium | reverse complement strand
CAAAGCAATTTGCCAGGGGTATGACGCACTTTTTTTTAATTTGTCCTATTTGACACGCACACAGGCGATAGCGATATGATCGGATATAAAACGTGCGTCGTACCCTTTTTTATTTTGTCCTATTTGACTTACTCTGCATCTATGGTCGAGATGCCCATGGTCACTTCTTCGAGGACGTCCAGGAGCATGCGGACGGTGTCGAGGGAGGTGAGCATCACGACGTTGTTTTGCGCGGCGAGGCGGCGCAGCGCGACGCCGTCGCCGTAGTGGACGCCGGAGAGGATGGCCCGGGTGTTGATGACATAGCTGACGTAGCCGGCGCGGATGGAGTCGAGCATTTCCTCGCTCTGTTCGCTGGGCTTGTGCAGCATCTTCGTGCGGATGCCGGCGTCGCGCAGGTATTCCGCGGTGAGGGTCGTCGCCTCGATGTTAAAGCCCATCTCGTAGAAGCGGCGGACCAGGGGGATGGTCTCTATTTTGTCCTCGTCGGCCACGCTGACCAGGATGGTGCCGTAATTGCGGAGCTTCAGGCCGGAGGCGATCATCGCCTTGTAGACGGCGCGGTGCAGTTTGCGGTCGTAGCCGATCGCCTCTCCGGTGGATTTCATCTCGGGAGAGAGGTAGGCGTCCATGCCGCGGAGTTTGGAAAATGAGAAGGCGGGGACTTTGACATAGTACCTCGCTTTTTCTTTGGGGTACCGCATGGTGAGACCCTGTTCGCGCAGGGAGACACCGAGGCTGACGAGGGTCGCGATGTCCGCGAGGCTGTAGCCGGTCGCCTTGGAGAGGAAGGGAACGGTCCGCGAGGAGCGGGGGTTGACCTCGATGATATAGACGCTCTCGTCCGAATCCACGATGAACTGTATGTTGAAGAGGCCGCGGATGCCGATGCCCAGGCCCAGTTTCTCCGTGTAGTCCAGGATCGTATCCTTGACGTTCTGCGAGAGGCTGTAGGGCGGATAGACGCTGATGGAGTCGCCGGAATGCACGCCGGTCCGCTCCACAAGTTCCATAATGCCGGGCACAAAGACCTGCTCGCCGTCGCAGACGGCGTCGACCTCCACTTCCTTGCCGCGGATGTAGTGGTCCACAAGGACCGGCCGCTCCTCGCTGATGGGCTCAGCCGTCTTCAGGTAGGACCGAAGATCCGATTCCTTTGCGACGATCTGCATCGCGCGCCCGCCCAGGACAAAGCTGGGCCGCACGAGCACGGGATAGCCGATGGAGGCAGCCGCCTCCACGCCTTCGGCCATGGAAGTGACGGCGCGGCCCTTGGGCTGCGGGATGTCGAGGGATTCCAGCAGTTTTTCGAACAGATCGCGGTTCTCCGCCCGGTCAATGGCGTCGCAGTCCGTGCCGATGATCTTGACGCCGCGCGCGTGCAGGGGCGCAGCCAGGTTGATGGCGGTCTGCCCGCCCAGCGTGCAGATGACGCCTTCCGGCTGTTCCATGGCGATGACGTTCATCACGTCTTCCACGCAGAGGGGTTCAAAATACAGCTTGTCCGAGCAGGTATAATCCGTGGACACGGTCTCCGGATTGTTGTTGATGATGATCGCCTCGTAGCCGTATTGCTTGATCGTCTGGACCGCGTGCACGGTGGAGTAGTCGAATTCCACGCCCTGGCCGATGCGGATCGGGCCCGCGCCCAGGACGAGCACCTTTCTCTTGTCCGAAAGTTTGACCTCGTTTTCCTCCTCATAGGTGGAGTAAAAGTACGGAATATAGCTCTCAAACTCCGAGGCGCAGGTGTCGATCATTTTGTAGACCGGCGTGATGCCGTATTGCTGACGGAGGGCAAAGATCTCTTCCTCGGTCTTTCCCCACAAAAGGCCGATCTCACGGTCCGAAAAGCCCATTCTCTTGGCTTCCCACAGTTCTTCTATGTCGCCTGCTGCCCGCCGCAGCGAATTCTCCTCCTCCACGATCTTTCTGACCGCGTGAAGGAAGAAGGGATCGATGCCGCTGACGCGGCGGATCTCCTCCTCGAGATCATCGCGCCGCAGCAGTTCCGCGATGGCGAAGATGCGGTCGTCCGTTCCCCTGGCGATATAATCGAACAGGCTCTCATTATCCCAGTCCTCAAATTTGGGCGAGAAGAGGTGGAAGTATCCTGTCTCCAGCGAGCGGACCGCCTTGAGAAGGCTCGCCTCCATGGTGCGGCCGATGCTCATGACCTCGCCGGTGGCCTTCATCTGTGTGGACAGGGAGTTGTCCGCGTCCGCGAATTTGTCGAAGGGGAAGCGCGGCATCTTGGTGACCACGTAATCCAGCGCCGGCTCAAAAGAGGCGGGCGTATTGGCCAGAGGGATCTCGTCCAGCGTCATGCCGATCCCTATTTTGGCGGAAACCCGTGCGATCGGATATCCGCTGGCCTTGGAGGCCAGTGCCGACGAGCGGGAGACGCGGGGATTGACTTCTATGAGGTAGTATTGGAATGAATTGGGATCCAGCGCGAACTGCACGTTGCAGCCGCCCTCGATCTTCAGCGCGCGGATGACCTTCAGGGCGCTGTCCCGGAGCATGTGGTACTCCCGGTTGGTGAGCGTCTGAGAGGGGCACACCACAATGGAGTCGCCGGTGTGGATGCCGACGGGATCCAGGTTTTCCATGTTGCAGATCGTGATGGCGGTGTCGTTGTGATCGCGCATCACTTCGTATTCGATCTCCTTGAAGCCCTTTACGCTCTTCTCGATCAGGACCTGGCCCACCGGGGAGAGGGAGAGGGCGTTTTTCATGATCGGTATGAACTCCTCCTCGCTGTCCGCAAAACCGCCTCCGGTGCCCCCAAGGGTGTAGGCGGGGCGAAGTACCACGGGATAGCCGATGTCCCGGGCCGCCTTAAGGCCCTCCTCCATGGAACAGGCGATCTCGGAGGGAAGGACCGGCTCGCCGAGGGACTGGCACAGTTCCTTGAAGAGTTCGCGGTCTTCGGCCAGCTCGATGGAATGGCTGGGGGTCCCCAAAAGCTCCGTGCGGCACTCGGCCAGCACGCCCTTTTGCTCAAGCTGCACGGCCAGGTTGAGGCCGGTCTGTCCGCCGATGCCGGGCAGGATCGCGTCGGGGCGCTCCTTCCGGATGATCTTGGCGATATATTCCAGCGTGAGGGGCTCCATGTAGACTTTGTCGGCAATGGAGGTGTCGGTCATGATCGTCGCCGGGTTGGAATTGCACAGGACCACTTCGTAGCCCTCTTCCTTGAGGGCCAGGCACGCCTGGGTGCCGGCGTAGTCAAATTCCGCGGCCTGGCCGATCACGATGGGGCCGGAGCCTATGACGAGGATCTTGTGAATATCTTTTCTCTTGGGCATTTTTTATTCCTCCTCTGTGCCGGCCTCCCCAGAAGCTGCCATCAGGACAAGAAAGCGGTCGAACAGATAAGCGCTGTCCTGAGGGCCCGGCGAGCTCTCCGGATGGTACTGTACGCTGAAGGCGCGGTCTTTTTGGCATTCCACGCCCTCGATCGTGTCGTCGAGGATATTGACATGGGTCTCGGAAAGAGGCGTCGCAGGGAGACTCTTTCTGTCCACCGCGTAGGAGTGGTTTTGGGATGTGATCTCTATTTTGCCGGTGCGGATGTCGCGGACGGGATGATTGCCGCCGCGGTGACCGAATTTGAGCTTGTAGGTGGTTGCCCCATAGGAGAGGCTCAGGATCTGGTGCCCGAGGCAGATGCCGAAGATCGGGCAAAAGCCGTGCAGCGCGCGCACGGTCTCGATGGTTTCGGGGACATCCGTGGGGTCGCCCGGGCCGTTGGAAATGAGGACGCCGTCGGGGTCAAGCGCCATGATCTCCTGCGCGGATGTGTTCCAGGGCACGACGGTGACATTGCAGCCGCGCCGGTTCAGGGAGCGCAGGATATTGTGCTTCATGCCGCAGTCGATGAGGACGACGTGAAAGGACGGCTCCGTCCCGGCCTCTGCCGGCGAGAACCATGTTTCGCGGCAGCTGACGCGGGAGACGGCGTCGGTGGGGAGCTGCGCCCCGCGAAGGCGGGCAAGCCCTTCCTCCAGGGATGTGCCGATATCCGTGATCAGCGCCTTGCGGGAACCGTAGTCCCGGATCGAGCGGTTAAGCTTTCGCGTGTCCACGCCGCTGATGCCGGCGATGCCGTATTTGACCATGACCTCGCCCAGAGAAGCTTCGCTGCGGAAGTTGGAGGGTTCGGGGTTGTAGTCGTGCACCACCAGCGCGCCGATGGTGGGGACGGGCGTCTCGTAATCGTCCCCGGCCATGCCGTAATTGCCGATCAGGGGGTAGGTCATGACGACGGCCTGGTTCGTATAGGAGGGATCCGAGAGGATCTCCTGGTAGCCGACCAGGGAGGTGTTGAAGACGATCTCCAGGATCTTGTCCTTAATATCCCCGAATCCATAGCCGCTGTAATGTGATCCGTCCTCGAGGATGATCTGGCGGTCATATACTTTTTTCATTACTGAA
This sequence comes from uncultured Lachnospiraceae bacterium, assembly GCA_905235465.1. Classification (GTDB taxonomy): domain Bacteria; phylum Bacillota; class Clostridia; order Lachnospirales; family Lachnospiraceae; genus CAG-791. The sequence continues at coordinate 12,749 of CAJOLP010000009.1, read as the reverse complement.
ACGCTCCTTCCCCGTCCGCGCTTTGTTCTGAAATATAAAATTATGCAGAACGCGGCGCGCCGCACGCTGTCTCGCAAAAGGGCGCAATAACTCCCGAAGCATTCAAGCTCCGGCACGTCATTGCGCCATTCCCATGCTGTATTCACTTGTAAAAATTATAGGCGGATGAGCACATTTGTCAAGCGTTTCCGGCGCGGGAAGCCCTTGACATTTCCCCGCAGGTGGGCAATAATGAACTAACTAAAAAGCGGCAAGGTCGTCGTTACACCGCGAGCAGCAAAAGCTGCCCGTGAGGTGACGAGGGCCTTGCCGCTTTTGCGTGCAGGAACCGGTCCCGCAGGCAGGGGGACGGTTCGCGTGGAGGTGTCAGAACAGGAGGGGCTGTCATGGCGGCATTTGATAAAGTAAAGAGCGGGATCCCGCAGATGGACGAGATCCTGGATTATATCCGCATGGGCGACAACGTTGTGTGGCAGGTCTCGGATATCGAGGAGTTCAAATTCTTCGCGATCCCCTATGTGCGGCAGGCGATCAGGGACAAGAGGGACATTGTCTATTTTCGCTTTGCCCAGCACGAACCGATCCTGACGGAACCCGAAATGCTGGAGCATGTCAGCGTGGTGAAGCTTGACCCCGACGTGGGGTTCGAGTCCTTTACCGTGGCCATTCACGACAAGATCACGGAGCACGGCAAGGACGCCTTTTACGTCTTTGACTGTCTGTCCGAGCTGCAGTCCGTGTGGTACACGGATCTGATGATGGGCAATTTTTTCAGGGTGACCTGTCCATATCTGTTCATATTGGACACGGTGGCCTATTTTCCCATCCTCAGAGGGCGGCACTCCTTTGACGCCATCGGCCGGATCCGCGAGACGACCCAGCTCCTTTTAGATGTCTGCTCCAACGAGAAGTGGATCTATCTCTTGCCGATCAAGGTGTGGGCGCGCAATTCGGAGACGATGTTTCTGCCCCACGGATACAGGAAAAGTACAGGGAACTTCGAGCTGATCGACAACGGCGTGAGCATCAGCCGCTATTACCAGACGCTGCAGGAGATCCGCGAGAGGAGTCAGGATCAAAATATTGACAGCTACGACCGCTTCTTTAATATGGCAAAGGCCGCGTTCGAATCGGGGCAGTTCACGCCGCAGATGGAGGAGCAGATCATTGACAGCACGATGACGAAGGACGCGGTGCTCAGAAAGCTCGTCAGGGAGTATTTTGACCCGTCGGACTATTTTGCCCTGCGGGACCGGATGATCGGCAGCGGCGCCATCGGCGGCAAGGCATGCGGGATGCTGCTCGCGCGCAAGATCGCCGACACGGAGCTGGAGGATTACCGTCAGCACGCGGAGCCGCACGATTCGTTCTATATCGGCTCGGACGTCTTTTACACCTATATCGTGTCCAACGACGACTGGGAGCTCCGGATCCGGCAGCGGTCTAAGGAGGGGTATTTTGAGGTGGCCGAAGCGCTGCGGGAGCGCCTTTTGCACGGGCAGTTCCCGGACAAGATCCGGGAGCAGTTCAGAAATGTGCTGGAGTATTTTGGCCAGAACCCGTTCATCGTCCGCTCCTCGAGCTTTTTGGAGGACGGCTTCGGGAACGCGTTCGCGGGAAAATACGAGTCCGTCTTCTGCGTGAACAGAGGACCGGAGGAGGAGAGGCTGAGGGCCTTTGAGGACGCGGTGCGGCAGGTATACGCCAGCACCATGGACCGGTCGGCGCTGGAGTACCGCCTGCGGCGCGGGCTTGCCGGGAAGGACGAGCAGATGGCGGTGCTGGTGCAGAGAGTGTCCGGCACTTACTACGATCACTATTATATGCCGTGCGTGGCGGGCGTGGGCTACAGCCACAGCGCGTATCAGTGGTATCCGAATATGGACCCCTCCGCGGGCATGCTGCGCATGGTCGTGGGCCTGGGCACCAAGGCCGTGGACAGGACCGAGGAGGATTATCCGAGGCTCGCGAATCTGGACCGCCCCACGGTGACGGTCTATACCAATACCGCGCAGAAACACCGCTTCTCCCAGAGAACGATGGACGTGCTGGACTGCAAGGAAAACTGCTTTAGCACTGTGCGCCTTGAGGAGATCGTCGATGTGCTGCCGCTCTGGTACAAGCGCATGGTCATGGAGCACGATTATGAGGCGGAGAGAGTGCTGCGGGATATGGGCCGGCGGCGGGACGTGTGGTTTATCAGCTGCCAGAAGCTTTTGGAAAATAAAGTGTTCACCGACCTGATGCAGAGGATCCTCAAGACGCTGGAGAGGGTCTACAACAAGCCTGTGGACATCGAGTACGCCGTCAACATGGACAGCGACGGGGAGTTCGTCATCAACCTTTTGCAGTGCCGTCCCCTCTACCTGGGCGCGGAGAGCGAGCAGGTGCAGATGGAGGGACTGCATCCCGAGCATATTTTCTTTGAAGTTAAGGATGCATCCATGGGGACTTCCAGGAAGAGAAAAGTGGATGTGGTGGTGCAGATCGATCCGGGGAAATACAGCGCGTACCCCTATGCCAAAAAGCACGAAGCGGCCGACGCGGTGGGCAGGATCAACCGGTATTACGCGGGAAAGGACAAAAACCTGCTGCTCATGGCGCCGGGCAGGATCGGCACATCATCCCCCGAGCTGGGGATCCCTACAAGCTTCGCGGAGATCTCGTGCTTCAATGAGATCTGCGAGGTGTCCGACGCCCGGACGGGATTTATGCCCGAGCTCAGCTACGGCAGCCATATGTTCCAGGATATGGTGGAGGCGGAGATGAGCTACAGCGCGATCTTCGGCGATCAGAAGACCCTGCACTATGACCCGGCGGCGCTGGATGACGTGCCGGATCTATTCCCGCAGATCTGTCCCGACATGCCGGAACTGGCGGATATGATCACAGTGCGGGAGCCGCAGGAACTTTATTACTGGCTGGATTCCATCGCCAATCACGCGCTCTGCGGGTGGTGAGAAGATCATTTTTTCTTTTTTCTCGCGGAGAGGGGCTGCTCGAAGCGGCTCTTGCTGTTGCCCTTGGGGATCGACGTCGGATACTGTCCGCAGAAGCAGGCGCTGCAGAAGTCGGGGTTCCCCGTAAGGCAGGGCAGTTCTTCCACCGGAAGGTACCCGAGTGAATCCGCGCCGATGATCTCACAGATCTCCGGAATCGAGTGATGGCAGGCGATCAGGTTTTCCTGGGAATCGATGTCCGTCCCGTAATAGCAGGGGAAGAGGAAGGGAGGCGCGGTGACCCGCATATGCACTTCCCGCGCGCCGGCTTCCCGGAGGAGATTGACGATCCTGGCGCAGGTGGTGCCGCGCACGATGGAGTCGTCGATGAGGACGACGCGCTTGCCCTCCACGGTGTCCCGGATGGCCGACAGTTTGATCCGGACCTGGTCCGCCCGCTTGTCCGGGGAGATGAAGGTCCTGCCGATATATTTGTTTTTGATCAGGCCGATGCCGTAGGGGATGCCGGAAGCGATGGAGTAGCCCAGCGCCCCGTCAAGGCCGGAGTCCGGCACGCCCACGACGATGTCGGCGTCCACCGGATGGCGCTCGGCCAGCGCTTTGCCCGCGCGGATCCTCGCGCTGTGGACGGAGGTGCCCTCGATGATCGAGTCGGGGCGGGCAAAATAGATATATTCGAAGATACAGATGCGGCGGGCGAAATGAGGGTCACAGTGTTCCCTGCGGGAGACGACGCCCGTCTGTGAGAAGACCAGGATCTCGCCGGGCTCCACGTCGCGGATCAGCTCCGCGCCCACAGCCCGGATCGCGCAGCTCTCCGAGGCGACGACATACCCGCCCTCGGGGAGCCTTCCGAAGCACAGAGGGCGGAAACCGTGGGGATCCCGCGCGCAGATCAGCTTTTGCGGCGACATGATGACGAGAGAGTAAGCACCCTCGATGGTGTTCATGGCGCGGCTGACCGCCTCCTCGATGGAGGGCGCGGTGAGGCGCTCCCGCGTGATGATATAGGCGATGGTCTCCGTATCGCTCGTCGTGTGGAAAATAGCGCCGGTCAGCTCCAGCTTCTCCCGCAGCTTTGCCGCGTTGGAGAGATTGCCGTTGTGGGCGATGGCCATGTGTCCTTTCATATGGTTGACTTCCAGCGGCTGGCAGTTGCGCCGGCTGTTGGCGCCGGTGGTGCCGTAGCGGACGTGCGCGGCCGCCATCGTGCCGGACGGGAGGCGGGAGAGCGTGTCCGAAGTAAAGACCTCGCTGACCAGACCCAGATCTTTGTGGGAGTGAAAGATGCCGTCGTCGTTGACCACGATGCCGCAGCTTTCCTGACCGCGGTGCTGCAGGGCGTAAAGCCCGTAATAGCAGGTGCCCGCCACATCGGAGGGCTGTGGCGTGATGACGCCGAAGACGCCGCATTCTTCGTGTATTTTCATATTGTATGCCTCCTTGCCGGCATTAGCCGTTTTGGTTCCAAGTATTCTCTATTGGCGAAAAAGGGCGCAGTGACACACGGATCCCCCTTCCGGGTCCGGCACGTCATTGCGCTCTTTTTCGCGTTATGCTCTTTATGCTCAAGATTATAGGCGGATGGGGGGAATTGTCAAGATGCCCGCCGAAGCCTTGTTCAAACCCGTTTTGTTCAAACTCAATAAACTTTGCGTATTAAATTTGGTATTATTGTATACAATAACCCGTGACATTTTGCGGCAAGCCTGTATAATAGTCAGCATAAGCAAAGGCGCTGACGGATTTCGATCAAGTCCGGCGGCGCCTTTTTTCGTTTCAGACAGACCTGTAGTGGGCAAGGGAGTCCGGTTCCTGTTTTCAGAGCCGGGCTTCCTTTTTTGTCTGACAGGTAAGGAGAGGAGGAAATGGTATGAATTACGATGTCACAACAATTATCTGGGTGCTGATCGCTACCGCCCTGATCTATTTTATGCAGGCCGGCTTTGCCCTGTGTGAGTCAGGTCTTACAAGGGCCAAGAATACGGGCAATATTCTGATGAAGAATATGATGGATTTCTGTATCGGCACACCCTGTTACTGGCTGGTGGGCTTCGGCGTTATGTTTGGAAGCACCGCTCCTTTATTCGGAAGGATCGACCCCATGATCCGGGGCATCTACGGCGCTGAAAACACAATCGTACCGCAGTCAATGCCCCTCTGGTGCTTTGTGATCTTCCAGACAGTGTTCTGCGCGACGGCTGCCACCATCGTTTCGGGTTCCATGGCGGAGCGCACGAACTTCAAGGCCTACTGTATTTATTCCGCGGCCATCTCACTTCTGGTCTACCCCATCGGCGGACACTGGGCATGGGGCGGCGGCTGGCTGTCCGGCCTGGGATTTCATGATTTCGCCGGCAGCGCTGTCGTTCACAACGTGGGCGGCGTCATCGCCTGCCTGGGCGCCTGGATGCTGGGACCCCGCATCGGCAAGTATGATAAGAACGGCAAGGCAAGAGCGATCCCCGGCCACAACATGCTGGCTGTGGCGCTGGGCGTCTTCATTCTCTGGTTCTGCTGGTTCGGTTTCAACGGAGGCTCCACTGCCGCCATGGCCACCGCGGAGGACGGCTTTGTCGCCTCTCTGGCATTTATGAACACGAACCTCGCGGCAGCGGTCGCGACAGTCGTGGCGATGATCTTTACCTGGCTGCGTTACGGCAAGCCCGATGTCTCCATGACGCTCAACGCGGCGCTGGCGGGCCTGGTGGCCATCACAGCCGGCTGTGACTGCGTGAGCCCCTTCGGCGCTTTCGTGATCGGCGTCATCGCGGGGTTCCTGGTGGTCCTGTCCGTAGAATTTTTTGATAACATTGCCAAGATCGATGACCCTGTGGGCGCGGTTTCCGTGCACATGGTAAACGGCATCTGGGGCACGCTGGCGGTGGGCCTGTTCAGCACAGGCGAGGACGGCGTGGCGAAGGGCCTCTTTTACGGAGGCGGCCTTAAGCCCTTCGGCGTTCAGGCACTGGGCGTCATCGCCATCGACGTATACGTGCTGATCATTATGTTCATCGTCTTCAAGCTGATCGACAAGTTCATCGGTCTGCGCGTTCCGGCAGAGGTCGAGATCGACGGCCTTGACATTCACGAGCACGGCCTGGCCAGCGCCTATTCGGGCTTCGCCGTAAGCGATGTCTCCAACATGGTCATGGACGTCAATGAAAACACCGACCTGGGTGAGGACGATTATGAGAAGGCGACTCCCGCACAGCGCGAAGCGGCCGTCAAGGTCAGCATGATGACAGAGACAAAGGTCGGAGGTATAGAGATCGAAAAGACCGTGAGCGTGGAAGATGTACCCGCGGTACCGGAGACCGGCATGTACAAGGTTGCGATCGTCTGCAGACTGAGCAAGTTCGACGAGCTCAAATCCGCGCTCAACGATCTGGGCGTCACCGGCATGACCATGACACAGGTCATGGGCTGCGGCGTGCAGAAGGGTTCGGAAGAGCGCTACAGAGGCGCCGTCGTGGACTCCACACTGCTTCCGAAGGTCAAGGTCGAGGTCATCGTCTCCTCGATCCCGGTGCAGAAGGTGATCGAAGCCGCCAAGAAGGCCCTGTATACAGGCCATATCGGCGACGGCAAGATCTTCGTCTACAATGTGCTCAGAGTCGTCAAGGTAAGGACCGGCGAGGAGAACTTTGCGGCGCTGCAGGATGTGGAGTGACCGCGGCATAGGGAGAAAGAGATACAAAAGGTGAGCGCGTAAGAAGCTAAAAATTGTGTATAATTGTATACAAAAAGGTGTTGACAATCCCTTTCCCCGATGTATAATATGAACTCAAAGGAAAGGCAAGGGTGTCTTGGTCCTGGGGTTAGTGCCCCCGGATCGAGGCACCCTTTTCGCGTGACCGGCGTGTGTGTACCCAGAACGTGTGTGAGCGGGGAGCGCGCGGCCGGACGCGAGGATGGCATCATAAGTGCCGGAAAGAGAGGTAAAAATGAACGTCCCGGAAATCTATGCGGATATGGTATTCAATGACAAGGTGATGCGCGAGCGTCTCCCCAAGGACATATATAAGGCGGTGCGCAAGACCAGCAAGAACGGAACGCACCTGGAGCTGGACGTGGCGAATACTGTCGCCGCCGTCATGAAGGAGTGGGCGATCGAGCGCGGCGCCACGCACTTCACGCATTGGTTCCAGCCCATGACCGGTCTGACCGCGGAGAAACATGACAGCTTCATCTCCCCCACGGAAGACGGCAGCGTCATCATGGAGTTTTCAGGCAAGGAGCTCGTCAAGGGCGAGCCGGACGCCTCGAGTTTTCCGTCGGGCGGCCTGCGCGCGACCTTTGAGGCCCGCGGCTATACGGCCTGGGATCCCAGCTCACCGGCCTTCGTAAAGGACGGAACGCTCTATATTCCGACAGCATTCTGCTCCTACGGCGGAGAGGCGCTGGACAAAAAGACACCTCTGCTGCGCTCCATGGAAGCGCTTTCGGATTCGGCGGTCAAGGTGCTGCACCTTTTGGGCGATGAGGAAGTCACTCACGTGGACACGACAGTGGGATCGGAGCAGGAATACTTCCTGATCGACAAGGATCTGTATATGAAGAGAAAGGACCTCGTCCTGACGGGCCGCACGCTCCTGGGAGCGCCCGCGCCGAAGGGTCAGGAAATGGAGGATCACTATTTTGGCGTGCTCAAGCCTCAGGTGTCCGAATATATGCATGAGCTGGACAAGGAGCTCTGGGAGCTGGGCGTGCCCGCCAAGACCAAGCACAACGAGGTGGCTCCGGCGCAGCACGAGCTGGCACCGGTCTTCGAGACGGCCAACGTCGCGGTGGATCACAACCAGCTGACCATGGAAGTGATGAAGAAGGTCGCCAACAAGTTTGGTTACGCGTGCCTGCTGCATGAGAAGCCCTTTGAGGGCATCAACGGATCGGGCAAGCACAACAACTGGTCCATCGTCACGAATACCGGCGTGAACCTTCTCGATCCCGGCAAGAACCCGGCAGAGAACACCCGGTTCCTGGTCTTTTTGATGGCAGTCATCGCGGCTGTGGATGAAGCGCAGGAGCTGCTTCGCATCTCCGTGGCCAGCGCCGGCAACGACCACAGACTCGGCGGCAACGAGGCGCCGCCGGCCATCATCTCCATTTTCGTAGGCGACGAGCTGGAGAAGGTGCTGATCTCCGTCGAGAAGGGTACATCTCTTGAGGACAGCGCGAAGACAAAGATGAACATCGGCGCGCACGTGCTTCCTCACATCACCAAGGACAAGACGGACCGCAACCGCACATCGCCGTTCGCGTTTACCGGCAATAAGTTTGAGTTCCGCATGCCCGGCAGTTCCCTTTCCGTAGCGAACCCCAACATCGTGCTGAACACCGCTGTGGCGGAGCAGCTCGATCTGATATTCGCAAAGATCAAGGATGTTCCGGCGGACAAGCTGGACGAAGAGCTGCACAAGGTGCTCAGGGACACGCTCGTCGCGCACAAGAGGATCCTGTTCAACGGCAACGGATACACCGATGAATGGGTCGAGGAAGCTGAGCGCAGAGGACTTGCGAATCTGGCTTCTCTTCCGGACGCGGTGCCGTATTTCATCGATCCCAAGAGCATCGAGCTCTTCACAAAGCACGGTATTTTTACGGAAGACGAGCTCTACTCCAGATATGAGATCCTGCTTGAGAACTACGCCAAGACGATCCACATCGAGGCGCTGACCCTCATGGAGATGGTCCGCAAGGATTTCACCACCGGGCTTGTGCGCTACATGAAGGATATCACCACAGAGGCACTCAAGAAGAGAGATCTTCTTCCCTACTCCAAGTGCAGCTACGAGGCGCAGATCCTCCAGACGCTGGATGAGACCAGCGAGGAGATCGTCAGGGCGATGGATCAGCTCGCGGAGGATACCGCGAAGGCGGAGGAGATCGAGGACGTTCTGGAACAGGCCAAGTACTACCACGAGACGATCCTCGCGGAGATGGATGAGCTTCGCGGCTGGACAGACCGCGCGGAAGCGATCATTCCGGACGAGTATCTGCCTTATCCCACCTATGAGGCGATGCTGTTCTCACTCAGGTAACGCGACAAACAGGGCGCACAGAACAGATATGTAAAATCAGCCCGCCCAGACGGGCACAGCACAATAGTCATTGGGAATCACACCTCCCGGTCTAATCTCCGGAGGGTGTGATTCATGCGTAGAATGCACAGAGTCCCCAAAAGAGCTTTGGGCCAGGCACACGCAGGCAGGAGAGGATAATAAAATGTGGCAGAGCATGGAACATGATGCGTGCGGCATCGGAAGCATTGTGAATATCGACGGAAGGAAGGACCACCAGGTCATTGACGACGCCCTCCACATCGTGGAGAAGCTGGAACACAGAGCCGGTAAGGACGCCAGCGGCGAAGTCGGAGACGGCGTAGGTATCCTGACCCAGATCTCCCATAAGTTTTATAAGGAGGCGGCAAAGGAGGCCGGCATCCGGCTTCCCGGAGAGGGAAACTACGGCATCGGCATGTTTTTCCTGCCTCAGGACACCTTGAAGCGCACCTTCGCGATGCGCATGTTTGAGGTGATCACCAACAAGAACGGCATGGAGATCCTGGGATGGCGCGTCGTGCCGGTCCATGAGGAGATCCTGGGCAAAATAGCCAAGGACTGCATGCCCTACATCTGCCAGTGCTTTATCGCCAGGCCCAAGGATGTGAAGAAGGGGATCGACTTTGACCGCAGGCTCTATGTGATCCGCAGGGAGTTCGAGCAGTCCTCCGAGGACACCTATATCTGCTCGCTTTCCTCCAGAACGATCGTGTACAAGGGCATGTTCCTGGTGGGGCAGCTCAGGCGCTTCTACGACGATCTGCAGTCGGAGAAGTATGAGGCCGCCATCGCCATGGTGCACAGCCGTTTTTCGACCAACACGCTCCCCTCATGGCAGCGCGCGCACCCGTACCGCATGATCGCGCACAACGGCGAGATCAACACGATCCGGGGCAATATCGACAGGATGCTCGCCCGTGAGGAGACCATGACCAGTCCGGTCATGGAGAAGGATATCGACAAGATCTTCCCGGTGGTGGACCGGAGCGGATCCGACTCCGCGATGCTGGACAACACGCTGGAGTTCCTCTACATGAACGGCATGCCTCTGGCACTGGCCATGATGGTGATCATTCCCGAGCCCTGGAAGAACAACACGTTCATGAGCCAGGACAAGAAGGAATTTTATCACTACTACGCGACGATGATGGAGCCCTGGGACGGCCCCGCGGCGATCCTCTTTACGGACGGAGAGGTGCTGGGCGCCACTCTCGACAGAAACGGCCTTCGCCCGTCCCGATATTACATCACGGACGACGACCGCCTGATCCTGGCGTCGGAAGTCGGCGTCCTGGACATTGAGCCGGAGCACATCGTGAAGAAGGCGCGTCTGGAGCCCGGACGCATTCTTTTGGTGGATACAAAGCAGAAGCGGATCATCTCCGACGAGGAGTGCAAGTCCTACTACGCGGGCCGGAGCCCCTACGGGGAGTGGCTGGACATGAACCTCTTGCACCTTAAGAAACTGGAGATCCCCAATCACAAGATCCCGGTCTGCACCCAGCAGATGAGGAACAGGCTCTACAAAGTGTTCGGCTATACCTATGAGGACGTGAAGGATGAGATCCTTCCCATGGCGGAGAACGGCGTGGAGCCCACGGTCTCCATGGGACACGACGTGCCGCTGGCAGTGCTTTCCAAGGAGCACCAGCTCCTCTTTAACTACTTCAAGCAGATGTTCGCCCAGGTGACGAACCCGCCCATCGACTCGCTGAGGGAAAAAATAGTGACCGACACCACGGTGTATATCGGCTCGGACGGCGATCTGCTGCAGGAAAAGAGCACCAACTGCGAAGTGCTGGAGGTGGACAACCCGATCCTGACAGGGGTGGATCTGCTCAAGATCCGGAATCTGGACAAGCCCGGATTCCACACGAAGACCATCTCCCTTCTCTATTACAAGAATACTTCGCTGGAGCGCGCGCTGACGCAGCTCAACATCGCGGTGGACCGCGCGGCGGCGTCCGGCACCAATATCATCATTCTCTCGGACAGGGGTGTGGATGAGAACCACGTGCCGATTCCGTCCCTTCTGGCGGTCTCCAGCGTGGAGCAGCATCTGGTCCAGACCAAGAAGCGCACGGCGGTCTCCCTCATTCTCGAGAGCGGCGAGCCCAGGGACGTCCACCAGGTGGCGACGCTCCTCGGCTTCGGCGCGCGGGCGATCAACCCGTATCTGGCCCATGAGTGCATCGGCGAGCTGATCGAGCTGGGGATCCTGGACAAGGATTACCACACGGCGGTGGAGGATTACAACCACGCGCTGCTGTACGGCGTCGTCAAGATCGCGGCGAAGATGGGTATTTCAACGCTTCAGTCCTACCAGTCCGCCCGCATCTTTGAGGCCATTGGCCTTGGACCGGATGTGATCGACCGGTATTTTACCGGAACGGTCAGCCGCGCCGGCGGCATCGGGATCAAGGAGATCGAGGAGGGCGTGGCTTTCAGGCACGATCACGCTTTTGACCCGCTGGGCCTTGGCGTGGACGAGACGCTGGATTCCGTCGGTTTCCACTACCTGCGCAGCGGCAAGGACAAGGAAGACCACATGTACAGCCCCGAGACGATCGTCGCGCTGCAGAGAGCGGTCCGCGATGATTCCTACGAGGAGTTTAAGGAATACGCCGCGCTGATAGATGACAAGAGGCGGCCCCACACGCTGCGGGCCCTTCTGGATTTCGTCCCCGCGGGGCCTCCGGTTCCGCTGGATGAGGTGGAGCCGGCTGAGGAGATCGTAAAGCGCTTCAAGACAGGCGCCATGAGTTACGGTTCCCTCTCGGCCGAGGCGCATGAGACCCTGGCCATCGCGATGAATTCCATCGGCGCCCGCTCCAATACCGGTGAGGGCGGCGAGCTTCCGGAGCGTTTTGGGACGAACCGCAACAGCAAGATCAAACAGGTGGCGTCAGGACGCTTTGGCGTGACCAGCGCCTATCTGTGCAGCGCGGAGGAGATCCAGATCAAGATGGCGCAGGGCGCCAAGCCCGGTGAGGGCGGGCATCTGCCCGGCGCGAAGGTATATCCGTGGGTGGCGGAGACAAGATTTTCCACGCCGGGCGTGGCGCTGATTTCACCCCCTCCGCACCACGACATCTATTCCATCGAGGATCTGGCGCAGCTGATCTATGATCTGAAGAACGCCAACCGCGACGCCAGGATCAACGTCAAGCTGGTCTCCGAGGCCGGCGTCGGCACCATCGCGTCGGGCGTTGCCAAGGCGGGCGCGCAGGTCATCCTCATCTCAGGATATGACGGGGGCACGGGCGCCGCGCCCGGAAGCTCCATTCACAACGCGGGCATGCCATGGGAGCTGGGACTTTCCGAGGCCCACAGGTGCCTGACGGAAAACGGTCTTCGCGACAGAGTTATCCTGGAGACCGACGGCAAGCTCATGAGCGGCAGGGACGTGGCCATCGCGGCCCTTATGGGCGCGGAGGAATTCGGTTTTGCCACAGCGCCGCTGGTCTGCATGGGCTGCATGATGATGCGCGTCTGCTCCAAGGACACATGTCCTGTGGGCATCGCGACGCAGAACAGACAGCTCCGGGACCGCTTCTGCGGAAAGCCGGAACATGTGACCCGCTTTATGATGTTCATCGCCATGCAGCTTCGCGAGATCATGGCGGAGATGGGCTTTAGGTCCATGGCGGAGATGACGGGCAGGACGGACTGCCTGCAGGTCCGAAAGGACCTGACCACGGACAGAGCCTTTAAGGTCAATGTG
>CAJOLP010000008.1 GCA_905235465.1 uncultured Lachnospiraceae bacterium | reverse complement strand
GCGGCAAGACTTATTTGAATTCCTGCTTGACATACGTGAATGGGCGTGATAATATACGTCTAGGTTTTTAACCTAGTAAATAAATAGGAATACAATGAAAAGTGCGAAGAGAGGTGTTTCGATGCTGTATTTATTTGAAAAGCTTCTTCGAGAAAACTATAGATTTGGGCGAATGTAAAGCACAGCGTGCAGTATTTTGACAGTATTTTCAGTTCAGTGTATGGAGAGAGTTTTCTCGGAAAGGAATTAAAATGAGCGAACACAAGTACAAATTTGAAACATTGCAGCTTCACGTGGGTCAGGAGAATCCGGATCCGGCAACAGACGCAAGGGCAGTACCGATCTATCAGACGACTTCCTATGTATTTCATAATGCGCAGCACGCGGCGGACCGTTTCGGTCTTCGCGACGCGGGCAATATCTATGGAAGGCTGACGAATTCCACGCAGGGCGTTCTGGAAGAGCGCGTGGCGGCTCTGGAAGGCGGCGTGGCAGGTCTTGCCGTTGCAGCCGGCGCGGCAGCTGTAACCTATGCGATCCAGGCAGCGGCGCAGGCCGGCGATCACATTGTTGCCCAGAAGACGATCTACGGCGGCAGCTATAATCTGCTGGAGCACACACTTCCGAAATACGGCATCCAGACCACTTTTGTGGACGCGCACAATCTCGCTGAGGTGGAAGGCGCGATCCAGGATAATACAAAGGCTATTTATCTTGAGACACTGGGAAATCCCAACAGTGATATTCCGAACATTGACGAGATCGCGAAGATTGCCCACAGCCACGGCATTCCGCTGCTGATCGACAACACCTTCGGAACACCTTATATGATCCGTCCCATCGAGCACGGCGCGGACATCGTGATCCATTCCGCAACGAAGTTCATCGGCGGTCACGGCAGCAGCCTTGGCGGCATCATCGTCGACAGCGGCAAGTTTGACTGGGCAGCCAACGACAAGTTCCCGCAGCTGTCTCAGCCCAACCCCAGCTATCACGGCGTATCCTTCGTGCAGGCCGCGGGCCCGGCAGCGTTCGTCACCTATATCCGCGCGATCCTTCTGCGCGATACCGGCGCGGCGATCTCACCGTTCAACGCATGGATCCTTCTGCAGGGTCTGGAGACTCTTTCCCTCAGGCTTGACAGACACAACGAGAATGCTCTGAAGGTCGTCAAGTATCTGGTCTCCAATCCGCACGTGGAGAGCGTCAATCATCCGTCTCTTCCGGATCATCCGGATCACGAGCTGTATGAGCGCTATTTCCCGAACGGCGGCGCTTCCATCTTCACCTTCAACATCAAGGGCGGGCAGGAAGCCGCGTTCAAGTTCATTGACAGCCTCAAGATCTTCTCACTTCTGGCCAATGTCGCGGATGTCAAGAGCCTGGTCATCCACCCGGCTACCACGACACATTCTGAGATGAGCCAGGAAGAGCTTGAGTCCGTGGGTATTTTCCCCGGCACGATCCGTCTGTCCATCGGCACAGAGAATATCGACGATATCATCTGGGATCTGGATCAGGCTTTCGCGGCTCTGGACTGAGCGGAAGGCACCGGACTGGGCTGAAGGCTTTTAGATGAGCGGAAGGCGCGGGCCGCGCCGCAGCGAAAAAACAGATATGCCGCCAGTCGAATGATCGGCTGGCGGTGTTTTTATGCGGCCGCATCGCGGCTGCCATGGTATCCAAGTCGTTAGGGGAAGTTTCTCCGGATGTTTGACATGGTTTATGAAATGTGATAATTATTAGCTGGAGATGTTTGGCATGAGGATATGCGGACATCGTCTAGTAGTGTTGTGTTTAGTTGTGATGGGAGAAGAGAGAGGAACATGAAGAATTATTTTGATTTAACAGGAAAGACTGCACTGGTTATTGGAGCATCATCCGGTCTTGGCCGTCAGTTCGCAAAGGCGCTTGCCAACCAGGGCGCTTCTGTTGCGGTAGCGGCCCGTCGTGTCGAAAAGCTTAAGGAGACCCGGAAGCAGGTCGAGGAGATCGGCGGAGGCGAGTGCATCGTCGTTCCCTGTGATGTGAGCGATGAACAGTCTATTATCGACTGCATCAACACGGTCGCCCAGAAGTTCGGCAAGATCGATATTCTGTGCAATAATGCCGGCATCATCGTGTGGGATGATCTGCTTAATTCCACGACCGAGGGCTGGAACCGCGCTATGGCGACCAACGTGACGGGCGCTTATATCGCCAGCCGCGAGGCTGCGCGCTTCATGGTCAAGCAGGGCAGCGGCCGTATCATCAACACAGCTTCCATTGCCGCGCACGGAGGAGAAGCCGGTTCTCCCTCCTATTACGCCAGTAAAGCTGCGATCGCCAACCTGACCCGCGCTTTGGCGTGCGAACTCTCTCCTCATGGCATCACTGTAAACGCCATCGCACCCGGCGTATTTGAGACGGAGCTCACTGCCGGTTCCCTCGACAGCCCCATGGCTGAGGCGCAGAAGGCGACTCTGCCTGTGGGACGTTTTGGCCTGGAAGGCGAGCTTGACGGCATTTTAATCTATCTCGCCTCTGATTCTTCCAGTTTCTGCACCGGCCAGGTGATCTATGTGGATGGCGGACAGACCTGCAAGATGTAAGGCACTGTATATTTGATCCGCGAAAGAGAATCTTCCCGTTGCAGCCTTCGGGCTGCAGCGGTTTTTTTCTGTTCGTTTTTGTGACACAAAAATTGCGTTTGAGGGAATAATCTGTTAATGTACTGTATGGGATAATGTAGGGAAATGAGAGGAGTATAAGTTTTGGAAACAATACTGGATAGGCTTGAGGAGACAACATCGAAGTATGCGGGCCGTCCGGCCGTGGATGACGGCAGTATCTGCATCTCATACGAGGAGCTCATGGACAAGGCCCAAAGGATCGGCGCCGTTTTGAGCGAAAAGATAGAAGTCGGGGAGCCCGTGGCGATCTTTGCGGAGAAGAGCACGAAGACGCTGGCCGCTATGTACGGCACAGTCTATGCCGGCGGTTTTTATGTCAGCGTCAACCCGGAGCAGCCCCCGGAAAGAGTGAAGAGGATCCTCTCCGTTCTGGAGTCGAAGCTCGTGATCGTGGATAAGGAACGCCTGGAACAGCTGAAAGAGACAGGGTTTGAAGGGGAGGTTCTCTCTTTAGAGGACCTTTACGATCAGGCGCCGCCCGTCGACGACAAGGCAAAGGAAAGACTGGCCGCGGTCCGCGGACAGCTGACCGGAGACAGCCCGCTCTACGGCGTCTTCACCAGCGGTTCCACGGGAAATCCCAAGGGAATCGTCGTCAGCCACAGATCGGTGCTGGATTTTATCGGGCACTTCACGGAGATCTTTTCCATCACCAGCGAGGATATCCTCGCGAATCAGGCGCCTTTTGATTTTGATGTGTCCGTCAAGGACCTGTATTCAGCGCTTATGACCGGCGCGGAAGTCGTGCTGATCCCCAAGGAGTATTTCAGCACGCCGCCAAGGCTCCTGGATTATCTCTGCGACAAGAAGGCGACCGTTCTGATCTGGGCGGTCTCAGCCCTCTGCATCGTCTCCGGGCTCAAGGGCCTGCGCTACCGCGTGCCCGAATATGTCCGCACGATCATGTTCAGCGGCGAGGTCATGCCGATCAAGCACCTCACCATGTGGCAGGACGCGATGCCGGAAACCGAATTCGTGAACCTCTACGGCCCCTCGGAGATCACCTGCAACTGCAACTATTACCGGATCGGGCGCAGGTTTGAAAAGACTGAGAAAATACCGCTCGGCTCCGCTTTTCCGGGGAGGACGGTGTTCCTTATGGATGACGAGGGGAAAACTGTCACGGAGCCCGGTCGGACCGGTGAGATCTGCGTGGCGGGGGAGTCTCTCGCCATCGGCTATTACAACAATCCGGAGCAGACGGCCAGACAGTTCATCGAGTACACGGTGAACGGAAAGACGCAGCGCGTCTACAAGACCGGCGACCTTGCGCTTCTTACAGAAGACGGGGAGATGTATTTTGCAGGGCGCGGCGATTTCCAGATCAAGCACATGGGACACCGGATCGAGCTGGAGGAGATCGAGTCCAACTTTATGGCGCTGGACGGTGTGGAGCGCGCCGTCTGCCTGTTCGATGAGCCCAAGAACCGCATTGTGCTGTGGTACTGCGGTGAGGTCACGCCCAAGGACGCGCGGGTGCAGCTCAAGGAAAAGGTGCCGGGCTACATGGTGCCCGGGCGCATCAATCAGGTGGAAGAGATGCCGCTCAACAAGAACGGCAAGATCGACAGAGCTTACTTCCGCTCATTGCTGTCTTGAAGGGATAAAGAATGAATACCAACGTACTTCGTGAGGCGGCCGACCGTTTTGGCACGCCGCTGTATGTTTTTGATCTGGATACGGTCCGGGAGAGAGTGGAGAGGTTTCGCCATGGATTCGGAAGCGGCGTCACGCTCACCTATTCCATGAAGACAAATCCCTTCCTCACCGGCCCCATGTCTGAGACTGCGGACAGGATCGAGGTCTGCTCCATGGGAGAATTCTGTATCTGCAGGGATCTGGGGATCGCCCCGGAAAAGCTCTATATTTCCGGCGTGCTCAAGCTTAAAGGCGACCTGGAACAGATCCTGGAATACGGGACGGACAGAGCCCGCTACACGGCGGAATCGCCGCAGCAGCTCGCGTACCTGTCGGAGTGGGCCAAGGCGCATGGCAAGACCCTGCGGGTGTATCCGCGGCTCACCAACGGCAGTCAGTTCGGCATGGACGCGGATACGATCGTCTCCCTGATCCGGGACCGCGGGAGTTTCCCCAATATCGAGTTTGCCGGCATTCACTTTTTCTCGGGCACGCAGAAAAAGAAACTGCGCAAGCACCAGAAGGAGCTGGCCATGCTCGACGCCTTCTTTGCAAGGCTCCTGGAGGAAGCGGAATATGTGGTCCCCGAGCTGGAATACGGGACGGGGTTTGCCGTGCCGTATTTTGAGGACGAAAAGGCGCAGGAGGATCTGCGGGACCCGGAGAGCCTTGCGGCCTTCATGGATATGATCCGCGGCATGAATTGGAAGGGAAGCGTCACCATTGAGATGGGGCGCGCCTACGCGGCGGAGTGCGGAAGCTATGTCACGACGGCGTGTGATCTCAAGGTAAATGACGGCAGTCACATCTGCCTTCTGGACGGCGGGATCCACCAGATCAATTACGACGGACAGATCAAGGGAATGTACAGGCCGCCCATCGAGGTGATCCCGCGGGACGGGAGCGCCTCCGCTCAGGATGAGGCCCCGGAGCACTGGATGCTGTGCGGATCGCTGTGCACGATGAATGATGTGCTGTGCCGCGATTTTGCCGGCACGATCCGGGAGGGAGACAGAGTGGTGTTCGGCAAGGCGGGCGCCTACAGCGTCTACGAGGGGATGTCCCTGTTCCTTAGCCACGAGCTTCCGGGTGTTGTCCTTTACAGCGAAAAGGACGGACTTGTACAGGTCAGAGAGCAGACGCAGACTTATCCGCTTAACGAAGGTCCGGCGCCTAAGGCGTGAACCCTAAAGCGGACAGAGGGAGTGATTCCCTGTTGAAATTTGTGTGGCTGTGTGCGTTAATAAGGGATATAATGAATAGATAAGGCGTCAGACAACATTTGGGGCGGGCGCCGTGTTTGTACGGCCTGCGCCCTGTGAGATAAAGGAGTGTATTATGGAAAAACTGCTTGAGATACTTCAGGACATTGACGATTCTGTCGACTACGAGACAGAGACAAAGCTGATCGACAATCACATTCTCGATTCGTTCGGCATCATTACGCTTGTCTCTGAAATCGAAGAGAACTTCGACGTGGAGGTCGACGCGGCTGAAATGACACCGGAGAACTTTAACAGCGCCAAGTCGCTTTGGGCGATGATCCAGAGGCTTCAGGAGAACTGATCCATGGCCATATACACCAATCTATATCTGCTGGTCTTTTTGCCGGCGGTGCTGATCATCTATGAGATCGTTCCGAAACGATTTCGGTGGTGCGTGCTGCTGGCGGCGAGTTATGCCCTCTATATTTCGTTCAGTAAGGCATTGGTATTTTTGCTCATCGGAACCTCTGTATTTACCTATCTGATCGGACGCCGCATGGGCACCCTGGCAGACGAATGTCAGGCGGAGCTTGCGACCTGTACAGACCGCAAACAGAAAAGCGAAGTCAAAAAAGGCTTTCAGGTAAGGAGACGTCATGTGCTCCTTCTGGGAGTCCTTGTTTTGCTGGGCATTTTATTTTACGTCAATTACTACAACTTTGTGGCAGAGAACATAAACTTCCTTCTGGGACCTCTGGGCCATAAGCTTCCCATGGCGAAGGTCCTGTTTCCCATGGGCATCTCTTTCTATACCCTGGAGGCCATCGGCTACATGGCCGACGTATACTGGGAGAGATATCCCGCGGAGAAGCATGTGGGCAAGATGTGTCTCTTCCTCAGCTTCTTCCCGCAGATCATGGAGGGCCCCATCGCGCGTTATCCGGACACTTCTGACGCACTGATGGCGGGCGAGCCGCTGAAGGCGGACAACCTGAGCGAGGGTTTCCTTCGCATTATCTGGGGTCTGTTCAAGAAGATGATCGTCTCGGACCGCCTGAGCTATCTGATCACCTACATATTCGGCAATTACAAAGATTATCACGGGAGCTTTATCATCCTGGCGGCCGTGGGCTATACGATACAGCTGTATCTTGAGTTTTCGGGCAGTATCGACATCGTGATCGGATCCGGCAAGATGTTCGGCGTCACGATCCCCGAAAACTTCAATCAGCCTTTTGCCTCGCAGAGCGCGGCGGAGTTCTGGAGAAGATGGCACATGAGCCTGGGCAACTGGTTCAAAAACTATGTCTTCTATCCGGTCACTGTTTCTTCCAGAGTGAAGAACTGGAACAAAAAGGCCAGGAAAAAATACGGCAAGTACTGGGCGATGGTCGGTACTTCCGCCATGTCCCTGTTCCCCGTCTGGGTCGCCACCGGCGTGTGGCACGGCGCGGGGTGGAAGTATCTGTTCTACGGAATGTACTACTATGTCATCCTTCTTTTGGGCGTGGCGCTGGAGCCGCTCAAGCAAAAGCGCAACGAGTACCTGGGGATCAGTCCGGACATGTGGTGGTTCAAAGCGCTGCGCATCTTTAAGACATGGATCATTATCTTTGTCGGCGAGCTGTTCTTTAACGCGAAGGACCTCAGCGCCGGGTTCTACATGTTCTTCAGCATGTTCAGGGATTTCCACATCAGTTCGCTGTGGATCTATTTCCCCGACGCGATCACAACAGGCGATGTCGTCGCGATCGTCGCAGGCTGCATAGTCGTCTGGTGCGTGGGATTTGCCAAGGAGCACGGCGTGGATGTGAAGGGAAAGATCCTGCATGCGGCGACGCCCGCAAGGTGGTGTGTTTTTTACGCGATCATCTTTTTGATCCTGATTTTCGGCGCGTACGGCACAGGCTATCAGCCGGTCGATCTGATCTATGCGGGGTTCTAACCGGTGGGAGCTATGAGTAAAAAGACAAAGACAATATTAAAAATAGCGCTGTTTGGCGTGATCCTGATTTCGGTCATCGCGGGTCTGTCCGCGGCGGCAGATCCCATCAAGTGGTTTGACGAGGGAAGGATACAGAACCGGAACGCAAGGCTTGTCGCGATGCTGAAGGAGCCGGAGGACACGATCGAAGTGGCCAATATCGGGGATTCACTGAGTCTGACCGGGTTTTCACCCATGGAGATCTGGCGGGTCAGCGGGATCACAGCCGTCAACGTCGGCGCGGACGGCCTGCGCATGATGGAGGCCTATTACAACATGGTCGACACGGTCGAGAGTCAGCACCCCAAAGTGATGATGCTGGAGTCCCTGATGCTTTTCCGCTATTCCTTTAACAATGACGCGCAGGAGCTGATCTCGGAGCCTTTGAATCACCGGTTCGCTTTCCTGAAGTACCACAGTCTGTGGAAGACATATGTGGAAAAGCTCGGGAACCGGATCTATCACAAGGGGTATCTGATCAACGAAAATGTCGCCCCCTACGAGGGCCCGGCCGATTACATGAGCAGGGAACTGGAGGACGGAGGCAGAACGACGATTCCGGAGTTCAACCGCCGGCTGTTGGAAAAGATGGCCAAGTACTGCAGGGACAATGACGTTGAACTGATCATCTACAGCATGCCCTCGGCCAAGGGATACAATTACGAGCGCACGAATACCCTTCAGGCTGTCGCGGATGAGATCGGCGTGAAATATCTGGATCTCAATACGGTGGAGGGCCTTGATATCGACTGGGAGAATGACACCAATGACGGCGGTGACCACATCAACTATTACGGCGCCGTCAAGACCGCCCCTGTATTCGCGAAATATCTGAAGGAAAATTCAGATGTGACGGACAGGAGGGGGGATCCGGCATATGCCTACTGGTATATGGAGCTGGCGGATTACGACCAGCTCGTGATCGCTATGGATGGAAAGAGTTTCCAGGATCTGGCCAACGAAGAGAAGGAGGCCTGGCGCCAGGAAATGCTCATAAAAGCAGGAAGGAAGAAGCAATAGCTTTATTTTAATGGGGGTGTACTATGTATCAGGACGGCAAAATCTGGGTGGCAGTCAACGACAAAGGGGAGAAGATCTGTCTTTTGCCTGACAAGGCCAATCGCCACGGGCTGATCGCCGGCGCCACCGGCACCGGCAAGACAGTGACGCTTCACGTGCTTGCGGAGGCGTTCAGCGATATGGGTGTGCCGGTCTTTATGGCCGACGTCAAGGGCGATCTGGCCGGGCTTATGGCGCCGGGTAATGACAGCGAGGATATGCAGGCGCGCATCCAAAGATTCGGCCTTGGCGAAGCCGGTTTTTCCTATCACGGTTATCCCGTGACGTTCTGGGATATCTACGGACAGAAGGGGATTCAGCTCCGCACGACGATCTCGGAAATGGGGCCTGTCCTTTTGGCCAGGATCCTGGACCTCAACGAGCTTCAGACCAATATCCTCTCCATCGTCTTTAAGATCGCGGACGACAACGAGCTGCTTTTGATCGATACCAAGGATCTGAAATCGATGCTCAACTATGTAAATTCCAACCGCGCGCAGTTCGAAGCAGAATACGGCAAGATGAGCCCTGCCTCCATCGCCGCGATCCTGCGCGCCGTGGTCGCGCTGGAGATCGAGGGCGGCGACGTCTTTTTTGGCGAGCCCGCGCTCAATATCAATGAGTGGCTCACCGTTTCCGAGTCCGGCCGGGGCATGATCAGCATTCTCGACAGCGAGAGCCTGATCAACAACGGAAGGCTGTATTCCACGTTCCTTCTGTGGATGCTCTCCGAGCTCTTTGAAACGCTTCCGGAGGTGGGCGACCCGGAGAAGCCCAAGAT
Source organism: uncultured Lachnospiraceae bacterium (assembly GCA_905235465.1). GTDB lineage: Bacteria > Bacillota > Clostridia > Lachnospirales > Lachnospiraceae > CAG-791. The sequence continues at coordinate 8,325 of CAJOLP010000008.1, read as the reverse complement.
GGTCTTCTTTTTCGACGAGGCGCATCTGCTCTTTAAGGACGCGCCCAAGTCGCTTATGGATAAAATAGAGCAGGTCGTCAAGCTCGTCCGCTCAAAGGGTGTCGGCGTCTATTTCTGCACGCAGAATCCCAGGGACATTCCGGACGCGGTGCTGGCGCAGCTCGGCAACCGGGTGCAGCACGCGCTCCGCGCCTATACGCCCGCCGATCAGAAGAATGTGAAGGCGGCAGCGGACGCGTTCCGCGAGAATCCCGAGTTCAAGACCTATGACACCATTCTGGCACTGGGCACAGGGGAGGCGGTCATCTCCTTCCTGGATGAGGACGGGATCCCCGAAGTCGCGCAGAAGAGTTATATCCTGCCGCCCCAGAGCCGCATGGGCTCCATTACGGATGAGGAGCGGGAACAGAAGGTAAAGGGAAGCCTTTCCTACAGCAAGTACGCGCAGGCGTATGATCCCGATTCCGCTTACGAATTCCTTGAGAGGCTGGGAGTGGAGCTGGCGGAAAAGGCCGAGAGGCTCAAAGCGGAAGCCGAGGAGCAAAAGCAGAAGGCGAAGGAAGAGCTGGCAGCGGCCAGAGAGGCGGAACGGGAAGCGCAGAAAGCGGCCGCCGCCAAGAGGAGAGCCGCCAAATCGGCCGCCAACAGTGTGGGCGGCACGGTCGGCAGAGAAGTGGGCAAGACGGTCGGAAGCACCTTCGGGAGCTTTGGCAAGACGCTGGGCGGCAACCTGGGCGCAAGTCTCGGACGAGGGATCATCGGCACGCTGTTCAAGAGCTGAGAGGGCATAGAGCGCAAAACGCGCCGGAATAAAGGAGCCCTGACGGCAAAAATGAGTAGATTTGAGAGCATATCGCGCGATATGCTCTCTTTTTTGTGGTGTTTTTCCTGTTTCCACTTGCATGGCCAAACGGCATGTATCTATAATCGATCATGTCTTCGATGCATTCTGTCATCGAATCCAGAGTGCGGGGATCTCTCCCCGCCGGCTGATCTGGCGCGGTTCTGCGCGGAAAGCCCCAACTTTTTTTATCGAAAATGCCGTTCATGTTCTTCAGGCGCATGCAGCATTTTGTGAAATAAGGGCGCCCTTATTTTAAAGTGCGCTCTGTGAAAAGCCTGTTCCCGATATAGCAGTATTTGATTGGCAAAACAGAAAATGGAGGAAACATGAAGAGAACTGGAAGAAGGTTCATCGCCGCGTTTGCGGCATTCGTTCTCTGGGCAGGCGTGCAGATGTCCGTGATGGCAGCGGCGCAGGGAGGAGCTGCGCCGGCGCCTGCCCCGTCACAGATCAGCGCGCAGGATAGCCGCGGGGAGGCGCCGGAAGAGGCGCCGGACGAAAAGGACGGGGCGGAAGACCCCGGGACGGGGATGCAGGAGGAGATCGACCCGGAGGAGAACGCCGCAGAGGATGGAAATGAGGCGGAGGATAGTACCGCTCAGGAGGATAAAGAGGAAGGTCCGGCTGAGGACGAAGCCCGGACGGATCAGGATATGACCGGGGAAGAGTACGGGGCGCCGCAGGATGGCGCGGACGGCCGCGCACCTAAAGAGGAGACCGGGGAGCAGTCCCCGGAGTCTGATGAAGATGGAGGCGCGCAGGATGACGCGCAGGGAGATGCACAGGAAGACGCGCAGGAAGATGCGGATCCCGGGAGTGAAGGGAAAGAGGGCACCCTCTATATTCGGTCCGATCTGGATGGAGGAACGATCATTCTCGCGCTGAGTGAAGACGAATACGCCTCCAGAGAGAACCCCTCCGCGGAACTGTTCAGAGATGAGGAGGGAAATCTGTGCGTGAAGGACAGTGAGGGCATCATCCCGGATGCAGCGCCGGATGAGGATGGCTTTATTTATTCCATAAGAGAAAAATACGCCGGGGACGCCGCTGCCGCTGAGAATGGCGGGAAAGAAGAGTTTGTCTATGTGTGGGCGCAGGCTCTGGAGGATCAGGAGATCAGTGTTTTTGCCGTGACGGCGGACGGAGAGAAAGAGGAGACCGGATTTGAGGGCGAGGATAGCAGCGTGACAGAGTTCGCGTACACGATCCCTATGGACGGTTCGGAAAGGATCCTGGAGGTGCAGTTTGGCCCGCCGGAAGAGTCTGAAGAGGTCGGGGAGGATTCCAAAGATTCTGCGGTCTCGGCCCGAATCAAGGTGGAAGAGTCTATAGTCACGGAAGCGGCGGTCAGGGCTCTGCTCGCCGGGCCCGGCATGCCGACCCCGTCTGCGGACAACGGGACTTACAGCGGCAAAGAGAGCGCTCCGTCCGCGGTGGAGATCACGGAGAAGAACTACATAGAGTATCAGGAGGCCAACAGCGCCTATACGGAAACGGGGCTGGGGCACACGGGCGTACTCACCGTGGCGGATACAAACGGCTATGAGGGCCTGGCTTACTGCACGGATCCCTATGCGGCTTCCTTCAGCGTCGGCGATATCCGCAGGAGCGTCGTCAAGATCACATCGGGCAATATTGTAAAGGCGCTTTACTACGGGCAGCCCGGATTTGGCACCAACCGGGCGGCGCAGATCGCGGGCAGCGCGGACGGCGGCAAAATACTGATGCATTACGCGGTCGCCTATTACACGCTGGCCTGCGGGCTGAACATGTCATCCGGCATGGAAGACGGGGACGATCAACACCTGTGGAACAACTCCAGCCAAAAGCTCCAGGAGGACGTCAGGGCATATATGAACTATGTGGAGAGCGCGGCCATGCCTTCCGGTGTCACGGCCTACATCGTTTATCCCGGTTCTGAAGGCATGTATGGTATGCAGTCTTATGTTTATCTCGTAAAAGATGACAGAGAGGAGCTCAGACTCACCAAGAAATCATCGCTCCCCGGGATCACGGACGATAACGATTGCTATTCCACAAAGGGCGTCTCCTACGGCGTGTACAGCGATCAGGCCCTGGGGAACAGCGTCGGCACGCTGACCGTGAACGGGGACGGCACGTCCAACACGCTGACGCTCCATACAGGCACATATTATATCAGGGAGCGGAAGGCCCCCACAGGGTATCAGGAGGATACCGAAGTGCACGCGGTGTCCTTAAGGGATCCCGGGGAGACCTATACCTTTGAGGCCAAGGACGCGCCTGTCTATGATGACATAGAGGTGGAGATCACCAAGAGGGACCGCCTGATGCCGGAGGGCGGCAATGTGCAGCCGCTGAAAGGGGCGGAGTTTACGGTGCAGTATTTTGACGGATATTACACCGGGGACAACCTCCCCTTGCGCCCGCTCAGGACCTGGACCATCCGGACGAAGGACCGGGGAAACGGGGTCTACAGCGCCGCGCTGAGCAGCGAGTGCCTGGTCGGCGGGGACGACCTGTATAAGGTCGGCGGCAAGGCCGTACTGCCTCTGGGGACCATTGTCATAAAGGAGAGCAAGCCGGCGGAAGGGTATCTGAACGACCCGGCGTATGAGGACAGCGAGGGCAATTACAGCGGCAGCGCTTATATCGCGCAGATCCGGCAAAATGACGGCGGCGCGCGCATGGTAAGGCCCGGAAGCAGCAAGGCCGTGGGGGAGGACAGCATTAAGGCCGCGGACACGCCCATATTCGGCGGCGTCAGCATCAGCAAGATGGATCTGGAGCTGCTAAAGGCGGAGGCCCTGGGCGGCGCTTCCCTTAAGGGCGCGGTCTTTGAGATCTATAACGCGAATACGTACAGCGTGAGCGTTGGAAAGGACGCGGAAAACGCGGCGGCACCGGGCGAGCTGGTCACGACCATTGTGACGGACGAGAAGGGGAATGCAGAGACGACGGCTGACGCCCTGCAGTACGGCACCTACCGCGTCGCGGAGAAGACGCCGCCGGAGGGCTATACGGCGGCCGGCGTGACGGAGAGGACTGTCGTGATCGGGAAGGAAGGAGAGATCGTACAGATGACGGATGCGGATTCTTCCATTCAAAATCAGGTCATGCGCGGCGACTTCCATTTCCGGAAGATCTCGTCCGGTTCCCAGGACCGTCTGGCGGGCGTGCAGTTCCGCATCACCATGGTGAAGACCGGGGAGAGCCACCTGATCACGGTGGACAGAAACGGGATCTACGATTCCTCCGACGCGGCGCACAGTCTGCGCACCAACGGCGGTGAGGACGGTGACGGCCTGTGGTTCGCGCTGGGCCAGGACGGAAGTGAAGCCCCGGTGAATGACGCGCTGGGCGCGCTCCCTTACGGCGAGTACACCTATGAAGAGATCCCGGGGGATAAAAACAGCGGCTATCGGATGATCCGCGGCGGATTTACGATCTACAGGGACAAGCAGAATGTGGACCTGGGAAATCTCGAGGATCCGGAGGGAGGAACGCCTTCCATCGGGACAGTGCTCACGGACGGCGACGGGGATCACTGCGTGCCGGCACAGGACAAGACCGTCCTGACGGATGTCGTTTCCTACAGCCACTTTGACGATTATGCGGGCAAGACCCTGACCCTTCGGGGGAAGCTTGTGGACAAAAAGACGCTGGAAGTGATCGCGGAGAGCGAAAAGAGTGTGAAGATCGAGGCGGCTGACGGAAAGGTTCAGATGGAGTTTGAAGTGGACGCGTCTGTTTTGGCGGGCAAAAGCGCCGTCGCGTTTGAATACATCTATGAAAACGGGACGGACACCACGCCCATAGCAAAGCATGAGGACCCGGAGGACGAGGCGCAGACTGTGTTTTTCCCCTCTGTGGAGACCCACGCGGAGGATGTGGACACAGGATCTGCCACGGCCTCCTCAGGGGCGGCCAATAATGGGCGGGTATCCATCCGCGACAATGTGACCTACACCAATCTTGTTGCCGGAAAGCGGTACACCGTGCAGGGGACTCTGATGGATAAGGAGAGCGGAGAACCTGTTGTGGACGCCGGCGGAAATACCGTGACGGCCTCAAAGTCCTTTGTATGCGGGGAAGGCGGCAGCGGACAGATCGCGCTCACATTTACCTTCCGGGCAGCCCAGGAGACGCTGGGGCACGACGCGGTCGTTTTCGAGCGCGTGACCGGGCCCGGCGGAAAGGAATATGCCGTGCACGCGGATCTGGAGGACAAGGCGCAGACGATCCGCTTCATCAGGATCGGCACAACGGCTGTGGACCGCGAGAGCGGCACGCACACAGCAGCGCCCCAAAAAGACGCCGTCATCGTCGATCACGTCACATACGAGAACGTGGTTCCCGGAACGGAATACACTGTGGAGGGGACGCTTGTGAACAAGGAGAGCGGCAGAGAGATCACGGGCCCGGACGGAAAGCCCGTCACGGCGTCCGCGAAGTTTACGGCCGAAAAGACCTCCGGCTCGGTGGATCTCACCTTTACGTTGGATGCCTCTGAGCTGGGAGGAAGCGCAGCCGTCGCCTTCGAGCGGATGTACGAGAGCGGCGTGGAAGTGGCTGTCCACGCGGATCTCGAGGATGAGGATCAGACAGTGCGGTTTACGCCCGACGAGGAGCCGCCGGAGCCGGAGGACGAAAAGCCGTCCCGGAAGCCGGAAAACAGAAGCGGCGGGAGGTCAAAGGCGTCCGGTTCCGTGAGGACGGGTGACGAAGCGAATGCCGCAGGTCTGGCCGCAGCCCTGCTGACGGCCGCCCTGGCGGTGGTCATACTTGCCTGGAAGCGAAGAGGCGAAGGGGGACCGGAGACACAGGAATAAATAAAACCCGTAATGTTCCTCTCGGTGCGTTTCATTCGCGCGGAAAGCACTAAGACATATTTGTCTTTGCGCAGGGGCAACGTCTGAACTCGGCCTCCGCTCTGAAGACCGGAGGCCTCAGACAGAACAGACGACTCAGGCCGAAAGGGGACTTTCGGCCTTCGACCCCTGCTTCAATCCAAATCTGTCAAGTGTTTCCGGCGCTCATCGAAGAGCACGCTCAAGGAACATTACGGGATTATTCTTTATTTGATATTGCAACCGCTGACCGTAAGGCATTAAGGCATATCATCACGGATGTCACAGGGATTCGAGAGTGCGGTAGAAATCGGGATAGCTGACGTCGACGCACTCATCGCCCTCTATTTCGGTGCTGCCGGCAAGGAGCGCCGCAATGGCGAAGGTCATGGCTATGCGGTGATCGCCGTAGCTGCTGACGCGGGCGCCATGCAGGGTATCAAGGCTTCCCTCGATCACAAAGCCGTCTTCGGCGGGCGTCACGTTGCATCCCATCCGAAGGAGGTTTGACGTCACGGTATCGATGCGGTTGGTTTCCTTGACTTTGAGCTCGGCGGCGTCCCGGATCACGGTGCGCCCCTGGGCGCATGCGGCCATGAGAGCCAGCACGGGGATCTCGTCGATGAGGGTCGGTATGATGTCCCCGCCGATATCGGTGCCGTGGAGCGGCGCGTATCGGACAAGCAGGTCCGCGGCGGGTTCGGCAGTATTTGTCTCATTGAGAAGTGTGATGTCGGCGCCCATCTGTATGGCCGCCTGCAGGATTCCCGCGCGGGTGGGGTTGATGCCCACATTGCGGATCAGGATCTCCGACCCGGGAATGATCGTTGCCGCGGCAATAAAGTAGGCCGCGGAGGAGATGTCGCCGGGGACATGGATCCTGGCTGCGTGGAGTGTTTCGCAGGGGAGGATCCCTGCCCGGAATCCGTTTTCCACGTGTTCGGAGATCACTTCGGCGCCGAACTCACGCAGCATTCTTTCGGTGTGGTCCCGGGAGAGGGCGGGCTCCGTTACGAAGGTGGGGGAGTCCGCATAAAGTCCCGCGCAGAGGATCGCCGATTTGACCTGGGCGGAAGCCACAGGGCTGTCATAGGAGATGCCGTGCAGATCCGTGCCGCAAATCATGAGCGGTGCGCAGCCGTTGCCGGAAACGCTCTCGATCTGCGCGCCCATCTGACGAAGCGGTGTGATGATGCGGTTCATGGGACGCGTGGCGATGGACTCGTCACCGGAGATCAGGGTGCGAAAGCGCTGCGGCGCGAGGATGCCGGAGATGATCCGCGTCGTCGTGCCGCTGTTGCCGGTATAGAGTTCCGCCGGATCTAAGGCGGGGGAGAGTCCCCGCATGCCTTTGCCGTGCACCGTCACACTTCCGGCGCCTCGGTCCAGATCGATCTCAACGCCGAGTCTCCTAAAGCAGTCAATGGTGGCCAGGCAGTCCGCGCCTTCCAGAAAGCCCGTGACATGTGTATCGCCCTGTCCGAGCGCGCCGAACATGACCGAACGGTGAGAGATGGACTTATCTCCCGGCACTGTGATCTCGCCCCTGAGGGGAGAGGTTCTTTTTGCGATGGTCCTCATAGCTCCTCCAAGATGTCGCAAATATCTGATATCCCAGTACACGCAGTACATTCAGTATACTCAGTACACTTTGTAATTCCTGTCCTGCAGGAGTTCGCGCGCCTTGGCCAGGCCGTCCGCGCTGTGGCATTCCACGCGGAGAACGCCTTCCTGGTATTCGCGGTTGTGGGTGATGCCGATATTTTTGATATTGATGCCCGCGATCGCGAGATACATGACCACTTCGGCCAGGACGCCCGGCCGGTCCTCGATCTCCACATTGAGATAGAAGGACTGGGGAAGGGGACCGCTGGCCGCGTCGCTGAAGCTCTCGCGGTACTGACGCGCCTGGTCAAAATAGTTGTAGAGGTAATTTTCATCCCGGCTGACAAGTTCCTCCCGGAAAGTCTCAAGGGATTCTATATAGCGGTCCAGCAAAACGCGGATGTTGTCCGTGTTGGTCAGGCAGATCTGCTGCCACATCTCCGCGGAAGAGGAGGAGATGCGGGTGATATCCTTAAAGCCGCCGGCCGCGACGGTCCGCATGATGCCGTCCTTATTGTCGCTGTCGTGGACCAGGTTGACCAGGGAGGCGGAGATGACGTGGGGAAGATGGCTGACGCCGGCCACGACGAAGTCGTGCTCTCCGGGGTCGATGATGATAGGGATCGCGTGGATGGCCTCCACAAAGGCCCGCATCCAGGCCACTTCCTCTTTCGGGACTTCGGGCTCGGGCGCCAGAATGTAATAGGCATTCTCGATCAGAGTCTCGCGGGCGTTTCGGTAACCGACCCTTTCGCTGCCGGCCATGGGATGTCCGCCGATGAACTGACGCTCCAGATGAAGGGAGCGCGCGAGATCGTGGATCTCCGTTTTGGTGCTGCCCACATCTGTGATAAGGGTCCCGGGCCCCAAATGGGGCGCGAGCGCAGCAAGGTATGAGTTGTTGAAGGAGACGGGCGCGCAGAGAAAAATAACGTCGCAGTCCGTAAAGCCGTGGATCGGATCCTGCACATATTCGTCCACAACGCCGTCGGCGATGGCCTCTTCGACCGTTTCCTTACGGCGCGTGTGCGCCTTGATCACGGCATT
>CAJOLP010000007.1 GCA_905235465.1 uncultured Lachnospiraceae bacterium | reverse complement strand
GCGCAGTGCCCGCGCGATGGTTCCGCCGATCAGGCCAAGGCCTATAAAGCCGAATACATTCTTTTCCTGTACCTTTTCATTTGCCTCTGTATATGTTATTTCCCGTGCCATCACAATCCCTCGTATGATAGTGTCACAGCCTTCCCGCTCTGACCACCTCAGGCGCTTCCGGATCCCGGAGCCGCGTCCCGCGAACAGCCCTGCGGAGAGCCCCGCAGCCGGCTGTGTAATTATATCGCTTTAAAGCGCGAAAAGCAAGCCGGCGCGACTGCAGCGCGGATGTGCAGCGACAGCGCTGCGACTGTGCCGCGGCTGCGGCGAGACTGCGGCAAGACTGCGGCGGGATCAGGCGGTGCCGCGGCTGCGGCAAGACTGCGGCGGGATCAGGGGGGCTTTCGCCTGACCCAGGTTCGCTGCTGTGGTTTTTGGCCGAATATTCTCGTTATATTTTGACGGAATGTTCTCGATATATTGCTTGTAAAGAGGCTTATTTATTGTTAAAATAAACAAAGCTGTATGTCCTTTTGCCGGACTAAATGGCAATAATTAGGATATGTTTGGAGGTCTGTACATGAAAGTTTATACAACTGATAAGATCAGAAATGTCGTGCTGCTGGGACATGGGGGAGCAGGCAAGACTACACTGGCGGAGTCCATGTGTTATCTCGCGGGCATCACTTCCAGAATGGGCAAAGTCGAGGACGGAAATACCGTCAGCGACTTCACAAAGGAAGAGCAGAAGAGAGGTTTCTCCATCCGCACATCCGTCCTTCCCATCGAGTGGCAGGACTGCAAGATCAATGTTCTTGATACACCCGGCTACTTTGACTTCATCGGCGAAGTCGAAGAGGCGATCAGCGTTGCGGACGCGGCGATCATCGTGATCTCCGGCAAGGCAGGCGTTGAGGTCGGTACCGAGAGAGCATGGGATCTGTGCGAGAAGTACAATATTCCGAGAATGTTCTTCGTGACGGATATGGATATCGACAACGTTTCCTATCGTTCCATCGTGGAAACTCTTTCCGAGAAATACGGCAAGAAGATCGCGCCCTTCAATTTCCCGATCCGTGAGGATGAGAAGTTTACCGGATATGTCAATGTGATCTCCGAGAAATGGAAAGGCAAGGATGCTGTCGAGACCGATGTTCCCGAATACAGCAAGGAGTACCTTGAGAACTATCGCGACACGCTGATGGAGACAGTGGCGGAAACAAGCGAAGAGTTCATGGAGCGGTATTTTGAAGGCGACACCTTCTCCGACGCCGAGATCAGATCCGCCGTGAGAACGAACGTGATCGACGGAACGGTCGTCCCTGTGGAGATGGGTTCGAGCACCACCTGCTACGGCGTCTACGCGCTTTTGGACGATATCGTCAAATATATGCCGAGCCCCGAGCAGCGCCAGATGAACGGCATCAATCTCAAGACCAATGAGATCTTTGAGGCGAACTTTGACTTCTCCAAGCCCAAGAGCGCCTATATCTTCAAGACGATCGTGGATCCTTTCATCGGCCGTTACTCCCTCATTCAGGTCCGTTCCGGCGTCTTCAAGTCGGATGACACGGTCTATGACAATGTGCTGGACAGCGAGCTGAGGATCGGCAAGCTCTATGTGATGACGGGCAACAAGACCGTTGAGGTACCGGAGCTGCACGCCGGCGATATCGGCGCGGTGGCCAAGCTCGGCGACGCGAAGACCGGAGATACGCTCTCCACGAAGGCAACGCCGATCCAGTACAGCAAGACGGACATCTCCACACCTTATACCTATATTCGCTATAAGGCCAAGAACAAGAACGACGTGGACAAGATCGCGCAGGCGATGACAAAGATCTCCTCCGAGGATCCCACGTTCAAGATGGTCAATGACGCCGCCAACAAGCAGACACTGATGTACGGCATCGGCGATATGCAGCTGGAGATCGTCAAGAGCATGCTCAAGAACGAGTATAAGGTCGAAATCGAGACCATGGCTCCGAAGGTAGCTTACAGAGAGACCATCCGCAAGAACTCCGATGTGGAGTACAAGTACAAGAAGCAGTCCGGCGGACACGGCCAGTACGGTCACGTCAAGATGAAATACGGCCCGCTGGGCGATCAGTCCAAGGCCTATGAGTTTGACGAGGAAGTCGTGGGCGGCAGCGTTCCGAAGAACTACTTCCCCGCGGTTGAGAAGGGCATCATCGACTCCGTCCAGAAGGGACCTCTTGCAGGCTATCCCGTTGTCGGCGTCAAGTGCACACTTTACGATGGATCCTATCACCCGGTAGACTCCTCTGAAATGGCGTTCAAGACCGCCTCTGTGCAGGCGTTCAAGAAAGGCTTTATGGAAGCAAATCCGGTTCTGCTTGAGCCCATCGTGAGCCTCAAGGTGACGATCCCGGATGCTTACACCGGCGATGTCATGGGCGATCTGAACAAGAGACGCGGCAGAGTTCTGGGCATGAACCCGATCCAGGGCGGCAAGCAGGTCGTCGAGGCGGAAGTTCCGCAGTCCGAGCTGTTTGACTACTGCACGGTGCTCCGCTCCATGACCGGCGGACGCGGCGACTACGAGTACGAGTTCGTCAGATACGAGCAGGCGCCTGCTGAGATCCAGAGCAAGGAAGTCGAGACCCGCGCGGCTATGCTGGCAGAGGGCATCGAGGACTGATCATAGTGAAATTGCGGAGGCTGCTGTACTTGTGTATGGCAGCCTCTTTTTGCGTCCGAAAGGACCCCGGCAAGTAAGTTGACAAAGACTGTACGCGGGGATTAGAATGGGAACGGTGTGACTTTATTTCAGAACAGTAGTTCAGCATTATTACAGTATTTTGATTTGGTGGATTGATTATGAAATACGATGACAAAAAGATCGAACCTAAGTGGCAGCGGAAGTGGGAAGACGCAGGGCTCTTCCACGCGGATGATTTCAGCGACAAGCCCAAGTTTTACGGGCTGGTGGAGTTCCCCTATCCCAGCGGCGCCGGCATGCATGTGGGACATATCAAGGCCTACAGCAGTATGGAGGTCCTCTCCAGAAAGCGCCGCATGCAGGGCTACAACGTCCTGTTCCCTATTGGATTTGACGCGTTCGGCCTGCCGACCGAAAACTACGCGATCAAGACCAACACCCACCCCCGTGAGATCACGGACAAGAATATCGAGAAGTTTTCCAATCAGTTAAAGAGCGTGGGTTTCTCCTTTGACTGGACGCGCACGATCGACACTTCCAGGGAGGACTACTACAAGTGGACGCAGTGGATCTTCCTCAAGCTTTTCGAGAAGGGTCTGGTCTTCCGCGATAAGACGCTGGTCAATTACTGCCCGCACTGCAAAGTCGTCCTCTCCAACGAGGACAGCCAGGGCGGAAAGTGCGACATCTGCCACACGGATGTCATTCAGCTTCCCAAGGACGTATGGTATCTGCGGATCACCGAGTACGCGGACAAGCTCCTGTTCGGTCTTGATGATGTGGACTATCCCGAGAACATCAAGCAGCAGGAAGTGAACTGGATCGGCCGCTCCACCGGCGCTTTTGTGGATTTCGCGCTTAAGGATATCGACGAGAAGCTTGAGATCTATACCACCAGGCCGGACACGCTCTTTGGCGTGACGTTCATGGTCATCGCGCCGGAGCATCCGCTCATCGACAAGTATAAAGACCGCATCGCCAATATGGACGCGGTGGAGGCGTACCGCGAGGAGTGCGCCAAAAAGACTGAGTTCGAGAGGACGCAGCTCGTCAAGGACAAGACAGGTCTTAAAGTCGAGGGACTTGAGGCGGTCAACCCCGTGAACGGGGAGACCATTCCGGTCTACATCGCGGACTATGTCATGATGGGCTACGGCACGGGCGCCATTATGGCGGTTCCCGCCCACGACCAGAGAGACTGGGATTTCGCGACGCAGTTCGGCATTCCGATCATCGAAGTCATTAAGGGCGGCGACATCAGTAAGGAAGCGTATACCGGAGACGGCGAGATGGTCAATTCCGGATTCCTGAACGGTCTGACCAATAAAAAGGACTCCATCGCGCGCATGATTCAGGAGCTGGAGAAGGATGGCATCGGCCGCGCGGGCGTTCAGTACAAGATGAAGGACTGGGCATTCAACCGCCAGAGATACTGGGGCGAGCCCATCCCGCTGATCCACTGCCCGAACTGCGGCGTGGTTGCCGTTCCCTACGACGAGCTTCCGCTGCGGCTTCCGGATGTGAAGGACTTTGAGCCCGGCGAGGACGGAAAGTCCCCGCTGGCAAGGATCGATTCCTTCGTGAAATGCACCTGTCCCAAGTGCGGCGGCCCCGCGGAGCGGGAGACCGACACGATGCCTCAGTGGGCGGGAAGCTCATGGTATTTCCTCCGTTACTGCGACCCGCACAACGACAAGGCCTTCGCGGACAGGAAAAAGATCGATTACTGGATGCCTGTGGACTGGTACAACGGCGGCATGGAGCACGTGACCAGGCACCTGATCTACTCCAGGTTCTGGCATCATTTCCTGTATGATATCGGAGAGGTGAACACGCCGGAGCCCTATGCGAAGCGCTCCGCGCAGGGTATGATCCTTGGCTCGGACGGCGAGAAGATGAGTAAGTCCAGGGGCAATGTCGTGGATCCTTTGGACATCGTCAATCAGTACGGCGCCGACACGCTCCGCGTGTATGTGCTCTTTATGGGCGACTACGGCAGCGCCGCGCCCTGGAACGACAGCGCCGTCAGGGGCTGCAGGAGATTTTTGGACCGCGTGGCGGGCCTTACGGATATCCTGGACGACGGGGAGCCGACGCCTTCTCTGGAGTCCTCCTTCCACAAGACGATCAAAAAGGTGACGTCTGATATCGAAGCCATGAAATTCAACACGGCGATCGCCGCGCTGATGACGCTGATCAATGACATCTATAAGGTGGGCAGGATCTCAAGGTGGGAGCTGATCACATTCCTGAAGCTCCTTTCCCCGTTTGCGCCGCACATTACAGAGGAGATCTACGAGGAGATCGGCGGGGATGGATTCCTTACCGTATCCGAGTGGCCTAAGTACGATGAGGCCAAGACGGTGGACGCCGCCATCGAGGTCGGTGTTCAGGTCAACGGCAAAGTACGGGGCACCGTCACGATCCCCGCTGACTGCGACAAGGATACCGCGGTCGCGGCCGCGAAGGAGAATGAGAGAGTTGCCTCTTTCATCGACGGAAAGCAGATCGTCAAGGAGATCTACGTGCCCGGCAAGATCATCAATATTGTCGTGCGCTGACAGGAAATACAGCGGCCGGCCATCATTTCCCGCGGGAGGTGGTGGCCGGCTTTTTGTACTTCTTGACAGAATTGCACTCGCTGTATACAATAATGCAGGTAGTACAGATCGTTTGTCGCTGCCCGCAAAAAAACAGGGCAGCAGGGAGGCGGATATGGGAAGTTACGACCTTACAAAGGAGGTCTCGGATCAGTATTCCCTCAGGGGAAAAGTATTTCACAAGATCCGCAGCGATATTCTCAACGGAAGATATAAGGAGCACGAGGAGCTCAAGGAGATCCGGATCGGGAAGGAGATGGGCGTCTCCAGAACGCCGGTCCGCGAGGCGCTGCGCCAGCTGGAGCTGGAGGGCCTCGTCCAGATCATTCCCAACAGAGGCGCTTTCGTGACGGGCATACAGAAGAACGACGTGCGGGACATCTACGCGATCCGCGCTCTTTTGGAAGGCCTGTGCGCGCGCTGGGCCACCGAGCGCATCACGCCCGAGCAGCTTGAGGCGATGGAAGAGAATGTCTATCTGTCCGAATTCCACGCCGGCAAGGGCCACATGGAACAGATCGCCGAGCTGGACGACCAGTTCCATCATATACTGTACGCGGCCTGCGGCTCGAAGATGCTGGAGCACCAGCTGATCGACTATCATCAGTATGTGACGCGGATCCGCAGGAAGACGCTGTCCACCATTGAGCGCAGTACGGTCTCCAACAAGGAGCACCGCGCGATCATGGAGGCGATCCGGGCGGGCAATGCCGATCTGGCGGAGCGCCTGGCGTCCAAGCATATGACCAGCGCATACGAGAATATGGTCCGCAACGGGCTGGACGATATCTATAAGGAGACAGAGTAAAGAAAGGGGATCAGGCCTTTATGAGCAAAATACAGATGACGACGCCGCTGGTGGAGATGGACGGAGATGAGATGACCAGGATCATCTGGCGCATGATCAAAGATGATCTTCTTCTTCCCTACATCGATCTGAAGACAGAGTACTATGATCTGGGGCTGAAGCACAGGGATGAGACGGACGATCAGGTGACCATCGAAAGCGCAGAGGCCACAAAAAAGTACGGCGTCGCTGTCAAGTGCGCCACGATCACGCCGAACCTCGCGCGGATGGACGAGTATGATCTGAAAAAAATGTACAAGAGCCCCAACGGGACGATCCGCGCGGCGCTGGACGGCACTGTCTTTCGGGCGCCCATTCTGGTAAGGGGCATCGATCCCTATGTGCGCACATGGAAAAAGCCCATCACGATGGCCCGTCACGCGTACGGCGACGTCTATAAAAATACGGAGTACCGCGTGGAAGGCCCCGGCAGGGCGGAGCTCGTCTTTACCGACGAGAGCGGCCGTGGGACCAGGGAACTGATCCATGAATTTGAGGGCCCCGGCATCATCCAGGGCATCCACAACCTGGACAAGTCCATCGAGGGCTTCGCCCGCGCATGCTTCTCCTACGCGCTGGACGTAAAGCAGGATCTGTGGTTCTCCACAAAGGACACGATCTCCAAGACCTATGACGGGAATTTCAAGGCGATCTTCCAGCGTATTTACGATGAAGAATACAGGGATAAATTTGAGGCGATCGGCAAAGAGTATTTTTACACGCTGATCGATGACGCGGTCGCCCGCGTGATCCGCTCGGAGGGCGGATTTGTCTGGGCGCTCAAGAATTATGACGGCGACGTCATGAGCGATATGATGGCGACGAGCTTTGGCTCTCTGGCGATGATGACCTCGATCCTCGTCTCGCCGGACGGCGCCTTCGAGTATGAGGCGGCCCACGGAACGGTGCAGCGCCACTACTACAAATATCTGAAGGGAGAGACGACATCCACGAATTCGGTGGCCACGATCTTTGCCTGGACCGGCGCCCTGCGCAAGAGGGGCGAGCTGGACGGGATCGCGGATCTGGTGACCTTCGCGGACAAGCTCGACGAGGCGACCATCGAGACGATCGAATCGGGCAAAATGACCGGCGATCTCGCGCTGATCACAACACTCCCCGAAGTGACGAAGCTGGACACGGAAGGTTTTATCCTGGCCGTCAAAGAGACCCTGGAAAGGAAACTGGCCTGATAATCATAAAATAGAAAGAAAAATTAAAATGCCCCCGGGCAGGCTGCGAAGACGCAGGACCTGTTCGGAGGCGTTTTTTTCGTTCAGTATTTATACGTTCTCACTGAGCTCTTCCCACTGCGCGTAAAGTTCTTCGAGCTCCTCCAGGATCTCCGCTTTTCTCGTGGTGAGCGCATGGAGTTTGGAAGCGTCCGTGCAGTTTTCGGGAAGACTCATCTGTTCGTCGATCGAGGCGCTCTCATCCTCCAGTTCGGTGATGTGATCCTCACATTTTCTGAGATCATTGGCCGCCTTGCGAAGTCTCGCTTTCTCTTCCTTCTGGCGCTGCCAGTCGCCGGAATCTCCGGCAGCGGCTGCCTTTTTGGGCATCTCTGCCGGCTGCGTCTGTCCGCCGGCGGAAGAACTCGTCGCCGCAGTGCCGGCAGGGGAGGCCTGCCGCGCGTCGGCCTCTGCCTTAGCAAGGAGCGTCTCCTCGATCTGTGCGGACTTTTCGAGATAATAGTCGTAGTTGCCGATAAAGCAGTCGGGCGCCTTTTCGCCGCTGCCGCCGGGGTAGTTGAGCACATGCTGCTGTGTCAGGGAGAGGATGCGGCTGGCCGTGTGGTTGATAAAATACCGGTCGTGGGACACGTACAGCACTGTCCCCTCATAGCAGTTGAGCGCGTTCTCCAGAACTTCCTTGGAGACCATATCCAGGTGGTTGGTGGGCTCATCCAGGATCAGGAAATTGCACTTGGAGAGCATGAGCTTGGCCAGAGAGACGCGTCCCTTCTCGCCGCCGCTGAGGTCCGCCACGCGCTTAAACACATCCTCGCCGGTGAACAGAAACGCGGCCAGCATGCTCCGGATCTCCGTGTTGGTCATCGCGGGATAATCGTCGGAGATCTCCTCAAACACAGTCTTTTCATCGTGAAGGACATGGTGCTCCTGATCGTAGTACCCGATGTGTACGTTTGTGCCATAGCGGATGACGCCGCGGTCTGCCGGGACGACCTCATTGAGGATGCTCAGGATCGTCGTCTTGCCGGTGCCGTTGTCGCCGATGAGGGCGACGTGCTCGCCCCTGTGAACGCGGAAGGTGACATTGTCAAACAGATGCTTGTCACCGTAGGATTTGGAAAGGCCCTCCACGGTGAGGACCTCGCGCCCGCTCTTGATGCAGGGTGTGAAGTGAAGCTGCATGTCGTCGCGCAGCTCGATCGGTTTGTCCAGCACTTCCATGCGTTGAAGCATCTTCTCGCGGCTCTCCGCGCGCTTAATGGATTTCTCGCGGTTGAAGCGGCGGAGCTTCTCGATGACCTCCTCCTGGTGTTTGATCTGCGCCTGATTGTTGAGGTAGGCGTGATATTGCTGTTCGCGCAGCGCCTTTTTGCGCGCGGCGTAATCGGAGTAATTGCCGGCAAACATCATGCCGCGTCCGTTCTCAAGCTCCAGGACTTTGTTGACGGTGCGGTCGAGAAAATACCGGTCGTGGGACACGATCAGGACCGTGCCGCGGTAATTCATAAGGTATGTCTCCAGCCAGCGGATGCTGCTCATGTCCAGGTGGTTGGTGGGCTCGTCGAGCATGATGATATCGGGCTTTTTGAGCAGTATTTTGGCAAGCGCGACCCGGGTCTTTTGTCCGCCCGAAAGGGTGCCTACCACCTGGGAAAAGTCCTCGTCGCGAAAGCCCAGCCCCCGGAGGACGCCGGTCACTTCGCCCCTAAACGCGTAGCCGCCCCTGTCTTCAAATCTGTGCAGAAGGTCCGTGTAGTCCGCGATCATGGAAGTGAGCGCGGCTCCCTTTGTGGTCTCCATGGACGCCTCGTACTGCGTGAGCTTTTCCTCCATGTCGATCAGATCCTGCATGACGCTCAGGACCTCCTCATACACGGTCCTGTCGGAGGAGAGCCCCTGATCCTGCGCGAGGTACCCGAAGCTGCAGTCGCGCGCGAAGGAGACCGATCCCTCGTCGGCGTTTTCCTCACCGGTGATGATCCTTAGGAGCGTCGTCTTGCCCGCGCCGTTTATGCCGACGACCGCGGCCTTGTCACCCTTTTCAAGGTGGAACGTGACGTCGCGCAGGACGACCTGTTCGGGATATTCTTTTGTGATGTGATGACAGGCGAGAATCATGCTATCCTTCCTTCTTGTTGGGTGAGCGCCGAACATATCTTATCATAAGGGACGCCCGAAAAGAAGTCAAAGGGCCATGGATTGACGTTGATTTGAGTTCCCGATATAATATTTAAGTAGTTAAGGCTTGCAGAGAAAGGCGACATAAAATTGGAAGACAGAAGTATTTCGCAGGCTGTAATAGGGAGACTTCCCCGTTACTACAGGTATCTTGGAGACCTCAGGAGCGAGGGCGTGGAGAGGATATCCTCGCAGGAACTGAGCGGGATCATGAACGTGACAGCGTCCCAGATCCGTCAGGATTTTAATAATTTCGGAGGCTTTGGACAGCAGGGATACGGATATAATGTAAATACTCTGTATCAGGAGATCGGCAGGATACTGGGACTTGACAAGATACACACCATGGTCCTGATCGGAGCCGGCAATCTGGGGCAGGCGCTGGTCAATTATGTCAGTCTCAAGAACAGAGGGTTTATTTTCAAGGCGGCTTTCGATACGGATCCGAAACGCACCGGCAGGATGATCGCCGACGTTCCGGTGTACCCTTTGGAAAGGCTCCCGGAATTTATAGACGCGAATAATATAGAAATCGCGGTCCTGGCCGTGCCCAGAGGGGCGGCGGCAGACGTCAAGGACATTCTGGTCCATACAGGGATCAAAGCGATCTGGAATTTCGCCCATGTGGATCTGGAAGTTCCGGAGGACATACAGGTCGAGAATGTGCATCTGCACGACAGTCTGATGAAGCTCTCTTACAATATCCGGTGCCACGATGAGGAAGAGGTAAAGAGCGGGAAACGCTGAGGACTTCCGACAGGTTTAAATAGCATCACGCCGTATTTTTTTAAAGAGCTCATCCTTTGGATACGGCGTGTTTTTTATGGGAGTAAATAAGCGATGAGATACGTACTGACAGGACAGGAGATGGCCGCGGCGGATGCCGCCGCCTCTGTCAAAATAGGGATACCCTCCATAGTGCTTATGGAGCGCGCGGCGCTCTCCGTGGCGGATGAGATCACGGCGGTCTTACCAAAGGGCGGGCGGATCATGATCCTGTCCGGTCCGGGCAACAACGGGGCGGACGGACTGGCGGCCGGGCGGATCCTCACAGACCGCGGATACGACGTGCGGTTCATGCTCCTGAGCGGACGGGCTCCGGCGGAGGGCTCCTCCATGATGACGCAGCAGCGGATCCTCTCCGCCTACGGGATCAGACCGGAAGTGTTTGACAGCGAAGCCTTTGAGGCCTTTGCCCCGCAGATCGTTGTGGACGCGCTGTTCGGGACCGGACTTGGAAGAGATCTTGACGGCACCGCCCGCAAGATCGTGGAATGCGTAAATGCCTATCGCGGGCGCACAGGCGCCATGGTAGTGGGGCTGGATCTGCCCTCCGGCATTTCCTCGGAGGACGGACGGGTGATGGGATGCGCCCCGCGGTGTGATCTGACGGTGACATTTGCCTATTATAAGCGCGGGCATTTTTTGTATCCGGGCGCGGAATACTGCGGCCGGACGGTCCTTAAGGAGATCGGGATCACGGATCTGTCCTTCCGGCAGCCGGGAGAGAGGACGCCCATCATGTTCATGAAGGAGCCAAAAGACGCGGCGGCTGACCTTCCCGCAAGGGATCCCGCGGGCAATAAGGGGACGTTTGGCAAAATACTGATCATCGCCGGCTCTACCGGCATGTGCGGCGCGGCCGTGCTCAGCGCGCGGGCGGCCCTTCGGAGCGGCGCGGGCATGGTCAAAGTCTTTACCACTGAAAAAAACCGGGTGATCGTCCAGCAGGCGGTGCCCGAGGCACTGCTCACGACC
The DNA here is from genome assembly GCA_905235465.1 of uncultured Lachnospiraceae bacterium. Lineage (GTDB taxonomy): Bacteria > Bacillota > Clostridia > Lachnospirales > Lachnospiraceae > CAG-791. Next base: position 12,521 of record CAJOLP010000007.1, on the reverse strand, counting down.
TACGACGCCGACGGAGACAGGGAGACGATAAAGGACAAGCTTTTGGCGGATCTGGCGTGGGCGGATACAGCCGCCATCGGACCGGGCATCGGACGTGGCGGCACGGCGAAGTTCCTCATTCAGACACTTCTGGAGGCGGTATCTTCAGATGGGCCACAGGATCAGGCGGAAAGCCCGGTGCGCGGCAAAGGGCCCCGCGGCATCGTTATAGACGCGGACGCCCTCAGGATCCTGGCCGGCGATGAGGCGATCATGCGCAGGCTGGCGGAAAGAGATGAGGGGGTCGGCTGTATTTTGACCCCCCACCCGGCGGAATTCGCCGACCTCATGCACTGCGATATCGGTGAGGCTCTCCGGGACAGGCCGGCGCTCCTAAAAAAGCTTGCGGATAAGGAGAGGTGCGCCGTGATCGGCAAGGACGCGCGCACGATGATCGCCGGCGCGGGGCGTGAGGAGATCTGTCTTATCACAAACGGAAACTGCGGTATGGCGACCGCGGGCAGCGGCGATGTGCTGACGGGCATTGCGGCGGCGCTGCTGTGTCAGACAAAGGAAACGGAAGATGAGCCTGGAATGCGCCGGGCACAGCTGCGCGCGGCAGAGACGGCCGCCTATATTCACGCGGCGGCAGGCGACAGGGCAAAAGAAAAACTCGGGGAGTCCGCGATGATCGCCGGCGACATTGCCGGAGAGATCGGCGGCGCGATCCGCGATCTGGCCGGGGCCGGCGGGAGGTAGTAAAGTGTACAGCGGTATCAGATTTTCAAACGAGGGGTGCGACAGGGTATACGCGCAGATCGATCCGGACGCGATCCGGTTCAATATGGAGAGCATGCACGACAACCTGCGCGAGGGGACGCAGATGATCGGCGTCATCAAGACAAACGCTTACGGCCACAGCGCGGCCGGCGTCATGGCCGTTCTGGAGGAGCTCCCCTATGTGTGGGGGTACGCGGTGGCCACCTTCGAGGAGGCGCAGGAGCTGCGCGAGCTCGGTACGGAGAGGCCCGTCATCATTCTGGGCTATTCCTTCCCTTATGCGTACGAGGAGATCGCGGCGATGGAGATCCGGCCGGCGGTCTTTAGGCAGGACACGCTGGAAGAGCTGTCCGCCGCCGCGGAGCGCGCCGGCAAAGATATCAGGATCCACATCGCTGTGGATACCGGCATGAGCAGGATCGGCGTCACGCCCGATGAGGAGGGCCTGAAGTTCGTGGAGCGCGCGCTGAACACTCCGCATCTGATCGCGGAGGGGATCTTCACGCACTTCGCGAAGGCGGATGAGGAGGACAAGGCGCCCACCATGGAGCAGATCGACCTGTATGACGATTTTTTGGAGCTGATCCGCCAAAAGACGGGCTATACTTTTCCCATCGCGCACATTTCCAACAGCGCGGGAATCATCCGGTTCCCCCAGGCCAACAAGGATATCGTGCGGGCGGGGATCACCCTGTACGGACTGTGGCCCTCGGACGAGGTGGAGAGAGACATCGTGCCGCTAAGGCCCGTGATGTCGCTCTATTCCCGCGTCGTCTTCGTCAAGGAAGTGGGCCCCGGCGCGCGCGTGAGCTACGGCGGGACCTATACGACCACGAGAAAGGTGACGCGCATCGCGACGATCCCGGTGGGTTATGGGGACGGGTATCCCAGGAGCCTCTCGGGCAGGGGCGAAGTGTTGATCCGCGGCAAAAGAGCACCGATCCTTGGGCGCGTGTGCATGGACCAGATGATGGTGGATGTGACGGATATCCCCGGGGCGCGGGAAGGAGACCTTGTGACGCTGATCGGGACGGATGGAGGCGAGACCATCACCATGGAGGAGCTGGGAGACCTGTCCGGGCGCTTCAACTATGAATTTGCCTGCGGAATCAACGAAAGAGTGCCGCGGGTCATGGCCGGTAAAGTTGACGGCTCGGATCACAAATGATATAGTGAAAGTTGTGTGTACTTGTGACATTGTTATTTTTTAATAGATTGAAGGAGCAAGGGTTATGTCTGGACATTCTAAATTCGCGAACATCAAACACAAGAAAGAAAAGAACGACGCCGCAAAGGGCAAGATCTTTACGATCATAGGACGCGAGATCGCTGTCGCGGTCAAGGAAGGAGGCCCTGATCCTGCCAATAACTTTAAGCTCGCCCAGGTCATCCAGAAGGCCAAGTCCAACAACATGCCCAATGAGACCATCGAGAGGGGCATCAAGAAGGCGGCAGGCGACATCGGCAATGTCAATTATCAGTACAATACCTATGAGGGCTACGGCCCCGGCGGCATCGCCATCATCGTGGACACTCTGACCGACAATCAGAACAGGACGGCCGCAAATGTGAGGAGCGCGTTCTCCAAGGGAAGCGGCAATATCGGCACACCCGGCTGTGTCTCCTTTATGTTTGACAAAAAGGGACAGATCATCATAGACAAGGAAGAATGTGATCTGAGCGCGGACGACCTGATGATGATCGTTCTGGACGCAGGCGCGGAGGACCTCAAGGAGGAGGATGACAGCTTTGAGGTCATCACCGAAGAGGGAGACTTCGAGGCCGTGGAGAAGGCACTCAAGGAGGAGGGCGTTTCCATGGCATCGGCGGAAGTGACGATGATCCCCCAGAACTTTGTAAAAGTGACGGATGAGACTGTCAAAAAACAGATCCGGAGGATCCTGGACATCCTGGAAGACGACGATGATGTACAGGCAGTCTATCACAACTGGGAAGAGGACGCCGAGTAATAAAAAAATGGTTCAGCGGACCGGCAGCTTTATGCACAGACATAAGGCTGCCTCGTTCACTATTTTGACGGTGATAAAAAGACAGCGTTATGGAATGGAAACGGGAGACCGAAAGCCCCGCCGGGCGGGGAAGTAAAGAGGGAAACGGGCAGCAGGAAGGCAAGCCTTTGCACAACCCTCTGCCGACGCCGGCGCGCATACGCCGCGGCCGGATGGAATTTGGGATCGAGTCGGACGGCGGGGAGTTTGACCTGGACGTTCCGGGCGACGACGAGTTTGACGTATAGGCTTTTTTGACACCTGTACGGAAAGACAGGCATGCAGACGGCAAGTCTGACGTTTCGATGACACAGACAAGAGAGGATACACGGATTCATGGCTTCATCCAAGGGGAAGAACGCCGGGACCAGGAGGACGGCGGGCAGCGGCACCAAAAAGACCGCGAACAACAATAGGCGCAAGACGTCATCATCCCGGAGCACCGGGAGCAGGACGGGGAAAAATACAGATCTTCGCAAAGCCGCACAGGAAGAGCAAAGAGCGATGGAGGTCAGGCGTGACATAGGCCTCCTTGTTTTCGTTGCCCTTATGGTGTTTGTCTTTATCGCGGAGCTGGGATACGGCGGCGTGGTCGGCGCGTTTATCTCAAACTTTATGTTCGGCACCTTCGGCCTCTGCGCCTATGGCATTCCGATTCTGATCGTTTTTCTTGTTTTCTTCATCATGTCCAACATGGGCAGGAGGACTTTGCCTCAGAGAGTCACAGGGCTTTTGGGGCTCGTAGTCTGCGCGGAGACGGCCATCGAACTCGTGGGCGGGGAAGCCGCCGCGGCTAAGGCATTCAGCGTCGCGGAGATCTATAAGCGCTGCGGCGCCTCCAAGAGCGGCGGAGGTGTGATCGGCGGCAGCATCGCCTACGGTCTGTATCACGCGCTGCGCGGCGTGGGCGCGGCGATCGTGGTCATACTGGCTGCCATGATCTTTTTGCTGCTTCTCGCACAGTGGTCTCCGGTCTCGGCGGTCAGAAGGGCCAGGGATGGGAGGATCCGCAGAGGAGAACCCTCTTTGGCTCAGAGACGGCGCGAACGCGCGCAGGAGAGAAAGAGAGAGGACGCTGAGATAAGGGAACTGGCCCTTGAGGAGAAGGAACGGGAGGAGAAGGAAAGAGAAGAACTTCTCGCCCTGGAAAGAGAAAGAAGCAAGACAGAGGTCACCAGATCCGGGAGCCGCAGGGCCCAGTCGGATCCCTCCAACCTGATGGGGAGCCTTTTGAGATCGGCGGCTGACGAAGAGGAGGAAGAGGAAGACTTTGGACTGGACGAGGACGCGTCACTCTTTCGGCGTTCCAACGCGGGAAAGACGCGGGTGCGCACGGCCTCACAGCCTTCTGCAGCGGGCAGATACAGCGGCAGCATGGAACCTGAGCGCGCGGGTCAGACCGCGGATCAGACGGCCGTACCGGTCCAGTCAGAACAGACGGCGCGAAGTGAGGGCGATCTCTTTACGATGACGGCAGATCCGGAGGAAAAGCCGGCGGCCGCGTCCCAGAGATCCACGACGGACACAAAGTCGCTGTTTGAAAGCATGCACATCAGCATCATGCCGACAAAGCAGGGCAAAAATACGCAGGAGCCTCTCCCGGAGGATGAGGAGGAGAGGATCTTAAGGCCTGACGCCAACACAGTGCGCGTCGTCTCGCCCGGCCTTGTGATGAATGATGAGGATCAGTTTTATGACGCCGCGCAGATCGACCGGAAGGCGACCATGAAGGTCTTTGCCTCCTCCATGCTCGAGAGTGAATCGGACGACGATCTCAGATTCCCCTTTAGGGAGGGTGAGGCTGAGGCAGATCTGCGCATGGTCTACGAGGACAGCGCAGGCGGCGCAGGCGTGGATGAGACGCCGTTCTACGACATCGCGGATGCGGGCGGCATGTCCACTTTCCGCGCGCAAACTGCGGCCGGGAGCGCGGCGGCAGGAGCAGCGGCGGGAGCGGCAGGAGGCGTCGCAGCAGGGGCAGCGGCAGGAGCGGCAGAGGGCTTCGCATCGGGCCGCGCGGCGGGTCCCGCACAGGGCGCCGGAAAGGATGCTGTCATCGATGAGTCGGCGCTCTCCGGCATAGAGGTCCATCGGGACAGAGGCGAAGAGGGAAGCGCCCGCGCAAGCGCGACGGCCGTTTCCGGAAAAGAGCGGTCAAAGAAAAAGCGCAAATATACGTATCCCCACTACGGCCTTCTCGAAAGAGGGAAGGGCGGCAATCCGGATGAGACGGACAGAGAGCTCAAGGAGACCGCGTACCGCCTTCAGGATACGCTCCGCACCTTCGGGGTCAATGTCACCATAACGGATATCAGCAAGGGTCCCTCGATCACGAGGTATGAGCTGCTGCCGGAGCAGGGCGTCAAGGTCAGCAAGATCGTGTCCCTGGCGGACGACATCAAGCTCAGTCTCGCCGCGATGGACATCCGTATTGAGGCGCCGATCCCCGGCAAACGGGCCATCGGCATAGAAGTGCCCAATAAAACGCCGTCCGTGGTGGCCCTTCGGGACATCATGGAGACAAGGGAATTCCGCAATGCCAAGAGCAAGCTGTCCTTTGCCGTTGGCAAGGACCTGAGCGGCAAAACGGTCGTCACGGACATCGCCAAGATGCCCCATATGCTGATCGCGGGCGCCACGGGGTCCGGCAAATCGGTCTGCATAAATACGATCATCATGAGCATTCTTTTCAAGGCCTCCCCCCAGGAGGTGCAGCTCATCATGATCGATCCCAAGGTGGTGGAGCTCAACATCTACAACGGGATCCCGCATCTGATGATCCCTGTGGTCACGGACGCCAGGAAGGCCTCCGCCGCGCTGGGCTGGGCCACGGCCGAGATGGACAGAAGATACAAGCTGTTCGCGTCCTCCGGTGTGCGCGATCTCAATGGCTACAACGAAATGGTCCGCAGAAAGGGCAGTGCCGCCGCGGAGGATGAGAAGGAACTTCCCAGGATCGTCGTCATCGTGGACGAGCTGGCGGATCTGATGATGGTCGCCAAGAACGACGTCGAGGCTTCCATCTGCCGTCTGGCGCAGCTGGCCAGAGCGGCCGGGATCCATCTGATCATCGCCACGCAGCGGCCCTCTGTGGATGTCATCACCGGCCTCATCAAGGCCAACATGCCGAGCCGACTGGCCTTCGCGGTGACGAGCCAGGTAGATTCCAGGACGATCCTGGATATGGCGGGCGCGGAAAAACTGATCGGAAAGGGCGACATGCTCTTCTACCCGCAGAGCTATCCCAAGCCGGCCAGACTGCAGGGCGCTTTCGTTTCCGACGAGGAAGTGCAGAATGTGGTGGACTTCATAAAGAGCAACAACGCGGCCGACAGTGCCGCGGCGCGGAACATCGAGTCGGAGATCGAGAATATGTCGTCTCCGTCCGGGGCGTCCGGCAATGTGCAGGGAGACACCGGCTATGACGAGCACTTTGTGGAAGCCGGCCGCTTTGTGATCGAAAAGAACAAGGCGTCCATCGGCAATCTTCAGAGAGTATTTAAGATTGGATTCAACCGCGCAGCCAGGATCATGGACCAGCTCGCGGAGGCCGGTGTGGTCAGCGAGGAGAACGGCACAAAAGCCAGACAGGTGCTGATGAGCATGCCGGAATTTGAGGAGTTTATTCAGGGCATGAGCTGACCGCGCGCGGCAGCCCGTGCCGGGCGTACAGGCGTGGAGGTGTGCGATAATGACAAAATATAAAAGACCCGACAGGGCACCCATGCCGGGAGGCGCGCCGTGAGGCGGTCCATCAGGGCGGCGATCGTGCTGGTCTCCCTTGCCGCCGCGATGTGTTTCGGTTTTTTGGCCTATTCCTACAGCAGAGCCAACTCCAGACAGGGTCTGCTGGACAGGGCCGCGCAGGAGGCGTCGAACGGCTCCTATCTGGAAGCCGTCAGGCTCCTGGACAGGGCGCTGGCGATTCCGGCCTCAGGCGTTCCCACCGACAACATGCTCTATCTTAAGAAAGCGGAATATCTGGAAAAGATGGAGGATTACGATCAGGCGCTGAGCATCGCCATGCGCGTTATGAAGAACTCGCAGAAGGACAGCCAGGAGTATATGGACGCGTGGACGCGCATCGTTTCCGTATGCACCGCCAGCGAGGATTACGCAAAGCTTTCGACGCTTTTGGAGGGCTGCGATTCCGCTGCCGTGCGGGAAAAATACGCCAACTACCTGATCTATGACCCAGTGTTTATCACATTGCCCGGCACCTATGACGGGCAGATCACGGTGGAGCTGGAGGCAAAGGGAGACGGAACGATCTTCTATACCCTGAACGGGGACGCGCCCTCGGACAAGAGCATGATGTATAACGGCGGTATTTCGCTGGGCCCCGGCATCTACACAGTCAAGGCGGTCTTTATCAACCGATACGGGTTAAAGAGCAGCATCGTGTCGGGAACTTTTCAGGTCATTGCACAAGAAGATGAAGATTAGGGATGTTCTTTTTTGAGTACATTTTTTTCTTTATAGAAGTTCTTGCGCACTGACTATTGTAAATAAAAAGGAGATACTGATATAATTTTATCAATTATCTTATAGGCAATGGTGAACATGCACTGATGGAGGTTATTATGTTCAAGATCATCAAGAAAGAGAACCTCGCCCCGAACATCTATCTGATGGACGTGGAAGCGCCCAGGGTTGCGGAGTACGCGCTGCCCGGACAGTTCCTGATCGTCCGTGTGGATGAGGAAGGGGAGAGAATCCCTCTTACAATCTGCGATTACGACAGTGAAGAGGGAACCGTACAGATCGTTTTCCAGGTCATCGGCGGCGAGACATACCGCATGGCTGAGCTGGAAGTGGGTGATTCCTTCGCCGATATCGTAGGGCCTCTGGGCAAGCCTTCAGACCTGACCGAGCTTCCCATCGAAGAGCTCAAGAAGAAAAAGATCTGCTTCATCGCGGGCGGCGTCGGCACTGCGCCGGTATACTGTCAGCTCAAGTGGCTCAAGAAAAACGGCGTGGAAGTGGACTGCATCCAGGGCGCAAGGACCAAGGACATCATCATTCTCGAGGATGAGATGGCGGCAGTATCCAATCTTCACATCTGCACGGATGACGGTTCTTACGGTATCGAAGGCAATGTCTGTGTCGCGCTCCAGAAGCTCTGGGACGAGGGCAAGCGTTATGACCGCGTGATCGCCATTGGCCCCATGATCATGATGAAGTTCGTATGTCAGCTCACCAAGGAGCTGGGCGTGGAGACCATCGTTTCCATGAACCCGATCATGGTGGACGGCACCGGTATGTGCGGCGCATGTCGTCTCATTGTCGGAGACGAAGTGAAGTTCGCATGTGTGGACGGCCCTGAGTTTGACGGACACAAGGTAGATTTCCCGCAGGCTATGCAGAGAATGCGTCTGTACGCGACCGAAGAGGGAAGACTGTATCTCAGAGCAAAGGAAGGCGATACATCACGGCGGCTGCGGAAACTGCGGCTGACTCTAAGTATCTCGAGAAAGGAAGTACGACTATGGATATGATGAAAAAAGTTCCGGTAAGAGAACAGGATCCGAAGGTGCGTGCCCACAACTTTAGCGAAGTCTGCCTGGGGTACAACAAAGAGGAAGCTGAAGCGGAGGCACAGCGCTGCCTGAACTGCAAGAATCCCAGATGTGTGGAGGGATGTCCTGTCAATATCGATATTCCCGGATTTATTACAAAGGTCAAAGAGAGCGATGTGAAGGGCGCCTATGAAGTGATCGGCGCATCCTCCTCGCTTCCGGCTATCTGCGGCCGTGTATGTCCGCAGGAGTCACAGTGTGAAGGAAAGTGCGTGCGCGGCATCAAGGGCGAAGCGGTCTCAATCGGCAAGCTGGAGAGATATGTCGCCGACACAGCCAGAGAGCTCGGCATCAAGCCCCAGGGCGCCAAGGAGAAGAAGGGCAAAAAGGTCGCCGTCATCGGTTCCGGCCCTGCAGGTCTTACCTGCGCCGGTGATCTGGCCAAGCTTGGCTATGATGTGACCATCTTTGAGGCGCTGCACAAAGCGGGCGGCGTGCTGGTCTACGGCATTCCGGAGTTCCGTCTTCCCAAGGACGCGGTCGTCCAGAAGGAGATCGAGAACGTGAAATCTCTCGGCGTCAAGATCGAGACAGACTGCGTCGTCGGCAAATCCGCCAAGATCGATGACCTCATGAAGGAAGAGGGCTTTGAGGCCGTCTTTATCGGCTCCGGCGCGGGCCTTCCCAAGTTCATGAACATCCCCGGCGAGACGGCGATGGGCGTTTTCTCCGCCAACGAATATCTGACCAGAAGCAACCTGATGAAAGCTTTCAGCGATGATTCCAGAACACCGATCATGAAGGCCAAGAAGGCCGTTATCGTCGGCGGCGGCAACGTGGCGATGGACGCCGCAAGGACCGCGCTTCGTCTGGGTGCTGAGACCCACATCGTTTACCGCAGAAGTGAGGAAGAGCTCCCCGCTCGTGTGGAGGAAGTCCACCACGCGAAGGAAGAGGGCATCATCTTCGATCTTCTGACCAATCCCGTTGAGATCCACGCGGATGAGAACGGCTGGGTAAAGAGCATCACCTGCATCCGCATGGAGCTGGGCGAGCCCGATGCTTCCGGCAGACGCAGACCCGTCGAGATCCCCGGATCCGAGTTCGATATCGAGTGCGACGCTGTGATCATGTCCCTGGGCACATCCCCGAACCCGCTGATCTCCTCCACTACCGAGGGGCTTGAGGCGAACCGCAGAGGCTGCATCGTGGCCGATGAGGAGAAGGGCCAGACATCCAAGACCGGCGTCTTCGCGGGCGGCGATGCCGTGACCGGCGCGGCGACCGTTATCCTGGCTATGGGCGCGGGCAAGGCTGCGGCCAAGGGCATCGACGAGTATCTGTCCGCCAAGTAAGAGGCAGTATTTCGCATTTGTCCATGTATAGCTGATTTCAAATACAGCTGACTTAGTGGCAGCGGATCGGGAAATATATCCCGGTCCGCTGTTTTTGTACCGCGCTTTAAGGAGGGCGCCCGAAGGTCCTTCTTTACGCGGTGAAGGTTGTGTGGTATGGTGAAGATTGAAGTCACAGTATCTACAGGGGAAGGTTTTAAAACAGTATTTTATGACAGAAATTCTTGATTTGTCTGCGGATGTGCAGAGAGATGTGTTTGGGAGCAAAGACCGCTATATCCGCAAAATAGAGAGGGATCTGGAGGTGGACATCGTGCCCAGAAACGGCTCCGTCAAGGTGTCGGGGGAAGAGGACAATGTCCGGCAGGCGGTCTCTATTTTGCATAGTCTCGCCTCCCTGTCGGAATCGGGTGGAGAAGTACAAGAGCAGAGTGTCGACTACGCAATTGATATAAAGGATGAGGCGGCGCCCGGCGCGCTGGCGGATATTGACAAGGACATCATCTGTCACACGGTGAGCGGCAAGCCCATCAAACCCAAGACCCTCGGACAGAAGAAATATATCGACGCCATACGCGACAATCTGATCGTCTTTGCCAACGGACCGGCCGGCACAGGCAAGACTTTCCTGGCTATGGCCATGGCGATCACCGCGTTTCAAAACAAGGAAGTGGAGCGGATCATCATGACAAGACCGGCGATCGAGGCGGGCGAAAAGCTGGGCTTTTTGCCGGGCGATCTGCAGAGCAAGGTCGATCCCTATCTGCGCCCGCTGTATGACGCGCTGTTCCAGATCATGGGCGCGGAGAATTTTAAGCGCAACATGGAGAACGGGCTGATCGAGGTCGCGCCGCTGGCCTACATGCGCGGGCGGACGCTGGACAACGCCTATATCATTCTGGATGAGGCTCAGAACACGACGCCGGAGCAGATGAAGATGTTCCTGACCCGGTTCGGGTTCGGCTCCCACGCGATCATCACCGGGGATGCCTCGCAAAAGGACCTGGCGCCGGACAAAAAGTCCGGGCTGGATGTGGCCATGAAGGCGCTTAGGAATGTGGACGGCATCAGTTTTATCAATCTGACGGCCAGGGATGTGGTCCGCCACCCCCTGGTGCAGACAGAAGATCGTCAAGGCATATGAGGATTACGAGAAACATGGTCGTGGTGAACAGCGATATTCAAACAGAAAGAAAGTATGACTTTTCCTATGAGGAGGCCGCGGAAAAGGTCTGTGAGGAGGTCCTAAGGCAGGAGGGCTTTACGGACGGCGCCGAAATTTCGCTCCTTGTGACGGATGAAGAGGAAGTACACAGGCTCAACCGGGAGTATCGGGGCATCGACAGGACCACGGACGTTCTCTCTTTTCCCGCGCTGGAATTTGAGACGCCCTCCGACTTCTCCCATGTGGAGGAGTGCGACTACGACCCGGACAACGACTGTCTTATTATGGGCGATATCGTTGTCAACGCTCAGAAGGTGGGCGAGCAGGCGGAAGAGTTCGGGCACAGCGCGCTGCGGGAATTTTCGTTTCTTGTGGCGCACAGTATGCTCCACCTGTGCGGCTACGATCACATGACGCCCGATGAGGCCGAGGAGATGGAAGAGCGTCAGGAGAGAGCGCTGACCGCGCTGGGGATCACCAGAGAGAAAGGCGGAATGTAAATGAGTACGAAGCGCTGTGTGACGGCTGTCATCGGGGCCGGCGCCTCCGGGTGCATGGCCGCCGTATCGTCCGCGATGCGCGGCGATCACGTCGTGCTGCTGGAGTCCGGCGACCGGATCGGCAGGAAGATATATGCCACCGGCAACGGCAGATGCAACCTGACCAACCTGCGGATGTCCGGGGCGTATTATCACTGCGGCGGGGAAGCGGATCTCTCCGCTTTTTTTGCGCGGTTTGACGAACGGGATCTTATGGATTTCTGGCGCTCCCGCGGGATCTATCTGCACGACAGGAAGGGATATGTCTATCCGCGCACGGACCAGGCGGCGACGATCGCGGAGGGATTTGCCAAAATACTCAAAGAATATGGAGTGGACGTCCGGACCGGCGCCGGCGCGCAGGCTGTCAAAAAGACGGCGGACGGCGTATTTGAGATCGATACCCCCTCAGGGCGCTTCACCGCCGACAGGGTGATCCTTGCCTGCGGCGGCCTGGCGGGCCCCCAGTACGGCTGCAGCGGGGACGGATATCGGTTCGCCCGTCAGCTTGGCCACTCTCTTCGGGAGCCGCTGCCCGCGCTGGTCCCCCTTCTGTCCGAAGGAAACCGGGCACTGAAAGCGGCTGCCGGTGTGCGGTGCGATGCCCGGATCACCCTCACAGCCGGCGGGCGCGAAGTGGGAGCCGAGCGGGGCGAGCTGCAGATGACGGATAAGGGGATCTCCGGGATCCCGGTCTTTCAGCTTAGTGGAACCGCCGCGCGGGCGATGGCCCGGGGCGAGTCCGTCGCGGCTGTGATCGACTTTCTGCCGGAATTTGATGAGGAGAGCTGGCAGCAGGAGATGGACAGGAGACTTGGCGAGGACAGAGACAGAATGCTTTCGTCCTTTTTCCTTGGCCTGGTCAACAAAAAAGTGCTGGACCTGATCCTGCTAGAGCTCGGCCTGCAGGCCGAAAAGAAGGCGTCCAAACTGTCGGATGAGGCGCTTTTGGAGATCTTAGAGAAGATGCGGGCCTATGAGGTGCCCGTTACGGGCACGGGGGCCTTTTCCCAGGCGCAGGTGACGTCGGGCGGCGTGCCCTTATCCGAACTGGATGAAGATCTCGGATCAAAGCTTTGTCCGGGACTGTACATGGCGGGAGAGATGCTGGATGTGGACGGCATTTGCGGCGGCTACAACCTGCAGTGGGCCATGACGTCCGGCTGGATCGCGGG
>CAJOLP010000006.1 GCA_905235465.1 uncultured Lachnospiraceae bacterium | reverse complement strand
TTAGCGATCATTTCAGGCGAAGTGTCGTTCATCTCCCGCTCCAGATTGGCGGCATAATCGGGGTCGCTCAGGAACTCTTCCGACACGAGCAGGTCCGACTTGATCGCGCCCACCGCGGCAAAATACGAATCCCTCACGTTGTCCTTGATCGTCACCTGCCTCTTAAAGCGCGGGTCCGCCAGGAGCTTCCATGTGGACGCGTCCTCCCGGCTGACGACCTCGGGGTTGTAGACGATGCCCGTCACGCCCCACATGTAGCCGGCCATATATTTGCTCCAGGGCTCCCCGTCCACCTCGTGCTCCGCCAGCACCCGGTGAATGTAGGGGGATTCTCCCCGGACGTAATAGTTCTCCTCCACGGACGGATCCGTAAAGTCATCCGAAAGGGGCACAAGCTGCCCCTCCGACATGAGCTTCATGATCATATATTCCGACGGGCAGACCAGGTCAAATTTGTCCCCCAGCGTCAGCATATTGTAGAGATCCTCATTGGCGCCGAAGGTCGAGTACTCCACCTTCACGTCCACGCCGTAAGTCTCCCTGTACCATTCGGTGAAGTCTTCCAGCATGGAGTTCTCGCCGATGATATCGCCCGAGGGAAGTTCGATGGTCTCCTCCTCGTCCCAGTCGCCCTCGTCGATGTACTCCTCCCAGTTACAGACGCGCAGCACGACTTCTTTAGTATCACTCCCTTCGCCGGAAGCGGCCAGCGCAGTGACTGGCAGGGCGCCCGCCGACAGAACGATCGCGGCGGTCAGAGCAGCCGCGGTCCGAAGCGCGGTCAGTCTTTTGCGTTTAGTCAACCCTCTGCCCTCCTTTCTCCTGCCGCGCCGCGCTCAAATTCATGAAAACGACGGCCAGCACGACGATGGCAAAGATCACGGTGGAGAGGGCCCACAGCGCCGTCTTGATCGTCGTCTGCGCCCCTTTTGTGGCGTTGACGACATACGTGCTGATGGTATCGAAAGTCGCGGGCTTGGTATAGGTGGCGATAAAATAATCGTCCAAAGAGAGCGTGACCGCCAGCATAAAGCCGGCGAAGATGCCGGGCACGATCTGCGGGATCACGATCTTAAAGAGCGCGGCCGAGGGCCTGGCGCCCAGATCCAGGGCGGCCTCATAGATGCTCGAATCCATCTGCTTGATCTTGGGCATGACGGACAAAAAGACAAAAGGCGCGCTCAGGGTCACATGCCCGGCCACCAGCGGGATAAAGGTATCCTTGCTGACGTGGAGGGCGACGACCATCAAAATACAGAGTGAAAAGCCGGTCACGACATCCGCGTTGACGACAGGCACCTGGTTGAGCGTCTGCATCAGATTGGAGATCCCCGGCGGGGAATAATAGGCCCCGATGGCTCCCGCTGTGCCCAGGATCGTCGCCAGGATCGACGAGCCGATCGCCAGCGCCAGCGTGCCCAGGATCATGTTCCTTAGTTCGGGCGTCGTAAAGAGCGTCACATAATTGTGCATCGAAAAGCCGCGGATCGCGCCGATCTGCGTGGATGAAGTAAAGCTGTACACGGCCAGGATCAGGATCGGCAGATAGATGAACAGGAGCATCGCGGCAAGGAACGCGTATCGAAAGAACTTCCTTCTGGTCATAACAGCGCACCTCCTCTCAGACTCTCGTCCTCCTGGTCCGATGTCAGGAGCGTGAACAGGCAGATGATGGACAAAAGAATGATGGAGATCATGGAGCCGCCATGCCAGTCGTAGGCGTTAAAGTAGCTGCCGATAAGGCTTCCCATGATATATGTGCTGTTGTAGAGCATGTCCAGCACCACATAGTTGGTCATGGCCGGCAAAAAGACCATGGAGACGCCGCTCATGATCCCCGGCATGGAGAGGGGAAGCGTCACCCGCAGAAACGTCTGCCTGTCGTTTGCGCCAAGATCCATGGCCGCCTCCCTGAGCGAGTCGTCCAGCTTGGAGATCGTCGTGAAGATGGGCAGGATCATAAAGGGAAGAAAGTCGTAGGTCATGCCGATCACCGAGTTGAGAAACGGGTGCATGGCCAGATTTCCCTCCAGAAAGCTCAGCACTTCCTTGAGGGCCGTTATCCGCAGGGAAAAATTGATCCACATCGGCAGCACGAAGATCATCACCACCGTGGACTTGGCCTTGAGCTCGCTCATGACCAGAAAGTAAGCGATCGGGTAGGCAAGCAAAAGACAGACCACCGTCGTCACGATGGAGATCCCAAAGCTGTACACCAGCGTCCCCATCGTGTTGGGATCCGTAAAGAAATCCGTAAAATTCTGCATTGTGAACTGCCCCTGTCCGTTCGTGAAGGCGTAAAACACCAGGACGATCAGGGGCGCCACCACGAAGAGCAGCAAAAATATGAAATAGGGGATTCCCAGACTCTTTCTCGAAAAATGCAATTTACCACTGTCCTCCTCAGCCTTATTTCTTTCTGACGCTGAACACCATCTTCTCCTCGGGCATGAGGAGACTTACGCGGTCATCCATGTTCCAGAGGTATTCGTCGTCCACGATAAAATCCTGCTCCAGCTCGGTGTGGATGATATAGCTGTAGTGGTCGCCCTTGTAGATCAGGTTGCTGATCGTCCCCTGGATCAGACCCGCCTCCTGATCGTCCGTCATCTCCATGTCGCCGGGCTTTATGGCCGCCCGGATCCGGACGCGCCTGGGATCCACCGCCTCGCCGCCGGCGTCCAGGACCGTGCCGTCCTCCGTCCTGTGGCTGGCGGGAATGATCTTGGTCAGATTCGTCTCCAGCACGTGGCCGTTGTATTCAAGCTGATAGTCGCGGTTGATGTCCACAAAGAAGTAGTTTGTGTTGTCCTCCGCCATCATGATGTGGATGTTGTCGGGATCCACATGGATGCCCACATAGTCGCCGGGCTGCGCGCTGCGGACCGTCTGGCTGACGATCTCGTTTCTGCCCGACAGCACGGTGATCTCGTAGTGGACCCCCTTGAAGATCACGGAGTCCACCGTGCCCCGGATGGTGCCCTTTGCCGGCTCGGTCAGCTCCACATCCTCCGGGCGCACGACCGCGGTGATATGCGTGCCTTCCTTATAATCGTCGACGCAGTCGAACTCGCCGCCGCAAAATCTTGCCTTGAGTTTCCCCGTCATGATGCCGTTAAAAATATTGCTGTCCCCGATGAAGTCCGCGACAAAGGCGTTGATGGGCTCGTTGTAGATGTCCTCGGGGGTGCCTGTCTGCTGTATTCTGCCCTCGTTCATGACGACGATCTTGTCGGACATGGTCAGGGCCTCCTCCTGGTCATGGGTGACATAGATGAACGTGATGCCCAGCTTGTCGTGCATGTCCTTGAGCTCGATCTGCATCTCCTTGCGCATCTTGAGATCCAGGGCGCCCAGCGGCTCGTCAAGAAGGAGGATCTCCGGCTCGTTGACCAGCGCGCGGGCGATGGCGATACGCTGCTGCTGCCCGCCGGAAAGCGTATTGACCCGTCTCTGTTCAAATCCCTCCAGGTCCACCAGGTCCAGAACGTGGCGCACCTTGCGGTCGATGACGTCCCTGGGCGTCTTCTTCTGCTTGAGCCCGAAGGCGATATTTTCATAAATATTCATGTGCGGGAACAGGGCGTACCGCTGAAAGACGGTGTTGACCGGCCGCTCATAGGGGGGCAGGTCGACGATCGATCTGCCATTTAAAAGGATGTCCCCCTCCGTGGGTTTTGAAAAGCCCGCGATCATGCGGAGCGTGGTGGTCTTGCCGCAGCCCGACGGTCCAAGGAGCGTGACGAATTCGCCCCGCCTGACCTCCAGGTTAAAGCTGTCGACAGCCTTGCAGCCGTCCTCATAGACCAACGAGACGTCTTTGAGTTCAATGATGTTGCCGGTTTTTTCCATACGAATCTCCCGTTTATATATCTGCCTGTTCTCAGAGGCCTGCCTGCACACACAAAAAAGGTGACGCCTGCAGACATACACAAACTCAATTTTTACAGTTACTTGCCTTTGTGTCAACCATTATTGCCATTCCAATTTACATTTATGGAATATAATATTATTTGATATAATTTGTATACGGAACGATAAAGATATCTTTCTAAAGGAGAATGCGACATGACCTCCCAAAATATATTTATGATCGCGGACACACACTTCGGTGATGACGCCATCATCCGTTACGAAGACCGCCCTTTCGAAAGCGCCGCGGCCGCGCGGGAAGAAATGATCCGCCGCTGGAATGAGACTGTGGCTGAGGACGATATCGTCTATCATCTGGGTGATTTCGCGGACCTCCCCGATGAGGACTGCGCGGATATCCTGCAGCGCCTAAACGGCCGCAAAAGGCTCATCATGGGCAATCACGACGCTTCCAGATCGCCCGCGCTCTGGCGCGCGCTCGGCTTTGATGAGTGCTATGATCTCCCGGTCATTTTCTCTGACTGGTATATCCTCTCCCACGAGCCGCTCTACATCAGCCGGAGCATGCCCTACGCCAATATTTTCGGTCACATCCACAGCATGCCTTTATACAAAACAATAGGCCCGCAGTCCGCGTGCGTCAGCGTTGAGCGCACGGACTACAGGCCCGTTCTGTTTGATGATCTGCGGCAAAAGATCCTCGCTGAGGCAAAGCGCGCCGGTGGTCCCACGTACCCCGCGTAAACCGGCTGTATAATGCCGGCATAGCCGTCATCGCCGGCATAGCCGGCATTGCCATTATTGCCGACAGACAGCTTACTGCGCCGCAGCCAGAAGCTGCTTAGTGTACTCCTCCTTTGGATGATCGTACACCGTATCCACGTCGCCCTGCTCCACGATCCTTCCGTTCTTCATCACGAGCACGCGGTCGCAGATCTGATAGACCACGTTGAGGTCGTGTGAGATGAACAGATAGCTCAGATCCAGCTCCTCCCTTAGATCCACCAAAAGTTTGAGGATCTGCGCCTGGATCGTCACATCCAGCGCGGAGACCGGCTCATCCGCGATGATAAACCTCGGCCGCCGGATCAGCGCGGCCGCTATGCTCACGCGCTGTCTCTGTCCGCCCGACAGCTCGGAGGGCTTTGCCTCCAACAGCTCTTCGGGCAGCTCCACTCTCTCCATCATGTCGCGCACGCGCCGCTTTCTCTCATCCGCGTCATACTTGCCGAATACCACCAGCGGCTCCTCTAAAGACCACCCGACGGTGTAAGCGGGATTCAGGGAGCTGTAAGGATCCTGAAAGACCACCTGCGGCCTTTTCGTGTAGTGGATGATCTCCCCCTCATGCGGTTCGATCATCCCCAGGATCGCGCGGGCCAGCGTCGACTTGCCGGTTCCGCTCTCTCCCACAAGGCCCATGATCTCCCCGTGCTTAATGGAAAAATCAACATCGTGCAGAATCTCTGTGTATTTGGACTGAAAGGGCAAAAGTCCACTGGACTTATACCCCGCGCTCACATGGGAGACCTGCAGCACAAGATCCTGATTTTCCTGTGTATTATTCGTCGTCATTGCGGTCTCCTCCTGTCACGTCCGCTGCCTCCTCTTCCCCGAAGCGCTCGCGCTTGGCGATCACTTTGACGCGGCTGGGGATGCAGGCGATCAGATGCTGCGTGTAGGGGTGCTGAGGTCTGAAGAACACGTCATCCGTATTTCCCTCTTCCACGATCAGTCCCCTCTGCATGACGGCCACCCGCCCGCAGAGCTTGCGCACCACGTTCAGGTTGTGAGAGATAAACAGCATGGTGATCCCGTGTTCCCTGTTGAGCTTGGCCAGGAGCTTTAAGATCTGCGCCTGGATCGTCACGTCCAGCGCCGTCGTCGGCTCATCCAAAATAAGAAGGCCCGGCCGGTTCACGATGGCCGCCGCGATCATGGAACGCTGCAGCATGCCGCCTGACAGCTCGTGCGGATACTTATTGTAGACTGCCTCCGGATCCGGAAGCTCCACTTCCGTCATGGCCTCCAGGGCTCTCTCTTTGCGCTGCGCCTCATTTAAATCGGTGTGTATGCGGAGGACTTCCTCCACCTGCTCGCCGACCTTCATCAGAGGATCCATGGAACTCATGGGCTCTTGAAACACGACGCCGATCTTATTGCCCTGCATCTGCCGCAGGACGCTGCGGTCCGCGCCCAGCATATCCTGTCCGTCCACCAGCACCAGGCCCGAATAGTCGCACTGTTTGCGCGGCAAAAGTCCCGCGATGCTCATAGCGGTGACGGATTTGCCGGATCCTGATTCGCCCACAAGGCCCAGGATCTCTCCGTCGCCAATCTTAAGGGAAATACCGCCCACAGCCTCTCGGTCGCGGTTATGAAACTTCACGTGAAGGTCTCTGATCTCAAGCATTACAGATCCTCCTTCCCGATGCGCTGTATTCCCTCGCCGATCATGCCGACGCCGAATACCAGAACCGCGATCACCGTGCCGACGCTGAGCGCGTACCAGGGCGCCGTGCGGAGCATTCCCTGGGATTCCGAGAGCATATAGCCGAGGGAAATATCCGGCGGCATGACGCCGATACCCAGAAAGCTCATGCTGGCCTCCGCCAGCACGGCATTGTTAAAGCCGATGGTAAGCGCGGGCAGGAGCGTCGAAAAGGTGTTGGGCAGCATGTGAATGGCCAGGATCCTCGCGGTGCTCGCGCCCATAAGCTGCGCGCTGATAATGTAGTTGATCTCCCTCTGGGAGGCGAACGCCGTCCGCATGAGCCTGGCGTACCCCGGTATGAAGACGATGCCCAGCGCCAGGATGACATTGTATTTGCCCGGTCCCAGGATACTGATGACCACAAGGCCCAGGAGAATACTGGGGAAGGCGGTCAGCACGTCGTTCAGGCGCATCAGCACCTCGTCCACATAGCCGCCGAAATACCCCGTCAGAGCGCCGATCAGTGTTCCTGCCACGGCACCGATCCCGATGGTGGCCACCGCGACCAGAAGTGTCGTCCCTGCGCCGCTCATGACGCGGCTGAAAATGTCCCGTCCGAACTTGTCCGTGCCGAACAGATGCGCGGCGGAAGGCGCCTGGAGCTTTGCCCCCGTCATCTGCGTGGGGTCGTAGGGTGTGTAGAACTGCCCCACAATGATCCAGATGAGCACGATGGAGGTAATGACAAGACCGGCGATCAGATATCCGTTCCAAATCTTCTTTTTCATCATTCACCCCCTCCGAGTCTGAGCCTGGGGTCGATCTTCATGTTGATGAGATCCGCGATCGTGCCGGCCATAATGACCCAGAACGCCATGATCACCACCAAAGCCTGCACCACGGGGTAATCCCGCGTCGCGATGGAGCTGACCAGAAAGCGGCCGATCCCCGGAATGCCGAAGACCTGCTCCACGACAATGCCGCCGCCCACGATCTCAGCCATCGTCTGTCCCAAAAAGGCGATGGTCGGCACAAGAGAATTCTTGAGCACGTGGTATTTCAGGACGGCCTGCCGATCGTTCCCCCGGGAGATCGCCGTCCGCACATAGCTCTTTTCCATCTCGCCGATAATGGTGCTCTTGAGCATGCGCGCGCACATCGCGATCCGAGGCACCGCGATGCAGACCGCGGCGAAGAACAGATAATGGAGCGCGCTCCCAAAATGCCTGTACATATCGGGAAAGTCGCCCGGCGTGAAGAACCGCAGCACAATGCCGCACACGTAGGAGACGATGATGCTCAAAAAGAACGAGGGCACGGCCATACAGATCTGGCCGATCACCGTCCACACCCACGAAAACTTACCTTCCGAGTGCTGCGCGTCCTGCATTCCCAGCGGGAACGACAGGGCGACAATGATCAGAAAGCTGAGCATGACCATCACAAAGGTCACGCCCAGTTTGGGCATGATCAGCTCGGCCACCGGCTGGCGGTAGCTGTAAGATGTGCCGAGGTCGCCGGTCACAAAGCCGGCGAGCCAGTGAAAATACTGAACGAGGAAGGGCCTGTCCAGCCCCATCTCATGGCGCAGCAGTTCCAGCCGCTCCGGGGTCGCGCTTGTACCCAGGATCGCCTGCGCGGGGTCGCCCCCGATCAGATGAAATGCCGCGAATGTGAGAAATGATACCGCGATCATGGTCAGAACAAGTGCCATGATCCGGCGCAGTGCATATTTCACAGTGTTGCTCCTTTATACCAACACAGGAGTGACCGCGCTGCCGTTTATGGCCGGCGCGGCCGCTCCCTGTGTAAGATGAAAAGTATTTTGCAGATAATTAAATTGATTCACGCATGACCATTTCAGATCACTCCCACTTCAGCGTGGACACATCCAGCACGTAAAGGGGATAGAATGTAAGGCCCGTCAGTCCCTTGCGGATCGCGATCATGTCCGCCATATCCTGAATGTAGACATTGGCCGCGTGTTCCGTCAGGTTCTTTTCCATCGCCTTGTACACCTTCACCTGCTCCTCGTCGTCATAGGTCTTGATCGCTTTCGCGAAGAGCTCGTCGTACTCGGCGTCATTGTAATTCATGAAATTATTGTCCGCGTCGGACTTAAAGCGCTCCAGAAGGCTTCTGGCCGTCAGGGGATCCGCCGTCAGGCCGATCACCGTGCTGTCGAAATCGCGGTTTTTGTACGTCTCATCCAGCCAGGTGTCCCACTCGACTTTCTTGACGGTCGCCGTCACGTTGATCTTTTTGAGCTCATCCACAATAACCTCCGCGGTATCGCAGTGAGGCTGATAATTGGAAGGGACTGTGATGGTCATGGAGAATCCGTCGGGATAGCCCGCCTCCGCCAGCAGTTCCTTCGCCTTGTCGATGTCCACCGTGTAGTAATCGGTGAGGGAATCGTCAAAATACTTCTTAAAGGAGGGGAATACGTTGGATCCGATGGGATATCCGTACCCGTCAAACGCCATATCCAGGATATACTGCCTGTCGATGGCATAGCAGAGCGCCTGCCGGACGAGCTCATCGTCAAACGGGGCCCTGGCGTTGTTGAGGTAAAGCGCCTGTACCAGATTCATCGATCCCGTCTCAATATTGAAATCGGACTTATCCAGTTCATTTGTCTGTGTGGTCGTAAGGTGCGAGACCAGATCCAGCGCGCCGCTCTCCAGCCCCAGCACGAGGCTTTCCGCCTTCTCCTCGATCTTGTAGGTGACCTTGTCGATATTGCCGGGTGTCCCCCAATAGTCCTCAAAGCGCTCAAGGACTACATTTTCCTGCGCCGTGCGTGAGACATATTTGTAGGGGCCCGTGCCCACAGGCTGCGTGTCCTGCTTGTCGTAGTCGTCGGGAAGGATCGCCAGCGTCAAAAGAGACATGAGCTCCGTGTTGGGCTCGCTCAGCTTGATCACAAGCGTGGTATCGTCCTTCTTCTCAAGACTATCGATGCACTGAAGTCCGGTGGATGTCTGTGGATTGACATTCGGATCTGTCTTACAGCGTTCGATGGAATAGATGACGTCGTCCAGATCCACCGTCTCGCCGTTGTGGAATTTGACACCCTCTCTGAGGGTAAATGTGTAGGTCAGCCCGTCGTCCGAGATCTCATAGTCGGAAGCGACAGCCGGAATGGTGTTGCCGTCGGGATCGTACTTCACAAGGCCCTCAAATACATTGAACATGACCTCCTTGGTGCCCGCCGCCACGGTGACGTGGGGATCAAGGCTCTGGTCCAGATCCTGTGAGATGCCGATCACGATCTCATTGCTTTCTGAACGGTCCGTGCCTCCCTTGGATGCTCCGCCGCACCCGACAAGGGAAGTCCCCGCCAAACAGAACGCAAGAATGCCAGCTAACAGTCTTTTTTTCATTGTCTCTCCTTTCATCACTGCCCCCGTCCGCGGGGGTCAATGTGGGGCGCAGGGCCCGGGTCTGTTATCTGCAAAAATTACTGCACCCATATTGTATTTCATGCCCCCTCATTTAGCAAGCTAAACCGTCACAGCGATTGTGTGATTTGGGGAACAATCCGCCCACTGTCCGCGCACAAAAAAACGGCACCCTCTTTTCGGGTGCCGTAAAGAGCGATAGACGAGGCTCGAACTCGCGACCTCCACCTTGGCAAGGTGGCGTACTACCAACTGTACTACTATCGCAATTATGAATGTGGACGGAGCTTTCCGTCAGAGCGATAGACGAGGCTCGAACTCGCGACCTCCACCTTGGCAAGGTGGCGTACTACCAACTGTACTACTATCGCATTTTACCTGCCGCACAGCGCTCCTCGCGCGGTGGACAAGTAATAATATACAGCAGAGGCCCCGAAGTGTCAACCAAAAATTTCCACATGTTGGGGCCCTCACGCGCCGGTCAGATGGGCCGGTCAGAACTCGAATACTGTTTGAGCGACCGGTACGCGATCACATCCATGATGATCACAAAGACCAGGAAGACAAGGGCCATATAGCCATTATCCATGCTCAGGCAGAAATCATAGAAGCCGTGGATCAGGATCGGGATCAGGAGCGCCCTGCGCTTCATGCTTTTCTCCACGCTGCTGTTATTGTAGGTCGAATAGTATTTGGCCAGGCCATAGTAGTGTCCCATAAAGATGGCGCAGATGCAGTGAAGCGGGATGGCCAGGATAGCTCTGTAGGGAGCCACGCCGACCCCCAGTTCTATCACATAGAGGACGTTCTCCAGGCCCGCGAAGCCAAGACCCACGAAAACGGAATAGACGATCCCGTCGAACACGTAATTGAATTCCGGCCGCTTCCAGGTGCCGAGCCTTAAGAATATATACTTGCTGCCCTCCTCGATCAGCGCGACGCCAAGGAAATTCTCCAGCAGCAGGTAGAGAACAGATGTGTCACTCATCCCTGTGCTCTGCAGCAGGCTCTCTGCCAAAATCTCCAGGATCATCGCCAGAAACGTCGAGAGACAGCCGTACAAAAACAGCTTGACCAGCAGCCCCGTCGGTTCCTTTTCGATCTTGTCGGCTTTGTAGATCATGTAAAGCAGAAAGACGCACGGCGCCAGCGCCACGAACAGAACAATGTTGACGGGATCTGTAAAAAATGAAAGCATACCTTTTTCCTCACAAAAACTATATGATTTCCTATATGATTTTTCGAACCATCACAGCATAAATCATAACACAATTATCCAAAGGCCTTCAATTCACAAAACGCAATTCGGCCGCGCGTATTACATATGGGCAAACAAGTATATTATTTTGCAAAAAAGTATATTAAATTACGAATTTAACCCCTCTATCCACATTTTTATCCACAATTTCACAGCCATTCGTCCCAAAAGTAGGAAATTTTGCGGCTGATCTCGTCAATTTTCAGATAATTTTCTGTGCGCCAGCTGCGCGGCATGAGGCGGCGGTAAGCGGGCGATTCGTAGCGCTCATCCATGAGCACGATGATCCCCACGTCCTCTGTGGTGCGGATCACACGTCCCGCCGCCTGCAGTACTTTGTTCATGCCCGGAAACCGGTAGGCGTAGTCGAACCCGTTGTACCCGCGCTCGTCCCAGTAGCGCCTCAGCACTTCCCGCTCCACGCATACCTGCGGGAAGCCGGTGCCCACCACGAGCACGCCGATCAGGCGGTCCCGGCGCAGATCGATCCCCTCGCTGAAAATACCGCCGAGGACGCAAAATCCCACCTGACTGCGGGAATCGCTGACCTGCTCAAAGGACGAAAGAAACGCGGCCCGCTCCGCCTCCCCCATGCCGCTTCGCTGCACGAGATAGGACGTCTCGCCATCCTCGGGAAACGCCTCCCGGTAGATCCCGAGCACCTGATCCATGAACTGATAGGACGGGAAAAATACCATGTAATTGCCGTGCCGCTGCGAGACCGCGCTGTGGATGCCCTGCGCGATGCGCGCGTACTGCTCCGGCGTCCTGTCCCGGTAGCGGGTGGTCACGTCACGGGCGACGAATACGCCCTGCCGCCCCGGATCAAAGACTGACGACGCGCTCACCTCATAATCTTCCGGCGTGCCGCCCAAAAGCCGCTTGTAGTACTGGATGGGAAGAAAGGTGGCGGAAAACAGGATCGAAGCGGTGCCCATGCCCATACATTCCGCCAGCTTGTCGGAGGGATCGACGCAGTACAGATGGACAGTCACATCCCCCGCGCTGTCCTTTGCGCTGTCCTGCCCGCTGTTCTGCGGTACATACCTGCCATTTCGCGCGCTGTCCCGGGAGATATACCGCACATATCCCTCCCCCATCTCCTCATACATCTCAAGGAAGTGGGAAAGTTCAAAATAATAGGACATAAAGCTTTCCCTGACGCGCGCGAATTTTTCCCTTCGCTTCGCGCCGGTGCCCTTCTGCAGACTGCTGAGGATCTGCTGCATCTCCACATAGACAAGCGATGCCCGCTCCGCAAAGGAGCCGAGCGCGTCATCGCCGATATATTCGGCCTCCGTGAAGGAGGACGGGATCTGCGCTCCCTCCCTGTCCCGCGTCATTTGCCCTCTGATCTGTCCGAATTCCCGCACGAGCTTTCCCAGCTCCTTCCAGAGCGCGGGATAGACTTCCCGCACCTCCCTGCGGAAGCGCCGGCAGCCGCTCTTTGTGAGCGAAGCGCTGTACATGTCGCGGGATCTGTCCACCAGGTTGTGGGCCTCGTCGATGAGGAACAGGTATCGCTCTTTGGGCGCGGCGCCGCCAAAAAACCGCCGGAGCCTCGCATGCGGGTCGAACAGATAATTGTAATCTCCCACAATGGCGTCCGCAAAGAGGGAAGCGTCCAGCGACAGCTCGAAGGGACAGACGTTAAAGCGTTCGGCATAGTCCAGGATCGCGGCGCGGTCTATATTTTCCTCATGGTTGAGCAGCTCGTACAGCGCCTCGTTTACCCTGTCAAAGTGACCGCGCGCCCGGGGACATGAGTCCGGGTCACAGGCCGCCTCCTCCATGGGACAGATCCTCTCTTTGGCGGTCAGCTGCACGCTGACGAGCCTCAGCCCCTGCCCGCGCATCAGGGCGAATGTATCCAGCGCGACCGTGCCGGTCACGGTCTTTGAGGTCAGGTAAAAGAGCTTGTCGGCGCGCCCCTCCCCGATGGCCTTGATCGCCGGAAAAACAGTGCACAGCGTCTTGCCCGAACCTGTCGGCGCCTCGAGGAAAAGCTTTTTGCCGTGACAGATCGTGTGGTAGACATGCACGACCAGATCCCGCTGCCCCTCCCGGTAGGGGAAGGGAAACTCCAACGACCTGGCGCTCTCCACACAGCGGTCCCGGATGGAGAGCTGCAGCAGGGCCCACTTTTCGTATTCGAGCATAGTCCCGGCAAACCATGCCCCGATCTCCTCCCGGGTCCACATCTCGCGAAACCGCTTGATCTTTTCCGTCACCTGATTGCAGTAGGTCATCTGGACACATATCCTGTCCAGATCATTTTGCGACAGGTACATAAAGGCATAGCACCTGGCCTGGGCCGTGTGCACCGGCACCGGCTCCTCGATCTGGTCCAGCGGGCGGTACGTCGTCTTGATCTCGTCGATGGCCCAGCACTTCTCGTCATCCAGCCAAAATACACCGTCGGCCCGCCCCTCCAGCAGCACTTCCACCTCTTTGGAAGCATACAGAATCGAGAGCGGCACTTCCGACATGTACTCTGCCCCTGCCTCTCCCTGAATCTTGCGGTGAATGCGGGCGCCCTCCAGCATCGCGTCCTCAGACGCGCCGCCGATGCGCGTGTCAATGTCACCTTCCCTGTAGATAAACTCCACCAGATCGCGTACTGATGTCCTGATCGCTTTGTCCATGGGTAATAATTTCCAAACAACAATAAATGATAACAATTGTGATTATACTACCAAATCAGAAGATGTATGTCATATATATCCGCAATGGTCTATAATTGCTGTATAAACCGCACTGTTTATTCCCGATCATAACCGGCGGCCCGTCCGCCCGGCCGGAAAGGTTTGTGTAAAAATGTCCGTTACCCTATGGCACTGCGATGTCTCAAAACTAAATGACCCCGCGCTCTTTAAGCGGGGTATGCAATTGCTGCCCTGGCCGGAGCGCCGCGAAAAGATCGGGTCCCTTCGCTTTGATGAGGACAAATGTCTGTCCCTGGGCGCCGGGCTTCTCACAGCGCACGCCCTTAGGCAGGCTGGCGCCCTGGATCTGACCCTTAGCCGGGGGCCGGTCGGCAAGCCCTTCCTCAGCCATTACCCCGACCTTCACTTCAATATTTCCCACAGCGGTACGATGGCCGTCTGCGCCGTCGCGGGCGCCCCGGTGGGTGTGGATGTGGAAAAACACAGAGCTGCGCGAAATAATATTGCCGCGCACTGTTTTCACCCTCTGGAAGTGGAATGGCTTGCGGGCTCTCAGGATCCGGACCGGGACTTCACGCGCCTGTGGACGCGCAAGGAGAGTTTCATCAAGATGACGGGCAGGGGCATCACCCAGCCGCTGAATGAATTCACGGCGCTCCCCGGCGAAAATGGCGAGGGACGCATCCGATTGACCGATCAGGCCGAAGCCGCCGGCGGCGCCTATTGCCTGACCACTGCGCTGGATGCCCACACCATCTCCCTCTGCGTGCCGGACAAAGACGACATTCGGATCGCGGATGGACTTGACATTATTTATTGCATTTTCGATCAAAATGCGCTTTAATTATGACTTGTAATCAATCTGCGCGGTGGAAAGCGTCTCCGCGGCGCAAGCGTTTATGCATGGAAGCGGAGGTTTCGGCAAATGACAAAAGGCCGGGCCGGAGCGCTCCGGAAAGGGGATCAAAATGGGCGAAGTGATTATTCCTGAAGGCTATAAGTCTGAGCTGGATCTGCATCAGACACAGATCGCGATCAAGACCGTCAAGGACTTTTTCCAGGGTATTCTGGCGGAAAGGCTCAATCTGCAGCGCGTCTCCGCCCCTCTTTTCGTGCGTCCCAGTTCGGGACTCAACGATAACCTGAACGGCGTGGAGCGCCCCGTGCGCTTCGATATTCTCGAGACCGGCCGCAACGGCGAAGTCGTGCACTCTCTCGCCAAGTGGAAAAGGTACGCGCTGGACAAATACGGATTCAGCGTCGGCGAGGGCCTGTACACCGATATGGTGGCCATCCGCCGCGATGAGATCACCGACAACATTCACTCCATCTACGTCGATCAGTGGGACTGGGAAAAAGTCATCACGCGTGAGGACAGGACCATCGAGACTTTCCAGGAGGTCGTGCGGGAAGTTTACAAGGCCGTTCGCCTTACGGAAAAATACATGGCGATCCAATATGACTATATCGATGAATTTCTCCCCAGAGATATTTTCTTTATCAGCACCTACGATCTGGAGAAGATGTATCCGGACAAGACGCCCAAGGAGCGCGAATATCTGATCTGCAAGGAGAAGGGCGCTGTATGCATCATGCAGGTCGGCGACAAGCTCGCAAACGGCGAGCCCCATGACGGCCGCGCCCCCGACTATGATGACTGGAAGCTTAACGGCGACATCATTGTCTACTACCCTGTTCTGGATATCGCGCTGGAGCTCTCCTCCATGGGCATCCGCGTCGACGCGCAGGCGCTTAAAGAACAGCTTGCCAAGTGCGGGTGTGAGGAGCGGGCAGAACTCCCCTTCCAGAAAGCGATCCTGGAGGACCGCATGCCCTTCACCATCGGCGGCGGCATCGGACAGTCCCGCATCTGTATGTACTTCCTGCGCAAGGCCCATATCGGCGAAGTACACAGCTCCATCTGGCCCGATGAGATGATCGAAAAATGCAATGAGGCAGGCATCATGCTTCTGTGATCACGGATCTGCCCGAACAAACAAAAACCTTCCGGCCCACCGCTTATATGCGGTGGGCTTTTTGCCGCGCTCTCAAAATTGTATTAATTGTATACATGTATTATCTTATTTTACCCCTTGCGCATATCTAAAAGCCGTTTTATAATGTCTAAAGTGCAAAGCAGGCGGCATTTTGACTGGATATCGTAAAAGCTTCAGCCTGAAATCGCCAATTTTGTTCGTAAGATTGTATACAATCTCAAATCTCAAAACATTGTATACAATTTGCAGCTATTCACATCAAATTCAAGGAGGAATCGAAAATGTCTTATGTAGATGAAGTTCTGGAGAGAGTCATTGCGCAGAATCCCGCTCAGCCCGAGTTCCATCAGGCCGCTAAGGAAGTTCTGGAATCCCTTCGCGTCGTGATCGAGGCGGATGAGGACAAGTATCGCAAGGAAGCGATTCTTGAGCGCATCACCACACCCGAGCGCGTTATCATGTTCCGCGTGCCGTGGGTGGACGACAAGGGCCAGGTTCAGGTCAATAACGGCTTCCGCGTTCAGTTCAACAGCGCGATCGGCCCCTACAAGGGAGGTCTTCGCTTCCATCCTTCCGTAAACCTGGGCATCATCAAGTTCCTCGGTTTCGAGCAGATCTTCAAGAATTCCCTGACCGGTCTTCCCATCGGCGGCGGCAAGGGCGGCTCTGACTTCGATCCCAAGGGCAAGTCTGACCGCGAAGTTATGGCGTTCTGCCAGAGCTTCATGACAGAGCTTTACAGACACATCGGCGCGGACACCGACGTTCCCGCAGGTGATATCGGCGTGGGCGGCCGTGAGATCGGTTATCTTTACGGCCAGTACAAGAGGATCCGCGACGTCTATGAGGGCGTCCTCACCGGCAAGGGCCTGACCTATGGCGGCTCCCTGGCGAGAACACAGGCGACCGGCTACGGCCTCGTCTATCTGACAGAGGAACTCCTCAAGTGCCACGGCACGAGCCTTGACGGCAAGGTCGTCTCCGTTTCCGGTGCCGGCAACGTCGCTATCTATGCCATCGAGAAGGCACAGCAGCTCGGCGCTAAGGTCGTGACCTGCTCCGATTCCACAGGCTGGATCTATGATCCCGAAGGAATCGACGTTGAGCTCCTTAAGGAGATCAAGGAAGTCAGACGCGCGAGACTGACCGAGTACAAAGCGGCCAGATCTTCCGCGGAGTATCACGAGGGCACAGGCGTATGGAGCATCAAGGTGGATGTCGCACTTCCCTGCGCGACCCAGAACGAGCTTCACCTCGAGGATGCCAAGACACTCGTTGCCAACGGCGTTGTGGCAGTCTGCGAAGGCGCCAACATGCCCACCACTCTGGATGCTACACAGTATCTGCAGGAGAAGGGTGTTCTCTTCGTTCCCGGCAAGGCTTCCAATGCGGGCGGCGTAGCCACATCCGCTCTGGAAATGAGCCAGAACTCCGAGAGACTGAGCTGGAGCTTCGAGGAAGTCGATGCCAAGCTTAAAGACATCATGGTCAACATCTACCACAACATCGATGACGCTTCCAAGCAGTACGACATGGAAGGCAACTATGTGGCAGGCGCCAACATCGCCGGTTTCCAGAAAGTTCTCGACGCTATGGAGGCTCAGGGCATCGTCTGATCCCGGTCAGGATCACAATGTCATATAAGTGCAAATAGATATAAGTACACAGAGCTGCCGGCAGGTACATCCCGCCGGCAGCTTTTTTGTCCCCCTTGCGAAATCCCCTCTGTGACGTTATGATTGAGATTGCATGAGAGAGGAATCAGCTATGGCAGAATATGAACTGATCGCCCCCTGCCACTTCGGCATGGAGAGCGTACTCAAAAATGAGATCTATGACATCGGTTATGACATCACCTCCGTGACAGACGGGCGGGTGAGCTTTGCCGGCGATGCGGAGGCCATCGCCCGGGCCAATATCGGCCTTAGGACCGCGGAACGCGTTCTCCTCAAGGTGGGGTCCTTTCACGCACAGACTTTTGACGAACTGTTCGAGGGGACCAAGGCCCTTCCCTGGGAGGACTTTTTGCCCCGGGACGCCAAATTCTGGGTGGCCAAGGCGGCCAGTGTGCGGAGCAAACTCTTCTCTCCTTCCGACATCCAGTCCATTATGAAAAAGGCCATGGTGGAGCGCCTCAGGACCGCTTACCGCACGGACCTGTTCCCCGAGACAGGGGACGCCTATCCGATCCGCGTCTTTTTACTCAAGGACGAAGTGACCGTCGCGCTGGACACCACCGGGGAGTCCCTGCACAAGCGCGGCTACCGCAAGTATAAGGTGACGGCGCCCATCGCGGAAAACCTTGCGGCCGGCCTCCTTATGCTGACGCCCTGGCGTCCCGGCCGGATCCTCGTGGATCCGTTCTGCGGGAGCGGCACATTTATTATCGAAGCGGCCATGATGGCCGCCAACATTGCCCCCGGCGTAAACCGCTCTTTTGGCTCAGAACAGTGGCAGCATCTCATCCCGCCTTCCGTATGGCGCGGCGCGCGCGACGAGGCGCTGGAGCTCGAGACGCCGGATGTGGAGACCGACCTGCAGGGCTATGACATCGATCCCCAGGCCATCGCAGCGGCCCGTGAGAACGCCAAACTTGCCGGCGTCGACCACCTGGTGCACTTCCAGGCGCGGCCGGTCAGCGCCCTCTCCCACGCCAAAAAGTACGGCTTTATCGTCACCAATCCGCCCTACGGGGAGCGCCTTGGCGGCAGCGCCCCGGATGAAGTGCGGGCGCTCTACCGAGAGCTCGGCGACGCCTACCGCCGCCTGGACAGCTGGTCCATGTACCTGATCACCTCCTATGAGGGGTGCGAGGAGGCGCTGGGCCTTAAGGCGGCCAAAAACCGCAAGATCTACAACGGTATGATCAAGACCTACTATTATATGTTCCCCGGTCCCAAACCGCCCAAAAAGCGCGGCTGATAACAGGAGGCAGCAGTTTTTTATGAAAAAAATGATCATCTTCGCCACCGGCAACCAGAACAAAGTGCGCGAGATCCGCGACATCATCGGCGATCCTTCCATAGAAGTGCTCACAATGAAGGAGGCCGGCGTCCCGGCCGATCCCGCGGAGGACGGCAGCACCTTTGAGGAAAACGCGCTCATCAAGGCGCGGGCGGTCGCAGAGCTCCTCAGGGACAAGATCGCAGCCGGGACTCTTCCCATTGACGTCACAGATACAGAGATCACCGTGCTTTCCGACGATTCGGGCCTTGAGATCGACGCCCTTGGCGGCGAGCCCGGCATCTACTCCGCGCGCTACCTCGGGCACGACACCGACTACGGTTACAAGATGAACGCCATTTTGCAGAGGCTTGAAGGTGTGCCGGACGAAAAGCGCACCGCGCGGTTCGTGGCCGCCGTCGCCGCGGTCCGCCCGGACGGGACGGAGCTGGTCACCCGCGGCACCATGGAGGGACGCATCGGCCACGCCATCAGCGGCAGCAACGGATTCGGCTACGACCCCTTCTTCTTTTTGCCCGAATACGGCATGACCAGTGCCGAGATCACCGCGGAGCAAAAGAATGCCATCAGCCACCGCGGCAAGGCGCTCCGCGCCATGTTGGAGCTCCTTGACGAAAATAAGGACTAAGGCAGCGCAGCAAATAAGGACTAAGGCAGCGCAGCGTACAAAAATAAGGCTCTCCACCTCGTCTGTGGAGAGCCTTTTTGACTGCGGATAACAGGACTTGAACCTGCACGGGGTGTCCCACCAGAACCTAAATCTGGCGCGTCTGCCAATTCCGCCATATCCGCGCGATGCAAACGAAAGCATATACTATAGGCCGGCGATCCCTTCAGATCACCGGCCTGTGTGACCAATGAGACATGGGGGGATCGAACCCCCGACAACTTGATTAAAAGTCAAGTGCTCTACCAACTGAGCTAATGTCCCACAAAGCTGGGCTAGTCGGATTCGAACCAACGCATGCAGCAGTCAAAGTGCTGTGCCTTACCACTTGGCGATAGCCCAATGGAAATAAGCATAATAAAAGGGTGGGTAATGGGACTCGAACCCATGGTCTCCAGAACCACAATCTGGCGCGCTAACCAACTGCGCCATACCCACCATGACAATATCAGTTCTCCCGCCGGAGCGAAAGAGTATGCCCGAAGGGACTCGAACCCCCGACACCCGGCTTAGAAGGCCGGTGCTCTATCCAGCTGAGCTACGGACACATATCCGCTGCAGGACTGCCTGCCTACGATCGCCCGATGAGCAATCGTGAAAGCGGGTGATGGGAATCGAACCCACGTATCTAGCTTGGAAGGCTAGTGTTCTACCATTGAACTACACCCGCATATGAACCAAGGATATATAAATAATGCACTGAGTCGGGGTGACAGGATTCGAACCTGCGACCTCCTGGTCCCAAACCAGGCGCTCTAGCCAAGCTGAGCCACACCCCGGAACCACGTCAAATGCAAGCACTATTATATGATATGTTTTTTTGTCTGTCAACAGTAAAATTGTACTGCAGAGGACCTGCAAACACCGCGTTTAACCATTGGGGGAAGGGGCTCATTCATACGTTTCCGACTCGTTTTCCTGTGGTGAGGACCGGCCGTTTTGGGCCGTTTTTTCATCACGGGATCAATCGGTCAGGCGCCTTACGCTGTCTCCTCTGACAAGCCTTCCCGGCGTATAGATCGGCTCTTTGAGATCGCTCATGGGATCATCAATGAACCTGAGAATGTTTCCCACAGCCGCTTCTCCCAGGCGCTCCGGATCGCGGAAAATATGCGTGATCCTCAGCGGCGTGCCCGCGCATTCCCCCTGGCCGCTCTGCTGCTGTGGCACTTCCTCATGATACAGCGCAGCCGCGGAGAGATCCTCAGGGACCCTGTACCGCGCCTCATGCTCTTTGATCCAGCGCAGCGCGTGCGCCGTCGTATCAAACACAATGCAGCTCTCATCTTCCGGCACAGCATTACCGGCGAAAACCGCCCTGAAGCTTCCGAAATCGTGCTCAAGGGCGGCTTCCTCCAGATACTGTGCCGCTCTCCTGGAAAACAGGGACGCGTCGCCCAGATACAGGAACTTCCTGTGCCCGCATAAGGCCAGATAATCCATCAGGGACTGCGCGGCCCGCCTGTCATCGAACCGGATGACGCTGCACTCCCCCGCGTCGCTGCTTACGGAAAGCACCGGGAAACTGCTGCGCACGACCTCCTGTACCTCTTCGGAATTAACGTATTCACGGTCACAGAGAAGGCAAATGCCATCGGGCGCCCGCTGCACCATCCTTCCCAGGCAGCTCATATTCTTTCTGCTGTTTTTGCCGGGCATGACCAGCAGATCATAACCCTCCTGATCCGCTTTCCTGATCATCCCCCACAGGATCTGGCGGAGGATCTCCCGGCGGAGCTTCCCTTCCGCATATTCGGTCAAAACACAGACAACACCGCTCTCTCTCTTTTCCCCTCCTTTCTGCCTGGGCTGCGCAATGTAATCGAGCTCTCTGGCAGCATTACGCACCTTTTCGCGTGTCTCATCGCTGATATCGGAATAATTGTCGTGAAGCGCTTTGCTGACGGTTGCAATGGAAACTCCGCATATTTCTGA
>CAJOLP010000005.1 GCA_905235465.1 uncultured Lachnospiraceae bacterium | reverse complement strand
AGACAGTTTTGCCGCGCAGTTTTTGCACAGATTCCCGTTCTCAAGCTTTCGATTTCCGAGAAGTTTGATTTCCTCCCCACAGATATCGCAGTATTTCTTATCAAACAGGTTACCAAACAGACCCATCGTCACATCCTCCTTTCTGTGAATAGTAATATACGTTCGAAATGCTGACGCTGTCAGTGAAGAAACTACGCATCGCTCCGCGCTTCGCGCTCTCGCGCTGCTACAATCATTCGCAATCCGGCCTATCGGCCTCCTTGCTCATGATTGACGCTCGTCAAATCTGGTCAAATGCTCGTGCAAGCAATTTTATAATCCCGCACTCCACGTTCGAAATGCTGACGCATTTCTCACTGTCGTTGTCCAGAGGCGCTTCGCGCCTTGGCCACCTCGGAAATCACCCCAAACTCTGCCCGAAGAGTAAACTCTTCGTTCAGAGTTTGTGTTGATTTCCGGAGTGCTGGATTATTGTCACATCCCATGTCCCAGCACGATTAAATAAAACAGGTAATACAGGCCGGAGAGGAAGTGGAGGGCGAGTACCACGCTGGCGATATAGAATCCTACGCCCCGCTTCGTTCCGGTCATCTCATCGTTAAAGTAGAGCTCGAGGTAGCTCCGCACCGACACGAACCATATCATATAAAGGCCCAGGACATATCCCCAGGAGAAGTTGCCGTGCGCGGCCCTCTCTCCTGTTTCGGCCAGGAGCAGTCTCCATGTCGTGCCCCAGAGAAACAGGATCCACGCGAAGATCTCGCTCCATCCCATCTTCTTTCGGATAATGGTCAGGATCAGCATGAGCAGCGGGAACGCCGTGACCAGCAGCATCGAGATCGCGATGGAGTTGGTCCTAAGGCCCGCCACCTGGAGCGGTGCGAACGTGATTCCGCCTCCCTCGCCGCTGCCGCTCATAAACGCCGCCACGAACTGCAGTATCATGACGATCAGCGACGGCACGCACACCAGCAAAAGCTGCAGCGCCATCTTGAGGTTCTTTCCGCGATAGACGAAGAGCCAGATGACCATGAGCGTAAAGATGGCCGGATAAAATATCTGGACAAAGCTTGGCTTGGCCAGGCACGAAAAGATCAGCAGGATCGATATGAGGATCCCCTTTAAGGCAGAGATCCCTTCCTCGAAGTCGCTCTCTTTACACCGTATGATCTCCGCCGCCACCATAAGGAAGATCAAAAGGGCAAAGGGTTTGACCGCGATGGTCGTGGGGTTGTGCCACACGTTGGGCGAGCTCTGGCCCAGATACGGCTCCTTGTTGAACCACGGCACGTAGATGGCGGCGGCCATGTTCAGCACGGTGCAAAATACTGCAATGACCGCTCCGTGCAGTGCCGGCATTTTCTTTCTGACCGCGGCATAGCCGATCAGATACACCGCGTCGACAAGAAGTCCCGACACGATGCCCGCGCAGATCTCGATCCGCAGATGGGTCAGCTTGTATACGCCCAGCGTCATAAGGTGCCACAGCGGCTCCGGGTGCTGCTTGAACATCTCCACGGGATTCGACAGGTCCAGACTCAGCGCTATTATCTCGTGGGGCTCGTAATCAATGCCGACCAGCGCGGTTAGAAAGCCGCACGTAAAGAGCACGACCACCCCCATGATCACAAAGAGCCATCCGGCGCTCGCTTTATAGTTGCTTTGCTTATCACTCATTTTGGTTCTCTCCATAAACAACCTGTGATTTACCATTATTATACCCTTTTTTGACACTTTCGATACAGGAAAATGGGGTTCTGCGCTATAATGGAAGCAAAAATGGAGGAAACACATGGCTTTTTCAAATACAAATACCGAAAAACCGAGTGCCGGACGCAGGGCGCTCACCTATCTGTTATGGCTCGTTCTGCTCTGCGCACCGCTCATTTACGGAGCTGTCATCGGCCTTCTCACCGGCACGAGCCCCCTTAGGATCGATGCCTGGAACACGTTGTGGAACGACGAGGTCGGCTATTTCCGCACCATCCGGCTCCTTCGGACAGATTTCTTCCCCAAGGGGATGTACGGCTTTAATGAGGATGCCCCGTCGCACCTGGCCTACGGACCCTACAATATTTTTACGTATCTTCCGTACTATGCCCTCTCCTTTCTGACGGGCATAGATTCCCACAACTTTTTTTATTACTGCAATGTGATCCTGGCGCTGATCGCCATGTTCTTTTTCGTGGCGCTGGTCCGCCCCAAGATCAGCCAGAGTCTGTGGGCCCTCGCCTTTCTTGTCACGCACCTGATCAGCGCGCGCTACACCTGGTCCGGCATGAGCGAAAGCAGCTACAACCTGTTCCTCATCCTGTTCACCTCCCTCGTCCTGTGGGCGGTGCTCCACACGGGCACCACGGCGGGGAAGACCAAGGCGGCCCTGACCGCGATGCTCCTGGTGCTCTTTTTCTGGAACACCATGCGGCCCTACTACTTTGTGCTCGCTGCCATTCCTCTCTATCTGACGCTGCGCAAAAAGAGCCCGCTCTCAAAGAAGGCAAAGATCGGCTTCTCGATCGCCTCTGTCCTCTCCGCGCTGGGTTCCATCGCGCTGTTTTATGTCTTCATGAACTACAACGTGGCGCGGTATTTTGTCGAATCCACGCCGTCTGAGACCCTCGGCGCCCTTCTGGGATCCGGCTCGATCTCCGCGTTCTTTTACTTCATTTTAAAGACCAATATCGCGGCGCTGCACGATATCTGGGGATACCTTCGTGGCGCTCGTTGGGCGGGCGTGATCCCCCTGCTCTATTTTGTGCAGTCCCTGCTTCTTATTATCCTTCTTCTGCGCACCCTGATCGCGGGCGTTCCCACGGGCGATAAGAAGAAGGCGAAGCCGTCGCCCGGTGCAAATACAGCCGCCCCCGCAGCAGATCCTGCCGCGGCAAATTCCGCTGCCGCCGCGGACCTCGAGGTCATGGCTGCCGCCGCGGAGGACAATGCCGCCGGGATTCCCGAGGTCGTAACCGCAGCCGTGGAATCCGCTGCCGAAGAGTCCGCTGCTGCCGAGTCCGCCGAGCCGGTTATCGAAGCGCCGGTCTCCGGAGAGAACGAAAACGCCTCCGGCCGCTGCAAGCCGAGGGACGGCCGCTGCTTTGTCATTCTCGCGATGCTGGCCGCAGGCGCCGCCGTTTACGAGGCAACTATATTGCTGTACAGCACCGAGCAGCTTCACCGCATGATGCTCTCGGTCACGGTGGTGTATGGCCTTACTTTGATCATTCTGGGCGGGTTTGAGAAGATCGTGGACGAAGTCGTCCTGCTGGCCCTTATGGGATTCCTGCTCCTTCGCGCGCCGATCAACTTCGCCCTGCCGCAGGTCGACGCGCAGACGCTCTCCGCCGCCGATGAGCAGGCGCTGCGGGACGAATTCTCGTCGATCCTTCCTTTGGCGGAGAACCCCTGGGACAATACCATCGCCAAACTCGTGGACGAGAGCGAGCTGCAGTGGGAATTCATGCTTCCCACCTATACCTCACTCAACGTCTGCCGCGTCGTAAAGATGACGGAACTTCTACAGACACAAACGCTGCAGAGCAAGTACCTCATGCTCCATGATGATTCGGATCTGAACGCGCTCTGCGCGCAGCGTGGTTACAAGATTTTGTGGAAGGGATATAACCGCACGCTTTATCTGGTGCGATAATCTGATGTTTTTTTGATTTTTTTGCCTTTGATGTCCCTTTTTGTACCCTTTTAGTGGTAAACTAAAAAATGATCAGTATTTAGTAAATCTGTTATCTTAGGATTAACAGAGAAGGAGGTTTTCTATGGATGCTTCAGCAAAAAATGATAATTCGTTAAGCAAGGGGACTCTCGTGGGAGAAGTCATTCTTTCGCTTGTCGCCATTGTCTTGGGGTACTTTCTCATTTTCAAGCCAAACAATATGGATCTGACACAGCTTTGCCTGATCCTCTGCTTCGCCATCGTCACGATCGGCGTCGTTCTCATTGTCGCCTTCTTTGTGAGCGGCAACTATAAGCGGGTCGACAGCTACGGGTTCGCCGTAGGTTTTCTATGTGTCATAGTCGGACTGATCTGTCTGCTGCGCGTCAGCGACCTGGCCGCGAATTTTGACATGTATATCGCGATGCTGTCTCTTTTCCTTGGCGTCATAATGCTGCAGAGCGCCGTGCAGATCAGGATCCTGCGCTATCCGGTGTGGATACTGAATCTGATCCTCTCGATCTTCACGATCGGCAGCGCTTTCTGCATTCTCGCGGACATCACCATGATCACCAATCTGGTCTACGGTTTTCCTCAGTGGGTGCTTCTTGAGAGCGGCATCGCCTGCCTTGTCTGCCTGATCATAGACTGGATCTGCATGCCCCTCGCGAAAAGACGTGACCGGAAAGCCGCGGAGGCGGCCGCCGCACAGCCCGCTCCTCAATTCCAGCAGCCCGTAGAACCCGCTCCTGCATATCAGCCCGCAGAGCCCGCTCCTGCATATCAGCCCGCAGAGCCCGCTCCCGCGTTCCAGCCGGAGGAGCCCGCTCCCGCATTCCAGCCGGAAGAGCCCGCTCCCGCATTCCAGCCGGAAGAGCCCGCGCCCGCTGCAGCGCCCGCACAGCCTGTCTATGACGGCCCGCAGCCCAATTTCGGCGTATACAACGATTCCGATCAGAACGGTTCCCAGTCATAACGAATAACTGACCACAGAATATTTACTTACGAAAGGGGCATGCGCTGAACACAGTGCATGCCCTTTATAAGGAGACCGGCATGCAGACTTTCATGATCCCGCTCGTCGCACTCATAATCCTCACAGGTTCCTGCATCCAGAGCGCGCTTGGCTTCGGATGCACCATGATCACCATGGGCCTTCTGCCCCTGATGATGGATTACAGTAAAGCCATGGGCCTTTCCATCGTCATGGTGAGCATCAGCACGCTCTTTATTTCCATCCGGTACAGGGATTTTATAAGGTGGGACGTGATGCTTCCGTTCGTGATTCCGACGGCGGTCATCTGCGGCATTGTCAATCTCCTCTCCGCCAAGGTCAGCTCCAACGTCATGTACCTTCTTCTCGGCTTTATGTTCGTGGCGGTGGCGGTGTTTTTCTTTGTCTTTTCGGACAAAATACGGATCAACCCCACCCCTCTGTCAGGCGCCCTTCTGGGCGTGATCTGCGGCGTCTGCTACGGCCTTTTCGCTTCCGGCGGCCCCACGGCAGCCCTCTACCTTCTGCCGGCCACCGAAAACAAAAAGGAATACCTGGCGACGATCCAGGCATTCCTTTGCATCAATAACTTCGTCATTCTGTTTATCAGTCTATTGCTCGGGCGGCTGGGCACGGGCGACCTCCCCCTTGTGGGGGCCGGCGTCGTGGGCCTTGCCGCGGGCACATATCTTGGCCTTCTGATCCATGACAAGATCCCCGCCGACGCGTTCGGCAAGGTCATCTA
Source organism: uncultured Lachnospiraceae bacterium (assembly GCA_905235465.1). Classification (GTDB taxonomy): domain Bacteria; phylum Bacillota; class Clostridia; order Lachnospirales; family Lachnospiraceae; genus CAG-791. The sequence goes on along the minus strand of CAJOLP010000005.1, from coordinate 16,039 downwards.
CGCGTTCGTCGGCATCGGCGGACTTTGGATCATCCTCGGCCACCTGGCAATTTAAATGAGCGGCTGACCTTTCAGACTTTAATGATCTCAGACAGCGGCGCGATCTCCACGCCTTCTTCTTCCATCGCCTTGCGGATCTGCGTCACAAACGCCAGCGCCTTCACATTGTCCCCGTGCACACAGATGGAATCCGGCAGGATCTCGATGTCCGTCCCGTCGGCAGCGGTCACCTTGTGCTCCTTGACCATGCGCACCGTGCGGCGGATGGCCTCCTCCTCGTCGTGGATCACCGCGCCCTCCATACTTCGGGGCATCAGACTTCCGTCCGGCATGTAGGCCCGGTCCGCGAAGACTTCCCTGGCCACAGGCAGGCCTATGTCCTGCGCCGCCCTTACGCTCTCGCTTCCGGAAAGTCCCATCAGGATCAGCGAGGGATCAAAGTCCTTGACTGCCTGCGCGATGGCGAGCGCGAGCTTATAGTCCTTGGCCGCCATGTTGTAGAGCGCGCCGTGCGGTTTGACGTGCTGTACTTTGACGCCGGCTGACCTGGCGAACGCGTAGAGCGCGCCGAGCTGATAAGTCACATAGGCGCCGGCCTCTTCCGGCGACACGTTCATATTTCTGCGCCCGTATCCCATCAGGTCCGGATATCCGGGATGCGCGCCGATCCCGATGCCCGCTTTCGCGGCCATGGCGACCGTCTTTTCCATGACCACAGGGTCCGAAGCGTGAAATCCGCACGCAATATTCGCGGAGGAGATCAGCGGGATCACCTTGTCATCCATTCCGATGGTATAAGCGCCGAAACTCTCTCCCAGATCACAGTTCAGATCTATCTTTGCCATTGTTTATCTATTCCTCCTGTCCCCATCTGTTCCGCAACGCTCTTTTCGCGTCAGTCCTTAAGCTGCACGTTTTTGACATCCAGCAGCAGCATGTGTCCGGGCGAGTGCGTGATCGCGAACTCGGGCTTGACGTTCATGACCACGGACTGCGGCGTCACGCCGCAGGGCCAGAACATCGTCACCTCTCCCTCTTTGATCTCCACGGGATCGCCAAAATCCGGGTGGTCAATATCCTCGATGCCGATCAGCGCGGGATCGCCGATATGGATCGGGCTTCCGTGCACCTTGGGGAGTGCCGCCGATACCGTGACGGCCTTGACGACTTGCTCCGGCGGCACCGGCCGCATGGAGACGACCATCTTGCCCGAAAAGATCCCCGCGGGCGTCGTCTCAATATTTGTGATGTACATGGGCACGTTGCAGCCCATCGTGTTGTGGCGCATCTCGATCCCCGCCTCGATCAGCTCCGACTCGAAGCTGAAGGAACAGCCGATGAGGAACCCCACCAGGTCGTCGCTCCAGAACTTCTCCACATCCGTGTACTCCCCGGTGCAGACGCCGTTCTCGTAGATCCTGTATTTGGGGAAATCCTTGGCGATATCGCAGTCCTGCGCCACGAATTTGGTGAAGCGGCTTCCCGTGTCCAGCACCTCCAGCACGGGACACGCCTTGGGATTTCGCTGCGCGAAAAGCAGGAAATCGTATGCCTGCTCCTTGCGAAGCACGATGAGATTGGCCTGCGCGTAACCGGGACAAAGACCGCTCGTCGGCTCGGTGTAGCCGCCCTCTCTGATAATATGCCGCATCTGTACGGGCGTATAATCCTTATAATCACTGATCATCTGTTTACCCCTCCTGTTTTGCTAATGATCGGCCTCGGAGGTCGGGCTCTTTCAGCTCCACGAGCGCCTTCCTCCCGTCCTGCAGGGCCGCCCTGCGCCGCGCCAGCTGCGCCAGCTCCTGTCCCATCCGGAGTGCCGGCCGTGTTCCTTATTTTCTCCGTCCTGTTCGCCGCGCCCGCTGACGCCCAGGATGACAAAGCTTCCGCGCTTTTGCTCCTCCATATCCCTCCTGCGGGCATCCAACATTCTCCGGTGCTCTCTCCACGCATCGCCTGAAGCGCGGGCCAGCCGCTGTGCCTCCTGCACGGTGCACTGCTCGAATTGAACCACCTGCCCCGGCCTTAACTGCGCGAAAAGCGGAATATCCACGTTGATGACCGACGCGATCTTGGCGTACCCGCCTGTGGTCTGTCTGTCCGCCATCATGACGATCGGCTCCCCGGTGCCGGAGATCTGCACGCTCCCGTTTACGATTCCGTCCGAGAGGATGTCATAACCGCCAATGGATTCGACCTGCGGACCGCTCAGCCGGTATCCCATGCGGTCGCTCCGGGCGGTCACCGTGTATTCGCTCTCATAAAAGGTCCTGATCCCCTTTTCTGTAAACATGTCCTCCTGCGGGCCGGGGATCACGCGGATCTTCGTGACGTCAGGATCCTCGGGGCGCACGAGCCTCCGCTGCGGCACCCATCTCCATGACAGGTCCTTTTTGCCCTTCTCCGGATGCCTGAGAGGGATCACGTCTCCCGCCTGCAGCGCTCTGCCGTGCCAGCCGCCGATGCCGCAGCGCAGGTTGGTGCTCCTGCTGCCCATGACGACCGGTACATCCAGTCCTCCCGCGACCGCAAGCGACCCGTACAGGCCGACCTGCCCGGTCCTGATGGAGACCTTCGCGCCTGCCGGCACATGCACCGCCTCGTTTGCGGGATATATTTCGCCGTCCACATCAATGGAGAAGTCGCCGCCGCAGACGGCCAGATTGACCGTCTCGTCAAAATACAGTGTGGGCCCGATCAGGCAGAACTCCACGACAGCTTCCCCGTCCTCGTTGTCCACCAGCGCGTTGGCCATGCGGGATGCCACCCTGTCGATGAATCCGCTGGGCGCGAAACCGCTGTTCTGATATCCCAGTCTTCCCTTATCCTGGATCGTCGTGCGGGGTCCGGGCGCTATTACATGCATTGCCATCTCATTTTCCCCCCTCTATGATCCATTCATACTCATACGTGTCATGGTCGACCTGCTCTTTGATCCGGTCGAACTCCCCGCGGTCGATGGGAACAAAGCGGATATACTCGCCCGCCTCATAGAGAATGGGCTTCTCCCTGTTCTGATCGTACAGCTTTAGGGGCGTCCGGCCGATGATCTGCCACCCCCCGGGGGAGACAAGCGGATAGATGCCGGTCTGATTCGCGGCAATGCCGACAGATCCCTTTTCGATCCGGTCTCTGGGGTCCCTGAGCCTTGGCGTGCTGATGGAAGGGTCCATCCCGCCCAGATATACGAACCCCGGCATGAAGCCGAGCATATAGATCAGGTACTCCCCGCCGCTGTGCCTGCGGATGACCTCTTCCTCATTAAGCCCCGCGTGCTCGCAGACAAAAGGAAGATCCGGACCGAACTCGCCGCCGTAGCACACCGGGATCACGATGGTCTTTTTCTTCATGTTCCCCTCGGAAAGATCGAGCCCGGACAGCTCCTGATCGATCCTGACCGCCAGCTCGTCATACAGCACGACGCCGGGCTTATAGTGCACCATGAGCGTCGCGTATGTCTGCACATACTCCGTGACGCCCTCTATATTTTTCTTTGTGAGGTGCTTCCTGGCGGCCCGCACGTCCGCGCTGATCCCGGGATCGATCCTGTCCCCGAAAACAATGGTCAGCGCCGAATCCCCGACCGGCAAAATTTTGTATTCCATAAAGTTCCCTTTCCGGGGTCCCGCGCGGATTTCGGGGCCCGAATAACGTTAAAGACAGAAGCCTGTCTTGCGGCAGGCTTCTGTCCACTATGAATCGATTGATCCTTATACAGCCATTTTGATCAGCCGGCCAGCAGGCCCTTGAGTCCTGTCATGAACGCGCTCATATTGCGGGCCGCGATGAACAGGAAGATCAAGATAACGAGGACGACCAAAACATTAAACCAGTTCTTGTTCTTGTATTCTCCCATGATCTGCTCATCATTGGCAACAAGCAGAAGCAGAACGCCTGTGATCGGCAGAAGCAGCGCGTTGGCGGCCTGCGCGAACAGGATGATCTGTGTGGGGCTTGCGCCCAGTGTGCAGGTGGCGATCAGGCCGAATGCCAGCACGATGATCCAGAACGTCTTGAAGCGGGGGCTCTTCATATCCTCGCCCCAGCCAAGAATGCCGGAGGACGCGTAAGCGGCGGCCAGCGGTGCTGTCAGTGTGCTCGTAAGACCTGCGGCAAAAAGACCGATGCCGAAGATCACTGTTGCCCAGTTGCCCAGAAGCGGCGTCAGAGCCTTTGCCATGTCGGCGCCGGAAGCGATCTCGCCTCCCGTCTGGTGGATCGTCGCTGAAGCGCAGACGATGATCGCCATGGAGATGATGCCGCCCAGACCGATGGAAAGAATGGAGTCCACTCTGGAGTTGGCCAGCGCGTCTTTCTTGTCGGGGTTGCTGCCCCACTTTTCCGATGCGGAAGACGCGTGCAGGTAAATATTGTAGGGAACGACCGTCGTACCCATAAGTGCCGCGACCGTCATCCAGTCGCCGCCGTCAGGGACCTTAAAGCCAAAGAGGCCTTTAAAAACCTCGTCCCACGCGGGATTTGCCGCGAAGGCGCAGATCAGGAAGATGACGCCCATAAGGACCACCAGACCTGTCAGAATGCGCTCGACTCTCTGATAGTTGCCCGAATAGAGCAGGACGAACGCGAGGATGCCCAGGATCAGCGCGAGAATGATCTTCGCCGTTGTGTTGTCCGCTGCGGGGATCGCCGCCTGAATACCCAGGACCGAACCGGTCAGGTTGCCGGTCTCATACGCGATATTGCCGATGAAAACGGCCGAGATGACCAGGATCGCCAAAAGAAATCTGGCCGCCTTGTCTGTGAACTTGGTCCTCAGTGCCTGTCCGAGTCCCATATTGGAAATGATGCCGAGTCTTGCAGCCATCGTCTGCATGATGATAACTGAGATGACGGAGAGGAGCATCGCCCACAGAAGCGTATAGCCGGCTGTTGCTCCCGAGATGGAACAGGATGTGACCGTTCCGGGACCGATGAAGGCTGCCGCGACAAGCGCGCCGGGGCCCACGTTCTTTACTCGTTCTTTAAATTTACTCATTGCATTCCCTCCTTATTATGAAAATATAACGCGTTTCAAATAAATATCATCCCCCACGAAATTTATTTTCGCGTTTTTTGCCGTTCAATCATTCTTGTCCATACGGTTTAACATTTTATCACAATAAAGCGAAAAAGTAAACTGTCCGCGCCTTCTTTGCTCAGTATCTCCTCTTGCCTATATAGTCGTCCGCGTTGGACTGATCAAATACCTGTTCGTCCGTGATGATCCTGAAGGGCATCTGCTTCCCGCTGCAGAGGTCTCTGACCGCCTTCATAAGCTGGGGTCCGATCATGGGATTGCACTCGACGGCGCAGCTCAGCTCCCCTCTGATCATCGCGTCAAAGGCGGCTTTTGTGGCGTCCACGGAAATGATCTTCACATCCTCATCGGGCTTTATGCCGTGGGCCTTCAGCTCCTCGATGGCGCCCAGCGCCATGTCGTCATTGTGGGCATAGATGATGTCTATGTCCCACTCATTCTTTTCAAGATACTTTCTGACGGCTTCTCTGCCGCCCTCGTAGGTGAAGTCGCCGTAATCCGAATAGGCGATGTAATAGGAGGGATTCTCCGCGAGGATCTCCCTGAATCCTTCGCCTCTCTCCTCTGTGGGGGACGCGCCGGCATTGCCCATGATCTCCATGATGCGCATGCCTCCCTCATCGCTCTTCACATTGTCCCTGATCCAGCGCATGGCCCTGCGGCCCTCCTCCGTGAAGTCCGCGCCCAGATACGTGGTGGTCAGGTTTTCCTCGGGGTTTTCTACGATGACATTTCTGTCGGACATGATCACGGGTATGCCCGCGGCCTTGGCCTCCCTGAGCACCTCGTCCCATCCCGTCTCCACGACGGGGGAGACCACGATCACATCCACATCCTCCTCTATGAACTGCCTTATGGCTTCAAATTGTCTTTCCTGGGACTGATCCGCCATCTCCATGTGCAGATCCACGTTGAAGACAGAGGCGGACTCCTCGATGGACTTGATATTCGCAAGTCTCCAGTTGCTCTCCTGTCCCACCTGGGCGTAGCCGACCCTTATGGTCCGCCCGTCGTCATCGCCGCCCGCGTTGATCTTCGCGAGGCTCTCCTCCACATTTTCCTTCTCGATGATATTGCTTCTGAGAATGACCTGCTTCGGAACGCCGCTCTCCTTTTTCAGGATGGAGACGGCATAATCGACGGCCTCCCTGCCGCCTATGGGACAGGACACCGTCGCCTTGAGCCTTCCCTGCGACACCAGGTCAATGCCTTCATCCTCCCCCTTAAAGCCGTCGCAGTCGACGATCATGACCCTGCCTTCCAGTCCCATATCCCGCACGGCATCGCACATGCCCAGGGCCATGCTGTCACTGTAGGCAAACAGGACGTCCGCGCTCTCCACGATTCCCTTGGAAGCCGCGATGACGTCATAGGAGGCGTCCTTTGTCTCAGACGCCGGATAGAGGATGTTCAGCTCTATCTGGTCCTGGCCGTCAATGATCTGCCGAAATCCGGAGAGTCTCTCCTCCCCCTGCACGGAGGCGGGCTTGCCGGACAGGGCGACCACCTTTCCTCCCTTTTCTCCCAGAAGGTCCGCGACATATCTTCCCGCCTGCTGCCCGATCACCTCATCGTCGGGGCCTATGTAGAGGGTGTAGTCAAAACCTTCCACAGCTCTGTCCATGACGATGACAGGTATGCCGCTGTCATAGACCTCCTTGATCTTCTCCCTCAGCGCGTTCCCGCCGCAGGGAGATATGATCAGCAGGTCTATGCCGTATCCGATCAGGTTGTCAATATCCTGGATCTGCTTTCCCTCGCTGTCCGTGGCATCGGTGGTGATCATCTGGATATCGTCGTTTTTGTCGATCTCATCCCTCAGCTCGTCGATCAGCGCGATTCTCCACTCCTCGCGCATGTTTGCCTGGGATACGCCGATGATCGAGCCCACGCCCTTCTTGCTCGCGCTGTCGCTTAAGGGGACCGGATGGCATCCCGCCAGAGACACCGCTATGATCAGCACCCCTAAAAGCACTGATATTTTCCGTCTTTTTCCTTTTCCCCGATCAGTCAACTTATATCATTCTCCTCGTCAAAAGGTATAAAGAGGGAGATCTTCGTCCCCTCGCCCAGGGCGCTGATGACTTCGACGCTGTATCCGTCCCTGTACCTCTGCCTCAGCCTCTCTTTTACATAGAACAGGCCAAAGCTTCTGTTGTCGTCCGCCGTTATGCTTTCGGAACGCTGATCAGACTCGAGGAGTTCTGTCAGTTCCTTCCCGGTCTCCTCATCCATTCCCTTTCCGTCGTCCTCGACGGACATGCAGATCCTGTCTCCATCTCTGTGGACGGATACCTTGATATGTCCGATGCCCCTCTTGAGTTTGATCCCGTGATAGATGGAATTTTCCACCAGGGGCTGCAGGATCAGTTTCGGTACGAGGATCTGCATACACTCCTCATCGGCTTCCACCTCAAACAGGAGCTTGTCCTTGTACCTCGTCTTCTGCACATACAGATAGCTGGAAATGTAGTGTATTTCATCCCGGATGGGTATGTAGCTGTTGCCGTGGCTCAGACTGATCCTGAAGACATTTGTCAGCGCCTCCACAAGCTGCACGATATCCTTCGCGCCGTGCTCCCTGGCCATCCAGTTGATCGTGTCCAGCGTGTTGTACAAAAAGTGCGGCTTGAACTGCTCCTGAACGATCTTGAGCTCGGCCTTTCTCTTTAAGTCCTCCTCCTGCCGCACTCTGTCCAGAAGCTCTCTGATCCTGCGGATCATGTGGTTGAAGCTCTGGCCCAGATCCGCGATCTCGTCACTGGAACCGCTCTCAAACCTGACCGAGAGATTCCCTTCCTCCGCCTCTTTCATCAGATCCCTGAGCTGCTTGATCGGTCTTGTGATGTTGTCGGAGACCAAAAGAGACAGATACTGGACGAGCAGAATGGTCGCGATGAGGATCACCGTATAGATCGCGATCATCCGGTTGATATCGCCCATGACCTCATCATAGGAGATGACGCTTACGGTCTTCCATCCCGTCTTTTCGGAAGTCTTGAAGCGGACCAGATACCGGCTGGCGCCCACGTCCACCGTAAGGACCTTATTTTCATCCGTAAGCCACTCGGGCTTTATCCTGTAGACCACATCATTGATGGGCGTGTACACCATGCGGTTCTCTTCGTCCAGTACGAATACAAATCCCCCGGTCTGGATCTGTGAGCCCTCAATGGCCGCCGAAATAATGCTGTGCTCTATATCCATCAAAAGGACACCGTCTACTTCGCCGGTGTCCCTGCTTATGACCGCCTTTACGATGGAAAAAACATCATCCACAGAATATCCCGTGTCCGTGGCAATATTTCTCCCCGTCGCGGCGCTGATCATATGTATTTTGTCCGGTTCCGCCTCCGCGGTCCTGTACCAGTTTTCCCTCTGAAAGGAGTCCCTGGAGATCCTGGTCATGCCGGTGCTGATGTACCTGTTGCCGGAATAGGCGTAGAGTATGCCCGCGATCTCGTCGTACCGTCCCATGGTGCTCTTAAGAGTATCATTTACTCTGCTGATGTCCTCTTCGCCCGCATCGGCAAGATCTTCCAGCGCCAGCACGTCAGACACCGTGAGCACCAGCTTTTCCAGGTCCTCCACATAGGTGTCCAGCGTCTGACTGATCTGCGTCACCGCCTGCTCGGTCCTCTGGGTCACGTTTTTTCTCGCCTCGCGGACCGAAAAGATGATGCCGACCAGTCCCACAAGCACAAAAGGAATAAGTGCGATGAACAGCTGCGACAGGATCATCTTCGTTCGAATCTTCGATATTTTAAATCCCGTCCCAGACTTATTCATCACACTTATTCCTAAGTAACTTCCGTAATTATTCTTTTCAGGCGGATGCCGTCTCTTTGCCCTTCGCGGCTTTGGCCCTCTCGTCGATGATTCTCTGCACGACGATGAAGAAGCACAGAAGACCGGCGATGGTGACCTTGGTCCACCAGGTATTCAGGTTCTCGTAGGTAACGATCGTCTGAATGATGCCCTGGATCATGGCACCGACAACGGTTCCGAACGCGGAGCCCACGCCGCCTGTAAGGAGCGTTCCTCCGATGACCGCTGAGGATATGGCGTCAAGCTCCATACCCATGTTCTGAAGTCCGTATCCCGCAAGTGTGTAAAAACTGAAGACAACACCCGCGAGCGCGGCACAGAAACTACTAATAATATATGCTCCAATCTTCGTTCTTGCAACATTAAGTCCCATGAGCTCTGCAGATTGCGCATTTCCGCCTACGGCGTAGACCGATCTGCCGAAAGGTGTCCTTTTGAGAACGTACATCGCCACGACCAGAACGACCACCATAATGAGAACATAATAGTAGATCTTTCCGCTCAGCGCGCTGGAGTTCCCGATCTTGATCTGGAATTTGCCCAGCGCCATGAACTTGAAGAAAGGATCTGTGATCGGAATGGACGCCTCACTGATGACCACGCAGAGTCCTCTCATGAGGAACTGTCCTGCCAGCGTCACAATGAACGGCTGCAGCTCAAAGTAGTAGATCAGACACCCCTGCGCAGCGCCCACAGCGATACCGATCAGGAGCGCGATGGGAATGATCACATAGGAAGGTACGCCGCGCTGCATCCAATAGGCCATGAAGACGCTGGTGAAGGCGATCGTCGAGGCTATGGAAATATCGATTCCTCCGGTAATAAGGACAAAGGTGATTCCTATACCGGCGATCATCAGGTACGCGTTGTCGTTGAAAAGGTTCAGGAACGTCGCCAGCGACAGGAAGTGATCATATCTTACGGAACCGAATATGAACAGTATGACAAAGAGCACTACCGTGATTAACAGCGACAAGTTGTTGATACGCAGTTTTTTTCCACTCATTACGCAACTCCCTCCTTCTTCTTTGCTTTGGGAGCTTTACTGAATAAGGCCTGGAATTTCTCTGACTGGAACAGGCAGATCACGATGATAAGAATGGCCTTTAAAACTCTGATGTATGCTGCCGGTACGCCGAGCGCGAGGACCGTTGTGGTGATGCTCTGCACGATCAGCGCGCCAATGACGCTTGCGAAGATGGAAAATCTTCCGCCCATCAGGTTGGTTCCGCCGATGGCGACCGCAAGGATGGCGTCAAGCTCAATGTTGAGGCCCGCGTTGTTGCAGTCCGCGCCCTTGATGCCCGCGCTCTCGATCAGTCCTGCCACGGAGGCAAAACAACCGGAGATCGTGTAGATGGCGAGCAGGTATTTGTCTACCTTAATGCCGGCAAACTTGGATGCCTGGGAGTTGCAGCCGATGGACTCAAGGAAGAGGCCAAAGGCCGTTTTGCTGACAAACAGTATGAGAAGTCCCACCAGGAACACGACAATATACAGCGGGAAGGGGAGACCCAGAATATATCCGCCGTTGATGAAATAGTACGCGTCGGAGTTGATGGTGACGATCTTGCCGTTTGTGATCAGCTGCGCGATGCCTCTGCCCGCAACCAGCAGGATCATCGTCGCTACGATGGGCTGTATTTTGACCTTTGCGACCAGGAAGCCGTTCCAGAGTCCGCACACGATGCCGGCGCAGATCGCGAGGATGATCGCGGCCGCCACACTGCCGTTAAGTCCCGGAAGCAGGACGCCCTTTATGATACTGCAGGCGATCGCTCCGCTGATGGCCATGACCGAACCGACAGAGATATCGGTTCCGCCTGTGGCAAGGACCATGGTCATGCCCGCCGCAAGGATCATCAGTTTTCCGCCGTTTCTGAAGATATCGATGACTCTTCCGTAGAAGTGACCGTCCACGATGGTAATGCGCAGGAACTCTCCCCTGGTCATGATCGTGTTAAAGAGTATGATGATGAGGAATATGACGATCGGCCAGAACCACTGGTTCTCCGACAGCTTAGATAACTTTTTTTTCATTGGTCTTCCCCTCCTGCCATTATCTGCATTACTTCCGCTTCGGAAATGTTGTTGCCGGAGACTTCTCCGACTCTCTTCATATCCCTGAGGATCACGATCCTGCTGCAGCACCTGAGCTCCTCATCAAGCTCTGATGAAATAAAGAGCACCGCCATGCCCTCGGCTGCCAGATCTATGACGATCTTCTGGATCTCTGCCTTTGTGCCGATGTCGATACCTCTTGTGGGCTCATCCAGCATCAGGAGCTGGGGATTGGTGGCAAGCCACCTGGCAAGGATCACCTTCTGCTGATTTCCGCCCGAGAGGTTTTTGATGAGCTGATCGGCGCTGGGCGTCTTGATCTCAAGCTTTTTGATATACTCATCCGCGATCTTCTGCGCTTCCCTGTTGGAGATCTTTTTAAACAATCCCTTCTTGGCCTGAAGCGCAAGTACTATATTGTCCCTGATGGAAAGGTCTCCGATGATACCTTCCGTCTTTCTGTTTTCGGGACAAAAAGCGATATCCTTTCTGATCGAGTCGATGGGGTGCTTTAAGGTCACCTTCTCGCCGTTTATATCCAGTTCGCCTGCGTTCACCTGGTCTATGCCGAACAGCACTCTGGCCGTCTCTGACCGTCCCGAACCAAGGAGTCCTGACAGGCCCAGCACTTCTCCCTTCGCTATATCCAGATCCATGTCCGTTATGGTTCCGGCATGGGATACGCCCTTCATGGATACCAGTATATCGCCTCTCTTTGTCTCTTCCTTTTCCGCCTGACCCTCTTTGAGCGACTGATCCAGCAGCGCGTAATCTTTGCCGATCATCTTGGAGACCAGCTCAACTCTCGGCAGGTCCGCAGTATTGTATGTGCCGACATACTGTCCGTTTCTGAGGACCGTGATCCTGTCGGTCACTTCGTAAACCTGATCCAGGAAATGGGTTACGAAAATGATGCCCATTCCTTCCGCTTTCAGTTTTCTCATGATGGCAAAAAGCTTGTCGACTTCCACCTGGGAAAGGGAGCTTGTGGGCTCGTCCAGGATCAGTACTTTTGCCTGGATGTCGCTTGCTCTCGCGATCGCCACCATCTGCTGGATCGCCACAGAGTAGTTGTCCAGCGTTTTATTCACGTCGATGTGGAGGTCAAACTCCTCTAAAAGCTTTTTCGCGTTTTTGCTCATGGCCGCCCAGTCAATGGAACCGAACTTGGTCTTGGGCGCTCTGCCGATGTAAATGTTTTCAGCCACAGAGAGATTGGGGCACAGATTAACTTCCTGATAAACCGTGGATATGCCAAGCTGCTGTGCTTCATTGGTAGACTTGGGATGGATCTTGTGACCCTCCAGCTCTACATCTCCTGAATCTCTCTCCTCAACTCCCGTCAGCACTTTGATAAGCGTGGATTTGCCCGCTCCGTTCTCACCCAGAAGCGCGTGGATCTCCCCAGCCTCCAGATCAAAATGTACGTCGTCGAGCGCGATCACGGCCTTACCGAAGGACTTGGAGATGCCATTCATTGTTAAAAGTTTTGTATTTGTGCTCACCCTTTATCCTCTTCCCTTTAAAAAGATCCGCTCCTGTAATGAGGAGCGGATCCCATTTTCACTATCCTTTAATCAGTACTTCTTTTCGGATTAATATGCACGCTCGTCGATCACGTCTGCAGCTGTCTCGGAAGTGAACACGCCGTCAACTGACTTAACCCACTTCTCAACTTCTTCGCCGTTCTTAAGCTTCTGTGCTGTCTCGAAGAAAAGAGGTCCAAGAAGAGGATTGCACTCTACTGTGCAGTTCGCTTCGCCTGCGACCATAGCCTCGAAGATGCCCTTGATACCGTCAACGGAAACTGTGACGATGTCTTCGCCGGGCTTCTTGCCTGCTTCTTTGATAGCTTCGATTGCGCCAAGTGCCATATCATCATTGTGGCAGTACACACCGACGATATCGGGGTTGGACTTCAGGAAGGACTCCATAACTTCCTTACCCTGAGCTCTTGTGAAGTCACCGGTCTGAGATGCTACGATCTCGATATCGGGATAGTTCGCTGCGATCTCCTCATCAAAACCGGTCTTTCTGTCTGTCGCTGCGGAAGCGCCGACAGTACCTTCGATCTCAACGATCTTGCCCTTGCCGCCGATCAGCTCTGCCATCTGCTGTGCTGCGACCTTACCTTCTTCGATGAAGTCGGAGCCGATGAATGTGGCATAGAGATCTTCGTCAACATCTGCAGTTCTGTCTACCAGGACGATCGGAATGCCGGCATCCTTCGCTTCTGCGAAAACCTGGTCCCAACCGGTCTCAACGACAGGCGCAACACCGATAACGTCAACACCCTGCTCGATGAAGCTCTTGATAGCCTTGATCTGGTTTTCCTGCTTCTGCTGAGCATCTGCAAACTTGAGCTCTACCTCATCGGGATGCTCTGCGGCGTACTGCTGGATGGATGCTGTCTCAGCATCTCTCCATCCGGACTCCTGTCCGATCTGAGCGAAACCTACGACCAGTTTGCCGCCCTTGTCTGCACCGCCTTCGTCCGCTTTAGCTTCTTCTGTGGCCTGATCATTCGAGGCAGCCTGTTCGGTTTTGCCGCCGCAGCCCACAAGCAATGTGGAAACCATTGCTGCACAAATAACGACACTTAATAGCTTTTTCTTCATACTTGCCCTCCTTGTTCCCAATATGGGATTTATAAGTTTACGATTCTGATTCTAAAGCAGACAGAAGAAAAAGTATTTAGACTGATTTGTTCTGAATTTACAAATTTTTGACATTTAAGATTTTTTGACATTCAAAGACTGCTTGTAGTCTATTGGGTTCACGCCGAATTTTTTCTTGAAGACCTGGCTGAAATACTGCTGGGAGGAATAGCCCACCATTTCCGCGACTTCATAGATCTTGTAATCGTCATCCTGAAGGAGAATGCTGGCTTTCCTCATGCGCAGGTTTGTCAGGTAGTCCACAAAGGTGCACCCCGCTTCCTTCCTGAAGATCCTGCTCAGGTACGGGACCGACAGCCCTATGGTGTCCGCGGCTTCCTGAAGGGAAAAGTCCTCCCTCTGATAGTTTTCCTGCACCAGTTCTATGACAGCCTCCATGACGGACGACATGCCCTTGTCCTCTGAAATATCCGTGAGCGCCTTCTGGTAGGATTCCGCCACGGTGCTCAGTCCCTCGCCCGAAGTGTGCGCCGTGCTCACTTTGACCGGTATTACGTCGGAGACATACTTTTTGTACTCGGTCATCTTGTCTTCGAGTATGTTCCTCTCCGTCCGCGGTATGATCAGCACCAGGTCGTCCGATTCATCCCTGCACTTTATCTCATAAGAAAGCGCGGCGAACATTTCGAGGGCTATGTTCTCAGAGACAAAATACAGCAGGTCGTCATTCCAGCTGTTTTTCAGCTCCTTTGAAGGCCTTGCCTCTATTTTGACAAGGATCAGCGTGTACGCGTCCGGTATGTCCAGCCCGAGATACGCGCACTCCTCATCGATCTCATCCTCGGACAGCCTCCCGTCGATGAACCTCTTCATGAATTCGGACAGCATGAGCTCCCTGCTCTCCGCCATCTTGCCCTTGGCCCACTTGAGGTACCTCTTCTCGGTCTCTTCGGCAGTTCTGCCCCTCAGCTCTTTCCGCAGCCGACCAATCAGTTCCTCGAAGGCGTCCTCCATAAGGGGCTTGACGAGATAGTCGAAAACGCCGAGGCTCACAGCTTTTCTGGCGTATTCAAATACGTCATATCCCGTGATGATGACGACAAGAACGTCCGGATACAGGAGCTTGAGCTCCCGTATGAAGTCCAGTCCGTTCATGAAGGGCATGTTGATATCCACAAAAAAGACATCAATGGGCGTGGTCTTCGCCTTTTCAAGGGCCATCTCCCCGTCCTCTGCCTCCGCCACCACCTCGAAGTCATCATATTCACTTAAAAAGCTGATGATGCCCCTTCTGATCATGGGCTCATCATCTGCTACAAGCGCTCTGTATTTCATATTCAGATGGAATCCGCAATGTCGATATTTTCCCCAAAGAGGCCCTCGTATGCCCCGTCCTTGATCTCGGGAGCTTCGCCGTGCGCGAGGAGCCACTTGTTGGTCGCAAAGAGCATCCTGTCGTCAAGATTCTTGCCCGCCGTCTTGGGCAGTCCCACGTTGGTTCCCTTGGGAAGCGCGATCAGGACCTTGAATCCCTTTTCCGGATCCGCGTGACAGGGCGAATAGTGCAGCGTGGAGCCGTATACTTCCACAAGCACGCCCTTGGGGACCTTAAAGGCCTTGGCCTTTGCCGTGTCGAGCTTTCCGTCCTCTATATCGCTGAGCTTGGCCAGCAGCAGAACGAAATCTTCCGGTCCCACATTGAACTCACTGTCTCTGTGGTACTCAAGGCAGTTGAGCTTTGTGTTGTGTCCGTTGCAATAGCCGAACTGATAAGGCATTCCGCCGAAAAGGCTTACCGCCAGGTCCTTGGTCTGCGAAGTATTCTGAAGATTTTCATCGTCCGCCACATAGATGACGTCCTCCGGAAGAGGTGTCTTCTCCGCCAGGACCTTTACGATCTCCGACGTCCACAACTCTGCCGTACTCTTTGAATTCCCTGTCAAATACACTCTTAATTTCCATATTCCTGTCCCCTGTCATCCCTTTCTGAAAAACTGTTAAAATTAAACACAAATTATTGATAACGCAAATAATTATATCATACTGCCCGATATATGGACAAATATCTTCACGCCGCACAAAATATGTAAAAAGCGACCCGCCCTGCGCGGACGGGGGCAAAAATCAATAATCGGGCTGCGGGCTTGTGAAATACCGCAAATGTTCCTATAATACTTTTTATAATGGTCCGCGCGGTCCAAGGCGCGGCGAAATACTGTGATACTGAATGCATTGTTTGCAGAGGTGTTTTCTGATGAAATGGTTTAATAAAGATAATCTGGGAAAACCGTGGGTCTATTATACGCTGGCGACCTGCAGCGCCGTCGTCCTCTTTGTCTTTTTGACAAACCTGGACTTCTGGGGCTCGGTGCTTGTTAAGATCGGCTCCTTTGTCTATCCGGTCTTTTTGGGCGCCATATATGCGATGGTCCTCAACCCGATCGTCAAATTCTTCTCTAACCGCGTGTTTAACGGCGTCAAAAAGGACGGC
>CAJOLP010000004.1 GCA_905235465.1 uncultured Lachnospiraceae bacterium | reverse complement strand
ATCGAAGCGGACGATCATGTCGGCGGTCGCGCATCCTTCCCGGGTGGGATCGATCTTACTCAGGATCGAATTGGTAAAATAAGCGTTGCGGTCATCCAGGATCTGATTGATCCTCTTCATCTCTTCGGCCTTGGACGCGCCCTTCTCATCTTCCGCCGCCTCCGGCTGCGCGGACGCCTCCTGTCCCCGCTGATATGCCTTGTACTGCGAATACGCCTCCCGTCCGCCCAGGACAACAGCGCACAGCAATGCGATCACGCACAGAAGCCTCCATTTCATCAAAACGCTCCTGCACAGTGCTTTCAGGTCGATCACTCTCTCACGATGGTTCATCTGATTCCTCCGCTGTCTCTGTATTTGGATCCCCGCGCCCGCGGCGCGTCTTTTCATGCCGTAAAAGATTACACTCCTTTCTATTGTACACTATGCGCCTAATTTCGTCATGAAAAAGTGGCAAGTTTCACCCTTCGATAGTATAATGACGTTAAACCAAACAAGTAAGGAGCACAAAATCCATGGCGAAGATCCCGTTTAATATACCGCCCTATATCGGCACAGAACTCGGTTTTGTCAGACAGGCCGCCGAGAATCGCAAGATCTGCGGGGACGGTCCCTTTACGAAATCCTGCAGCGAGTGGATGGAAAAGAGATTCGGCGCGCCCGGCGTCCTTCTGACGACCAGCGGCACGACCGCGCTGGAGATGGCATGCCTGCTTTGCGGCCTCGAGCGCGGCGATGA
Organism: uncultured Lachnospiraceae bacterium; assembly: GCA_905235465.1. Classification (GTDB taxonomy): domain Bacteria; phylum Bacillota; class Clostridia; order Lachnospirales; family Lachnospiraceae; genus CAG-791. The sequence continues at coordinate 34,889 of CAJOLP010000004.1, read as the reverse complement.
GGTCATCCTGCCCAGCTACACCTTTTCGAGCACGGCGACCGCGGTGGTCCTGACAGGCGCCACGCCGGTCTTTGTGGACATCCGCCCGGATACCATGAATATTGATGAGAAAAAGATCGAGGAGGCCATCACGCCCCACACCAAGGCGATCATGGTGGTCCATTACGCCGGCGTGGCCTGCGAGATGGACACGATCATGGAGATCGCGGCCCGCCACCACCTCAAGGTCATAGAGGACGCGGCGCAGGGCGTCATGTCCACCTACAAGGGCCGGGCGCTGGGCACCATCGGCGATTTCGGCTGCTACTCCTTCCATGAGACCAAAAATTACTCCATGGGCGAGGGCGGCGCCATCCTCCTCAATCACGAGGCGGATATCGAGCCGGCGGAGATCCTGCGCGAGAAGGGCACGAACCGCGCCCGCTTCTTCCGCGGCCAGGTGGACAAGTATACCTGGGTCGAATACGGCAGCAGCTATCTCCCCAGCGACTTAAACGCCGCTTACCTCTGGGCGGAGCTTCTGGAGGCGGACCGCATCAACGAGAACAGGCTGGCTTCCTGGAACGCCTACCACGAGGCCTTCGCGCCGCTTCGGGACGCGGGCCTTGTAGAGCTTCCGGTCATTCCGCCGGAATGCGGGCACAACGCGCACATGTATTACCTAAAGCTTAAGGATCTGGCACAGCGCACGGCCTTTATCGACTATCTGAAGGAAAGAGACATCAGCAGCGTCTTCCATTACGTGCCGCTGCACTCCTCGCCGGCCGGCCGGCGTTTCGGCCGCTTCCACGGGGAGGACATCTACACGACCGCGGAGAGCGACCGTCTGGTCCGTCTGCCCATGTACTACGGGCTCACAAAGGAGGATCAGGAGGCGGTGATCAGTGCCGTCCGCGATTTTTACAGGAAGAGAGGATAACGTGAATATAGACGCCATACATCAAGAGGGGCGGGAACTGATCAGTTTCGTCATTCCCTGCTATCAGAGCGAGGGCTCCGTAGGTCTGGTCATCGACGAGATCCGCGAGGTGGTCGCGCAAAGACCGCACTTCGCCTATCAGATCATCGCCGTCAACGACAGCTCGCCGGATAATCTGCTGGACGTGATCCGTCGCGAGGCTAAGGAGGATCCGGCCGTGACCGCGATCGACCTGGCCACCAACGGAGGGCGCCACAACGCCCTGCTCTGCGGCTGTCACTTCGCGGACGGCGATTATATCGTCTTCATTGACGACGATCAGCAGTGCCCGACGGACAGGCTCTGGGACCTGATGGAGCCCGTGCTCACCGGACAGGCGGACGTCTCCATCGCCAAGTACCCGCACAAGACACAGTCGCGGTTCAAGAACTTCGGCTCCGCCGTCAATGACGCCGTGGCGAACTGGCTTCTGGGCAAGGACAAGGACCTCAAGTTCTCCAATTTTTCCGTGATGCGGCGCTTTGTCAAAGACGAGATCATCAAGTATCAGAACCCCTACCCCTATCTCTCCGGCCTCATGCTTCGCTCCACGAACCGCGTGGTCAACGTGGAGATGGAGGAGCGCGAGCGCGCCATCGGCGTGGGCCACTACAGCTTCGGCAAATCCTTCGCGCTGTGGATGAACAGCTTCACCGCGTTTTCGGTCAAGCCCCTGCGCATGGCGACGACCTGCGGCACCATATTTGCCTTTCTGGGCGTCATCATGGTCTTCTACACCGTGATCCACAAACTTCTGAACCCGAACGTCGCCATCGGCTACAGCTCCCTGATGTCCGTTCTGCTTTTCATCGGCGGCATGCTGATGTTCATGCTGGGCCTCATCGGGGAATACGTGGGCAGGATATATATCTCTCTCAACAATTCTCCCCAGTTTGTCATTCGGGAGATCTACGGCAAAGCGGACGCCGCGCCGGGAAATGGAGATGAACATGGACAAAATACTGATCATCGGCGCCGGTGATTTTCAACTCCCGCTGGTACAGAAAGCCAGCGAGTCCTACGAGGTACTTCTGGCCGCGCCCGTTGTCTCTGAGGCTTTTGAGCCCTACATCAGCGGCCGTCTTTTGACCGATGTGCGGGACAACGAGGCGATCCTTCGATACGCGCGAGACAATCATATTTGCGGCGTCACCACGGATCAGACGGATATCGCCGTCCGCGCCGTGGCCTATGTCGCGCAGGAAATGGGGCTGCCCGGAATCGGATATGAGACCGGGCGCCTTTTTACGGACAAAAATCTCATGCGGGAAAAGATGTCGGCGCTGGGCATCCCGCTCCTTCCCTACCGCACGGTGACCTCCCTTTCCGACGCGCTGGCCTATTACGATGAGATCGGCGGCGGAAACGTCATCATTAAACCGCTTGACACCCAGGGAAGCCGCGGCGTGCAGATCTGCCGCAGCGCGGGAGAACTCGCTGACAAATACGCCGAGGCGGCCCGCTGGTCCTCCGGCGGCGAAGTGATCGTGGAGCGTTTTGCCACCGGCCGCGAATTTGTCGTGGAGGGCCTGGCGCTGGACTATGAATTCCGCAACCTGTGCATCGGCGACACGCTGTATTTTGACCTGCCGGACGCCTTCGCCGCCAAGAGCAGGATCTTCCCGACCACGGCGGACGACGCGCTGGCGCAGCGGGTACTGGATCTGAACGAGAGGATCATCACCGGCTTCGGCCTTCGCCAGGGGATCACCCACAGCGAATTTATCATGGACGGGGACGAGATCTATCTCATGGAGACCGCGGCCCGGGGCGGCGGCGTCTTCATCTCCTCCGACCTCATTCACTATTCCTGCGGGCTTGAGACCGAGCAGTTTTTGCTGGATATCGCCACCGGCAGGCAGAAGGGGATCCCCGAGATCCTGCCGCAGCAGTGCGTCTGCGGCTACATGGCCTTCTACATTCCCACCGGCAAAGTGATCCGCGTGGACGGCGTGAGCGAGGTGCTCTCGCTCCCCTATGTCCACCGCAATCAGCTTGACAAACTGCGCGTGGGGGTGGTAAATAAAGAGGGCCACACGGACAAGACATCGAGGCTTTGCCTCATACTGACCGCGCCGGACAGGGAAACCTACGAGGCGCGCGCCGCGCAGATCCGTAAGACCCTTCAGGTCGATGTGGAGACGGCGGACGGATCGGTCTGCCCGCTGATCTGGGAATGAATTTGTCCGGAAATATCTCCGGAAATACCATCGAAACAGGAGTAATTTTGTAAATGCTGGATGATTTTCTGAGTAAACGACGAAACATTATAGCGCTGGCGATGCTGGCGGTCTTTATGGAGAGCCTGACCTCGCCCTGCCTCAAGCTCGGCGCCCGCTATCCGTTCATGTCCCCGGGCTACATCGCCTGGTTTTGCGTTGCGGTCCTGATCCTGTGCTTCTATGCCGTGTGCTGGCAGCTCATTCTGGAAAAGCTCCCGCTCACGACCGCCTACCTGCGGCGCGGCTTCAGCTATATCCTGATCTTTGTCTGGGCGACCGTGATCTTCCACGAGACGATCACCCTGCAGCAGATCCTGGGCATTATTGTGATCATAATCGGAATGGTGGTGAGTATCAGCGATGAACATCAATAATATCATAACGCCGACCTTTTGTTACGCGGCGGCGATCCTGGGCGCTTTTGTGACGGCCCTGAGCCAGATCCTTTTAAAGCAGCAGGCCAATATCACAGAGGAGGAGAAATCCGGCTTTTTTGCCAAGTTCCTCAATCCGAGAGTGATCCTGTCCTATGCGCTCCTCTTCTCCACACTCGTGATCAATCAGGTGGCGCTGATCTATGTCCCCGTCTCCGTAATGCCCTGCATTACCGCGACGAGCTTTGTATGGGTCTTCGTGCTCAGCATCCTGATCCTGAAGGAGCACGTCTCCCGGCGGCGCGCGATCGGCGTGGCCATTATCATTTTGGGCGTCATCATCTCCCGCCTCTGAGTCCCGATTCAGATACAAAAAGACCTTATCCATTTCCTCTTAAGGACCGGATAAGGTCTTTCTTTTCACTTTCTTTTATCGCTCTTTATCGGTTGGCGTACATCTTTTCGTAGTAGTTCCGGTACTCCCCGGAGCGGATGGTCTCCCACCACTCCTCGTTGTCCAGATACCAGCGGATCGTCTTGCGGATCCCGTCCTCAAATTTAGTCTCCGGAAGCCAGCCCAGCTCCCCGTGGATCTTCGCGGGATCGATGGCATACCGCTGATCGTGGCCCTTGCGGTCCGTCACATGGGTGATCAGGGACTCGGGCTTTCCCAGCTCCGCGCAGATCAGGCGCACGATATCGATGTTCCGCATCTCATTGTGCCCGCCGATATTGTAGATCTCGCCCTCTCTGCCGCCCCGCAGGATGAGGTCGATGGCCTTGCAGTGATCCTCCACATACAGCCAGTCCCGCACGTTCAGGCCCTCCCCGTAGACCGGCAGCGGCTCGTCATGCAGCGCGTTGGCGATCATGAGCGGGATCAGCTTCTCCGGGAACTGGTAGGGGCCGTAGTTGTTGGAGCAGCGGCTGATGGTGGCCGGCAGTCCGTAAGTACGGTAATACGCCATTGTCAGCAGATCCGCGGAGGCCTTTGAGGTGCTGTACGGGCTGCTGGTATGGATCGGCGTCTCTTCGGTAAAGAACAGATCCGGCCTGTCCAGCGGCAGATCCCCGTACACCTCATCGGTGGAGACCTGATGATAGCGCCGTATGCCGTATTTGCGGCAGGCATCCATCAACACGGCGGTCCCCATGATATTGGTCTCCAGGAAAATGCCCGGATCCTCGATCGAGCGGTCCACATGGGACTCCGCGGCAAAATTGACCACTATGTCCGGGTGCTCCTCCTCAAAAAGGCGGTTCACGCCGTCCCTGTCACAAATATCCAGTTTTACAAAGCGAAAGTTCGGATCATCCATAACGCCCGCCAGCGTCGACAGGTTCCCGGCATACGTGAGCTTGTCGACACAGATGATGCGGTCCTTGGGGTGATGCTCAAGCATGTAAAACACAAAATTGGCGCCAATGAAGCCGGCCCCGCCGGTTACGATAATATTCATGTCTCTCCTTGTGTGGTCTTTCCTTCAGAAAGGCCTCCACACCTTTACGGATGTGGAGGCCGTTTTCATTTACTGTATTTTGCTGACTGCAAACACCTTGTCCGTGATCAGTTGTAGACAACGACCTTCGTGCCGGAAGGAATGTTGTTCCTGATCCACTCAGCGTTCTCGGGTCTGAGTCTCACGCAGCTCTTGGAGTGGTTGACGCCGAGCTCACCATCCTCGATGTGCGTGTAGTACGGATTTCCTCTGGAGCCGAGGGTGTAGAGCCATGTGTGGAAGAAGAATCCGGCTGTAACGCCCGTGCAGAACGCGGCACTTGTGTACTGGAAGTCCATCCAGCCATACTGTGTCCTGCCGGTCGGTCCGTAGGTCTTGAACTCGCCTGCCGGTGTGGGTGTTGCCGAAGCGCCGATCGTGCAGATCCAGTCGCCCTTGATCTTGGTCCAGTTATTCTTCTTGCCCTTAAAGACAGCTACCTTGTGCTCGCCTCTGTTGACGAGGATCAGATAATTGGTCTGACTGGAATAACCGGCCGCCTTGATGTCAAGCAGAGACCCCTTGACCTTGCCGTCCGCGCCGATCTGGATGCCGTTGATCGTGGTATTGACCGCAACGGTACCGTCCTTGCGGGTGTAATATGTGTAATCGCCAAAACTCTTCCAGCCTTCAGTGGTCGCGCGGCGGCCATCCTCGTCGAAGAAGAAGATCTTGCCGCTGGGCATCTTATGAACGCCGGTCAGCATCTTGCCGCCCTGGGACTTGTCGAGGTAGAAAATGGACTCGCTGTTGAGCTTGAGCCAGCCGACAGTGGCCAGGCCGTTTTTCCTCATGTAGTACCAGTCACCGTCTTTCTCTTTCCATCCGGTCTTGCCGGCCTTGCCGGTCGAGGGATCATAGTAGCCCCATACGCCGTTGTACTTGGCCCAGCCCTTCTGCATAACGCCCTTGTCGTTGAAAAGATAGCCGGTGCCGTCGATCGTCCTGACGCCGGTCAGCATCATGCCGGTGTACTTGCTGGAGGGATATCTGCTGTCCACAAGATAATACTTCTTGTCGTTCACAGTTATGAACCCTGTGCGGCGGACGCTCTTATCTGTGAAATAGTACCGCCTTCCGCTGATGGTCCTCCATCCGGAAACGCTCTTGCCGAGATTGCCGGCCACATAATTGGCCACGTTCTCGTTCTGGAAATAATATACCGTGCCGCTGATGGTCCTGAAACCGGTGACCATCTTGCCGCGGCTTGCCTCGGAGAAACCGGCCACTCTCTCATCCTGGAAGTAGTACCTGGCGCCGTTGATAGTCCTAAAGCCCGTGGCCATCTTGCCTTTGTCGTCAAAGTAATAGCGCGCGTTTCCGATGTCCTTAAAGCGGCCCTTGATCATCTGCCCGTTCACATAATAGTGTGTGTGGGTGCTGTCCCAGCCGTCTACGACTTCAAGGATATCCTTGGCATCTTCCTCTACGATCTGTTCTTCGACGATCTCCAGCTCCTCAGCGGGGGCTGCCTCCTCGACAGTCTCTGCCTCAGCTGCGTCTTCCTGCTCGTCCGCCTCGTCCTCCGCGACAGCTTCCTCATCGATCACAGCTTCTTCCTGCTCTTCCACAGCTTCTTCTGTGATGCCCTCAGCGCTGTCCTCGGTGACCTCCTCGGCGACTTCCGCTTCTTCCTGCTCAGTCTCTTCCGTAAGCGCATCCTCATCTTCCTGCACTGTCTCAACAACAGGCTCCTGCGCCGTTGTGTCCGCGGCCATCACGCCGGTGGCAGGCAGCGAAGAAAATGTCAGCGCCAGTGCCAATAACATTGCCACTCTACGTTTCATGTTTGATCCCTCCTGATTGCCTGAACTTACTTATTACAAAATATTTACATTTATTACATAAATGTTCCTGTTTTTTAATAATACACCATCTTCACAAATAAATCCATACCCAAATCAAAAAAATGGCCGATATTTTTAAAAAATACCGGCCATCTTATCATTATTTAATACTTTCCCGCGATTTGCGGTCAGATCCGGAGGATCAGTAGACGACTACCCTTGTATTGCTGGGTACGTTATTATAGATCCATCTGGCATTGTCGATATACAGCCTCACGCATCCATCCGTGCTGTGCTGGCCCAGACCTCCGTCCGCGTCCATGATATGGGTCGGCTGGTCTGTCTGGTCATAGAGCTGGGAGTGGATCAACTGGTTGCCGTTAAATTTGGAAGCATACCAGCAGCGCGCGTACCCGGAATCGAAGTATGTCTGCTTGCTGGAGATCTCATAACTGCCGGTATAGGTCGGCGTCGAGGACTTGCCCACAGAGCAGCTCCATCTGTTTCTGCGCGTCCAGTTCCGGACACTTCCCGTATATACGCCGAGCTGGCAGTTGGTGCGGTCGATCACGATCAGATAGTTCGTGCGGCTGGTGGTATCATACGCCTTCGCGTCCATGCCATCCATCGGTACGGCCCTTCCGTCCGAACCGATCCTGTAACCATTGATCACCGTGTCGTGCGCCAGCGTGCCGTTGCTGTAGCTGTAATACTTGTTGCCATTGTAGGTCTTCCAGCCCTCTGTCGTGGCGCGGCGTCCGGACGTGTCAAAGAAATACAATGTGCCGTCTACCTTGTTGGGCCCCTTGAACATCTTGGCGTTACCCTTGCTCAGATAGTATGTGCCGTCTGAGAGGGACAGCCACCCTGTCTTGAGCTTGCCGCTGGTCGTATTGACGTAATAATAATCGCTTCCGTCCCTGAGCCAGCCGGTTTTTGTCTGGATCACATGTCCGTCACCAAAGAAGTAAAAACTTCCGTTGATGTTCTTCGCGCCCCACTGCGTCTGCTGCGAACCATCGCTGTAGAAATAGAAGCGATTGCCGCTGATGGTCTTGAAGCCGGTGACCATTCTGCCCTCATTGGAGGTGCTGTATGATATATATCTGTTGTCTATGAGGTAATACTCTTTGCCGCCGATGGACTGCCAGCCTGTCTGGCGCACACCTGAACCGTTGAAATAATAGTAGTATCCCTTGATCTTCTGCCAGCCCTGGCCTACGACCTTGCCCTTGTTGCTGTCCCTATAATTATTGTAGTTGCTGTCGATCATGTAGTAGACTTTGCCGCCGATCGTCTTGAAGCCGGACATCATCATGCCTCTGTTGGCGGCTTTGTACAACTTATAGTTGGAATCCATGAAATAGTATCTGGATCCCTTGATCGTCTTAAAGCCCGTCAGCATTTTGCCGAGGTTCTCGGCCTTATAGGCTTTGTAGTTGGAATCGGTAAAATAGTACCTCTTGTTGTTGATGGTTCTGAAGCCCGTCAGCATTTTGCCGGTCTTGCTGCACCCAGTGTAATCCTCATTATCAAAGAAATACGTCGCGCCGCTGATCTTCGTGAACCCGGTGGCCATCTTGCCGCTTGTCCCGAAATAAAACTTGTTGCCGCTGATCGTCTGCCATCCCGTGCGCACAACGCCGTCGTCGCCCAGGTAATACTTCTGGCCGCCGATCGTCTTCCAGCCGGTCAGCTGCTTGCCGGTCGCGGTGCTGGCAGGATACTGAGCGTCAACAAAATAGTACCTCTTGTTATTGATCGTCCTAAAGCCGGAGACCATCTTGCCTTTGTTGGAGCTGCTGTAATTCTTGATCTGCGGATCCTGGAAATAGTATTTCTTGTCGCTGATCGTGCGCCAGCCGGAGACCATTTTGCCTCTGTTGGACGCCACATAGTTCTTGATGCGCTCATCCTGGAAATAGTAGCGCGCTCCGCTGATCGTCCTCCAGCCGGTGACCTTCTTCCCGTCTACATAATAATATGTGTGGGTGCTGTCCCAGCCGTCCGAGACGGCCTCAGCCTCTTTGGCAGGCTCCTCGACGACAGCCTCCTCGACGGCTGCGGTCTCCTCGTCCTCGGAGATCTCGGCAGGAGCTGCTTCCTCTTCTTCAGAAGCCGCCTCTTCGCTCTCCTCTTCGACTGCTTCCTCTTCCTGCGCAGCCTCATCCTCCGCGGGAAGAGCCTCTTCGTCTTCGCTCTCCTCATCCTCCGCGGGTGCCACGGTCTCTCCTTCCTCGGAAGTCTCGTCCTCGATGGCAGGCGCCTCCTCTTCAGGCTCCTGCTCCTCTTCCTCCTGCTCCACAGCCTCTTCCGTGATCACGCTCTCCTGAGCGCTGTCCGCCGCGGCTTCCGCCGCGAGGACACTTCCGCCCGGAAGTGAAGTGACCACGAGCGCTGCTGCCAATAACGCCGCTATACGTTTCTTCATCACTTTTTCCTCCTGTTTGAAGAATCTAAAACCCCCAGCAAAAATGGTTATTTCACATAGTACTATTATACTTTCCCCCGCCCTGATTCGCCACACTTAAAACAAATTCTTCTAAAAATAAATACGGGGGCGTATTTATCTGTAGACGATCACTCTGGTTCCCCGCGGGATATTATTGTAGATCCACAGACAGTCGTCGAGCTGCAGCCGCACGCAGCCGTGGGATACGCCCGCCCCGACTCTGCCGTCCATCACATAGGTGGGCGCCTGCGTCTGGTAATAAAGGACCGAGTGGAACAGGAAATTGCCGCAAAACTGCGTGGCGTACCAGCATCTGGCGGCGCCCGAGTCAAAATACCGCATCTTCAGTCCCACAACAAAGCTTCCCTCGATGGTGGGCGTCGAAGGTTTGCCGTCGCCGCACAGGACCTTGCGGATATTGTTCCAGTATCCCTTCTCGCCCTTATAGATCCCCACTTTGTGGAGACTCTTGTTGACCAGGATCAGATAGTCCGTGGAGCTCTCATACCCCTGCGCCTTCTCGTCGATGGAATCCCCGATCGCGGGCTTCTTCCGGTATTTGGCGCCGCTGGCCAGGATCTTGGCGCCGTCCACCGTGGTGTTCGCCGCCATATGGCCGTCCTTGTAAAAATAGTACTCCTCGTGATCGATCTTTTTCCAGCAGTTTACGGCCAGCACCCCGTCAGATCCCGCGTAATACCACTTCCCGTTCACCTTTTTCCAGCCGGTGACCATATATCCCTGGCTGTCGAACAGATAGTACTGCCCCAGGATCTTGAGCTTTTCGTTTTTGGCAAAGGACCCGTCCTTCTTCATGTAGACCCAGCGATCCTCGACCTTATTCCACTTGCCGCCCTCCTTGTTCTTCTTTTGTTTGGAGAAGCCGGCGGAACCGTAGGTCCTGCCCTTTATCCTGACCCTGCCTTCCTTCAGAACGCCCTCCGAGGTAAAGACATAAGCTTTCCCGTTGATCGTCTGGGGCCCTGTCAGCATGACTCCCTTCTTATTGAGGTAGAATGCGCGCTCCCTGTTCAGGGCGAGCCACCCCGTGTGCATGGCGTAGGTCTTCGGATCCAGATAGTACCATTTCTTTTTGACTTCGGTCCAGCCCTTCTTCGCCGCGCCGCCGGCGTCCATATAGTACCACTTGCCCTTATAGGAGACCCATCCGGTCTGCCTGTAGCCGCTGGCGCTGAAGCTGTACACCTTGCCCTTGATGGTGACCATTTTCCCCTTCACGGCGACGCCGTTCTTCTGGACGAAGGTCATGCCCTTGGACGTCTTTTTCCACTTGCCGCTCACGGTCGGAAAGGCGGCTGACGCGGCCTGTGCCTCCACGGCCGGCGCGGCCATACTCACCACCGGCGCGGTCACTTCTCCTGCCGGCGCGGTCACTCCCCCTGCCACAAAGGAAATTTGCGGTAAAGGCGCAAAAAGCGCCAGCATTAATGCTGTCGCCGCTCCCAAAATCCTTTTGCGCATATTCATATCCGCTCCTTTCGGCTGCCCGCGGCAGCCTGTCTGTCCGTTCAGCCCGGGATCCCTCCCTCCCTGAAGGGATCCCGGTCCTGGTATCTCATCTTTTGAGCGCCCTGCGCTCCGATCTCTCTGACCTCCTGCGCGTCCTGCGCTCAGGATTTGCTTGCCTGCAGCAGCTTCTCCCGAAGCTCTGCCTCGATCTTTTGCAGATCCTTCTCGGCGGCCGCTCTCTTCTGCTTTCCATCCGACTGGATCGCCAGCACTTCGTCCATGGTGGAGATCAGCATCTCATTGGTATGCTTGAGCGCCTCGATATCCACGATGCCGCGCTCCGACTCTTTGGCGCTTTCCACAGTCGCCTGTTTGAGCTTGTCGGCATTCTTGCGCAGCAGCGCGTTGGTCATATCGTTGACTTCTCTCTCCGCTTTGGCCGCCTGGTTCGCGTGCTCGATGCCGATCGCGATGACCATCTGGTTCTTCCAGAGCGGGATCGTATTGACGATCGTGGACTGGATCTTCTCGGCCATCATCTGGTCCGAAGACTGGATCATGCGGATCTGCGGTCCGGTCTGCATCGCCACGGCGCGGGTCAGCTGCAGGTCATGGATCTTCTTCTCGAACCGGTCGCACTGCTCCGCCAGATCCTTGGCCGCCTGCGCGTCCTCGGCAAGTCCCGTCTGCTGCGCTTTCTGCTGCAGGACCGGGAGCTCCTTTTCCCGCACTTCCTTGAGCTTTAACTTGCCCGCCAGGATGTACATGGTCAGTTCCTTATAGTAGTTGAGGTTCATGTCGTACATGCGGTCGAGAACTTCCACGTCCTTGAGGAGCTCTACCTGATGCTTCTCCAGCTCATTGGAGATGGTGTTGACGTTCGTCTCCACCTTCGCGTACTGGGTGCGCATCTGCTGCATCTGGTTGCTCTTTTTCTTAAAGAAGCCCTTGATGCCCTTCTCGTTCTCGTCGACATCAAAGTTCCTCAGCTCTGTCACAAGGCTTGTGATCATATTGCCGACATCGCCCATGTCCTTCGTGCGAACATTCTCAAGCGTCTTCTCCGAAAAGTCTGACATCTTCTTCTGCGTGCCTGCCCCGTAGGTCATGACCGCCTTGGAATTGCTGATGTCGATCTTCTTGGAGAAATCCTCCACCTGACGGAGTTCCTCGGGAGTGAGCACGCTCTCCTCCTCCTTTGTATCCACGCTGAGCCCCTGGGGCGCCGGCGCTGTCTGGGCCTGCACCATCTCCTCCGCGTCAAACGTCAGTGTGGGCGCGCTGTCCGAAAAGCCCTCAAACGGATCTGCCTGTACTGCCGACTCGCCAAAGCTTCCGCCCATTTTCTCTTCTGCCATAATTTTCTCCCATCTATGTGCTGGTTTATTTCAGTTCCGCTCTATCATAAGCGTTTCCCGCTTATTTTTCCTCTTCCGAGAAGGAGTCATTCCCCCATACCAGGGTACTGCCGCCGACCTGCATCTGCACGCCGCCCGAGGACTGGACCTGACCGTCCTGCTGCCTCTCTTCCCATGTCTTTTCCTGCTCGGCTTCCTGTGTCTGCCCGGCTGTCTGCGTCTGTCCGGCTGTCTGCGTCTGGCCGGCCGCCTGTGCCTGGCCGGCTGTCTGTGCCTGTCCGGCCGCGGTCTCCCGCCCCGGCCCGGCGCCTACCGCCTGGCCCACGTTGGCTCCGTAGACCTGCTGTTCCCTCTGCTCTGTGGTCTGCCCGCTCTGCGCGCGCATCCTGCTGCCGGTCAGCCCGTCCTGCCGGAACATCGTCTGCATGACGGATATATCGGACGACACATCCCAGGCCATCTCCTGGAACATGCTGTCAAGGAGATTTTCAAAGGCCTCATTGATCGTATCCAGCGCCTCCTCGATCTCCCTCTTCGTGTTCACCACGTTGTCGCCGCTGCCGGCCTGTCTGTCAAGCTCGCGGTACGCGCTCAGAAGCTTCACCGTCGTGGGAAGATAATATCCCATCAGCTTGCGCAGATCTGCCGCGCTCTCGGGATGCTCGCGGACCTGCTCCACGATGCGGAGCATGGTGTCCTCCAGCTGATCCAGCTTCCCGCTCATCTCCTGAGCGGGGATATCGACGTTGAACTGATGGATGGTCTGAATGTAGCTGCGCCCCTCCCGAAGGATCTGCTGCGCCTCCTCGGGAAGATTCGCGTCCTCGCTCAGGATCTCCTCCTCCTGCTTCTTGAATCTTTCCCTCTCTTCCTTCAGCAGGCGCTCATACTGATTGTAGACTTCCTCCGTGAGCATCAGCGTCGTCTTCTGATCGTCGATCCACGCCTCCTTAAAGAACCCGCTGTCGATCATCTTCTGCAGATCTGCCAGCACTTCGTCTCTGGTCCTGCCGGTGGCCCGCGCGAGCTTCTCGATCTCCACATACTCGGCGTTGCCGATGACCTTGCCGTACTCCATATACCGGTCGATGAGGCCGGAATCCTTGTGGCCGTTCATGATGGCGTAGGCCGACGCGGCGGTGATCATCGTAGTGGCCAAAAGACCGAACGCGGCGCCAAATCCGCCGCCGCTGAAGATGAAGCTGGCCGCGTTGGACAGCGCCATAGGCAGGAAGATCACCATGCCGATCGCGCCCGCCAGAACGTGGCTGATCCCGTTGCTCTTGGTGATCTTCTTCTGGAAAAAGTTGGACGCGTTATCCTTGACCCGGTAACTTCTACGGGTCCCGGCTGCTCCCTGCGCCGCTCCCTGACCCGCGCGCTGCGCCGTGGAGCGATAGCGCCGATAGACATCCGGATCGTCGTCAAAACTATTCCCCTGACCGCGGGTGCTGCGGTACACGCGGCGGCGGACATCCTGTCCCCCCGCGTAATCGGCCGTGCTGTCGCGGACGTCCCTCTTGATGGCCTCCGTGACGTCATTCACCGTCTTTTTGATCGAGTCGCTCAGATTCTGATAATCATTGTATTTGATGGCGTCGTTCACGGCGTCCATGATGTCGCCGCCCGCCTCGTACAGATCATTAATATCCATTTGTCATCCGTTCCGTCATCTGAAACTGCGTCTGTCCTGTGTCTGTCTTCGGGGGCGCTTCAGGGCTCCGCGAAAACACGCTCACATTATATTGTATCGTATTCTAAAGCAAATGACAACGCGGTCACCGGAGCATCCCGTCGATCTTATCCGCCTCCGGCAGATAGACGCCCATCTGCTCTCTGTCCTTCTCCATTCTCTCTCTGAGCCCGGTGAGAATAGAATCATCCACAATGCTCCGGCCGTCCGCCGTGCCCTCTCTCTCGCAGGCGCTCAGGCGAAACGCCGCGTCCGCGTAATCCGCCACGGCGGCCAGCTCCTCGCTTCCGCTTTTGATCTCGCCAAAGATGCCCCAGTTGTCGTAGTAATCCTCCACGAGCTGTGCGTAGTCGCCGTTCTGGAGACTGTAATAGGAATAGCTTTCGTCAAATTTTCGGTTGTAGTAAGAGCCCAGGTTGTCCGACAGGGTCGCGATGACCGCCATCAGGACGAGCGCCAGCGCGATGCCGATCATGACGTTCAGTGCGGTCAGCAGCTTGGATCTGCGGGGCTTTGCTGTATTTTTTCGCTTATACTTCGCCATTTTTTACTCCTCCGTCGGCCCGATCTCATCCGGAATCCCTACCGGCGCCTCAGTGCCGGCATCCGATGTCTCTTCCGGCGCTTCAGTGCCGGCATCCGGTGTCCCGCTGACGACCTCATCCACTGCCGATTCAATGATGACCGTGCGGCGGCTCTTGGACAGATCTTTGAACGACGCGGCCTCTTCCTCGGACAGGCCCAGGTATCTGCGGAGCAGGATCTGCATTTGCTGCTCCATCTGCCCGAACACCTCTTTCGTCTTGTCCGGGTTCGCGGCGTAGCGCTCGTAATAGTCGGGCGAGATCTGGTCATAAAATGAGGCGATGGATTTGGAGAGCTGCTCCGTGTAATAGGGCATTTCGCTCCCGGGCCTGTAGTAGGCGATCCCCAAAAGTCCGCGATAGGCGCGGTTGTAGTAGTCACTGGCGTAAATGATGTACTTATAATCGCTGTATAGATTCGAATCCGTTATGTTCCGGCGGCGTTCCAGCGCGGCCAGCTGCGCGTAGTCCCTGTCCTCAAGGAGCTGTTCGATCAGCGCCTTATACTGCTGCTCATTGGTGGTGATCTCTTTTTCCTGCCGCCGCTGGTTGACCTCATACGAGTCGTACCGGGTCCCGATCACGATCATCGCGACGATCAGCACGGCCAGGATCACCAGGCGAATGCCCACGGCCGTCGCCAGGCCCCCGCCCGCGTTGTCCGCTTTCTTCAGGGCCTCCTCGCGGGTCTCCTCAAACCGGCCCTCGTATGCCTCCATTTCCTTCTGATGGCGCTCCGCCTGATCGACCCTTCTCCCGCAGTAGGGGCAGAAGCGGTCGTCCAGCGAGACGTCGCCGCCGCAATATTGACATTTCATTCTCTGCTCTCCAAAAAGTCCTCACATTCCTTGGTTGTCAGTATCCCGCCGGATCTGGCCACGATCGTGCGAAGCTGCTCGGTCTCCTCCTCTGTCAGGGCAAATCTCTCATCCAGATCCTGAAGGACCGCCGCGCCCTGTCCCTTGACGATCTCGGCGTCCGCCGGGTCCTTCACCTGATACTCCCAAAACCGTATGGAGATCTCCTCCCTAAAGAGCCTTGTCCTTGCCTCCCGCGCTTTCTGAGAATCCGCTCCGTCTTTTTCCGCGGCCTCGTCCGCTTCCTTAATATAATACGCAGAAATATCCTGAATCTTACGGAGCCCGCTTATGACCGAATAGTGTTCCCAATCATACAGGGCCGAACTGTTCGCCTCATCGGCAAAGGACAGCAGCCCCTCCCAGTCCTGCTGCGCGTAGAGATCGTCCATGAGGGGGTAATTCTCCTCTTTCCAGAGATATTCCGCCCGCCTCTTCTCCTGCTGATCCTCCTCGCTTCCCAGAAGCTTCGTGTCTATAAAGGCGGCCAGCACGCACAGGAGCACGATGCCGACGATGATCCCGAAGACGATGCGGAAGATGCGGTGCATATCCCGCGCGGTCTCTTTTCGTGCCGTCTTCGCCGTCTCCTTTTCAAAGTCCTGCGGCAGGTCCTCCACTTTGCCGCGGATCTCCTCCATGTCTCCCATGAACTCCGTCTCGTCCTGATAGTCGTCCACCGACTTGCAGTAGGGGCAGCGGAGAAGTCCGGCCTCATATTCCGCGCCGCACTGCGGGCAGGTGATCATCACGGCAGACGCACCGCTCCTGCCCGCGCTCTTATTCGCGCTCTTATTTATGGTATTTTTCGAGTAGTGTACTCCCGCGGATCTATACACCCGCTTCTTTTGATTCGCCATACGCCTGTCTGCCAAAAGCCTTCCTGCTGATTTTCCTTATTTTTTCAGTGCTTCCGTCCAGTAATCCCTGCCGAAGATATCCGTGAACTTATAAGTCATGACCGTGCGCTCGCTGTCATAGAACTGTATGTCGCTGACTTTGAGCTCCTCATCCAGGTTGTCCGGGTCCTTAATGGTGACCTGCGCGCCCTTTTTGTAGGAATCCTGATAGGAGCCGTCATAGCCATAAAAATCGCAGACATAGTCGATCGTGTCGCCCTCCTGCAGGTCTGTGATATTTTTGGCGGCGACATTTACGCCGTCTTCCTTGCCGTAATCCGCGCAGGCGCCGGCCACATATCCTTCGGGATGATCGTTGTCAAAGACGATGATCAGGTTGCTCAGCTGCCCGCTAATGAGGCACGGCACCCGCCCCGTGATCGTATAGTTTTTCCCGTCGTCCACGGTTGTCTCGTGGTAGTAGGGAACCGCCTCGGAATTGATGGCGAGCCACGCCCTGCCGCTGTCCGCGATCATGCTGCCCTTGTCATCAAAGCTGAAGACGTTGTCCAGGCCCAGATCGATATAGCCGCTGCCGTTGTCCAGATAGAGGTTCTCATCGATCCCGGTGACGAGCCTCCACTGGTCCTCGCTGAGCACGATCTTGTCCTTGCCGTCCTCTCTCACCCAGCCCAGCTGGTTGGGATCAAGGTGATGGTCCTGCACATATTTTTTCATCTGCTCATCGGAGAGCGGGCGGTCCGAAACAAAGGATGCGTTGGACGCGTCCAGTCCCGACACTCTGCTGTAATCCCCTCTCAAAAAGCTCCCCAGCAGCAGGCCGATCAGCTGATCGCTCCCGGTGCTGTCCAGGCCGGAAAATTCCCCGGCGTAATCCCCGAACAGGGAATCGTAGGGGCTGCCGCTGCCGCCGCTGCCCGCCATGCCGCACACTTCCATGCTGGCGAACTCGCGGATGCAGGCCGTGTAGTCGGCGTCCATGCCGATCTGATCGTATGTGTCGGACACGGAATCCACATATTTGGCGGAGGCGCGGTACGGGAAATAGATGGAGAGCCCGTAGGCGTTCGTCATGTTCGTGGAGGTGCGGTTGTATTTGACCGCCCCGCGAACCGCCTCGATCAGTTCCCTGCCCTCTGTATTTCCGATGTTGGACGCAAGGTCCACCAGATCCACCTGATCGATCCTCGCGCTCGTCGCGAATTCCCTGGTGTTGTTGCGGGCCTTCGACACCGACGCGTAATCCTCACCGGAGAGGAGTGTGCTGATGGATTTCGAGAACTTGTTGAGTTTATCCGGCACAGTCGTATGGAGCTCCGCCAGATCCACCACGGAAAGGGTCGTCTGCTGTCCCCTGCACTTGACCGCGCAGGCCTCCACAAATGTGTCCGCGATCTTCTGCCCGATCTCGATGGTGGGCATGGATGTGTTCGCGCTCAGGGCGTTCAGCCAGTCCGTATAATACCAGCCCACGCCGGGTTCCGTCTCCTCGGAGCCGATCAGGTAATCGCCGTATTTGTCCAGCATCAGCGCGTTCTCCAGGGTGGCCATCAGGCAGGCGTCAAAGCCGATAAAATCAAACTTCACGCCGCCCTTCTCCAGCGCTTTGCCGATGTCGGAGAGGCTCATGGAGCCGCTGTTCTTATTTTTCTCATCATAACCAAAGCCGCCTGCCGAGCCGCCGCCGTGATCCCACAGGATCAGCGCGTAGCGGTCCGCCGGATACTTGGACGCGGCCCAGCGGATATAGCGCGACAGCGTGTCGGGATTGGTCATGGAATCGCTCCCGTCGTCCTTTACAAGGGGCTTTAGTCCGCCGCCGGTCACCTGATAGATCTGGTTTGTCCTGCTGCTGACCACATTGTTGCGCCATCTGGCGCAGCCGCCGGTGTAGACCAGGAGATTCACTTTGTCCGACAGCTTCGCGGCCGCCATCTCCTGCAGATCGGAGGTGGCCATACCGCTCCCGGACTCCAGATCCGTGCCGCACATGTAGACCATGATCGTGACGGTATCCTTGCCGCCGCCCCGAAGGGTCGTATACTTAAGGCGCGATCCCTCCGCCACAGTGGTGTCCAGACTTGTGTGGGAGGCATCGCCATTGTCCCATCCGTAGGAATAGGAACCGCTGCCGTCGTAGTAATCGGATATCGATCCGGACCCGGTGCCGGACCCCGATGAGGGATATGCGTCCTCTCCGCCTCCGGAGGAGCCGCCGCCCAAAAGGAGACCTCCGCCGCCTCCCAGCAGCATAAGGACGACCATGATCAAGAAGATGAGGCCTCCGCCTCCGCCCCGCCGGCCGCCGCCGCCGCTGCGCTGAGGTCCTCCTCCCGAACCGCCGGGCATATGTCCGCCGCTGCCGACCGGTCCTGTCCCGAGGCCTTCTCCCCGGATGTCTCCGCCGGATCCTACGCCGCTTACATGTCGCTCTCTTCCTCTGGGCCTGCCATTATCTGCCATACCTCACTCCATTCTTCCGCCTTCGGATGCGGTCCCCGGTACAAGTTTCTGCCATAAAAAAGTATACCATAATTTTGCCTGGCATCCCCTCAGGAATCCTCTTCGGAATCCTCCTCCGGATAGGGGTCCCAGAAGGCGATCCACACCTTCTCTTTATCCTCCTGACCGGCGCTCGCGTATGTCACAAAGCCGCCCTCATTCTGCCGCCAGATGGATACGCCCTCCTCGTCGGTCACATCATCATCGCTGTTCGTGCCGATCAGCGCCCGGGTGCAGACGTACTCCTCAATATCGCCGTTCTGCCGGATCAGATACGCGGGGCTCCCCTCTTTGGCGTTGTCCAAGACAAAGCCCTGGCTGCGGCGGTCCGCGACGGCGTACTCCACGTCCCTTCGCTCTCTGACCGCCAGCGCGCTGTCCTCCCGGTCCACGATGTCCTGATAGTCGACCCGCTCCGACGCTGTGTAGACCGCAACGTCAATATCGCAGTCCCTTATCACAAGGCGCCCGAAGGTGCCGGTCTCCGCCTCCGTATCCAGGACAAAGCCGTCCCTGCACACATAAAAGTCCCCGTCCTCGGATTCGTGCCAGCCGGGAGCGACCGTTCCGTCCTCTTCCAGATAGAAGGCGTGGCCGTCGACCTCCACCTCGCCGGTCCGCATCAAATAACTGTCGTCAAAAAAATAGGTCTCCCCGTCGATCTCTGCCCAGCCCTTTTTGGCCGCGCCGGTGTCATCGTGGTAGCGCTTTCCGCCGTCGGTCTCATACCATCCGGTGAGCATCGACCCATCTTCCTTCAGGTGATAGAGCTTTCCGTCCACCGTCTGATCGCCCACGCGCATCTCCCCGTCTTCCGAGAAGAGATACCGGTTGCCGTCCGCCTCGGCCCAGCCGGTGCGCATCACGCCGTCCCGGCCA
Source organism: uncultured Lachnospiraceae bacterium (assembly GCA_905235465.1). GTDB lineage: Bacteria > Bacillota > Clostridia > Lachnospirales > Lachnospiraceae > CAG-791. Next base: position 15,394 of record CAJOLP010000004.1, on the reverse strand, counting down.
AAATAGTACTTTTTCCCGTCTATCTCCTTCCAGCCGTCGGTGCGCTCCCCGTCCGCGGACAGATAGTAGGTCTTGCCGTCCACGGTGATCCAGCCGCTCTCAAGGACGCCCTCTTTGGAGAAATAGTAGTTTTTTCCATCGATCTGCGCCCAGCCGATGTCCGCCCGGCCGCCCTCACCGAAGTGCATCCTGCCATCTTCGGCGTCCGCCCAGCCGGTCTGCCGGGATCCGTCCTCTTGAGAGAACAGATAATAATGCCCGTCGATCTCATAGATCCCCCTGGCCATCTTGGCGTTCCTGTCCGTGTAATAATAGGTCCCGTCGTCGGATCTGATCCACGTGTTCTCGAGGAAAATTCCGCGGTCCACAAAATACAGGTACTGCGTCCGCGGAATGCCGACCCATCCTGTGTAAAACCACCCGAAATATATGCCGGCGGCCAGGGCTGCCAGCACAAGAATCGTGCCGCAGATCCAGCCCGCGCGGTTGTGTCTGTATTTGTAACGAAGCGACTCCGCTTCCCGATCGATCACTGTTTTCTCTCCTTTTTATTATTCCGTATCCACTGTCTTGTCCGAATCTGTCGTCGGCAGGCATCCGAAATGGACGATCTCCCTGGGATGACCGGGCGCGCCCGAGATCTTGACGCCCGAGCCGGCCGCGCACTCCACGACCATCCCGTCGCCTATATAGATCATGACATGACTGTTCTGGGGCTTTGTCCCTTCTCCGGTGCAGATGATGTCGCCGGGAGACGCGTCATCGATGTCGGAGCCGATATTGTACGCGCCCGGATAACACCCCGGGTCGTTCCCCCACTCATAGGAGTGTATGAACTCGTCCCCCACAAGCCCGTAGCGGAAAAGTACGTGATAGACAAACCAGCTGCAGTCCGTCGCGCCGCCGTCATGGAGCTCCTCAAAGCGCCGCCCCTCGTCGTCCGTATTGTTTTGCGACGACGCGTAGGAGATCCGCCCCGCCCACTGCGTGGCGTAATCGAGCATCTCGTCCACATCATCGTTGGACCACGGCGTAGAAGTGTCGTAGGGAAATTCCCTGTAGGAGTCCGCCCGCGCGGGCATCCCCGCCGCAGGGGCCAAAAACACAGAGATCCCCAGGATCCCCGCCGTCAACAATGACTTAAATCTCACGGATAACACCGCTCTTTTCTTAAACATCAAACATCCGTCCTTTCCCCATGATTATCCCGAATCATATTTTTAAAGAAGTCCACCGCGCCGGGCAGGCAGTCGTACCGCAGCGCCTCGTCCACGCCGTGGATGCCTCTCTTCTCCTCCTGCCCGTAAACGATCGGCGCGAAGCGGATCACGTTGTCACAGATCCTCTCATAAAAAGTCGCGTCCGTCGCGGCGGTCAGCACATACGGGCTGCTGATGCAGCCGGGGAAGGTCTTTTCCACGGTCCGCTCCAGAAACTTGTATGCCTCTCCCTCTATATCCAGCGTCGCCGTGCAGGGGGTTCCCTGCAGGACTTCCGTCTCCAGATCATACTTCGCGGCGATCCTGCTGATAATGGCCATGCTCTCTTCCATGTCCTGATGGTGGATAAACCTCATGTTGGCGCCCACAGACGCCTCCCGGGGCATCACGTTGCACGCGTTCGAGCCGGACGCCATGGTAAATGTGATCGTCGTCTCCAGCATAGCGGCCGCCTGCCCGTTGATGGCGGGTGTAAACCACTCGATGGGCTTTTTGAAGAGCCACAGATTCCCCAGGACCGTCCGGATCGGGAAGGAGGCCGCCGGCGCCAGTGTCTCCAGCATCGCCCTCGTCTCGGGATCCATACTGCTCTTAAACGGGCTGTGCCTGTCTATCTCTGTGACGAAGCCGGCCAGCCGCGCGATGGGGGTGCCCTTTTGCGGGGTGCTCGCGTGCCCGCCCTTGCCGCGGGCGGTAAAGCGCACATTTGCCCTCCCCTTTTCCGACACGCCGATCATGGCAAAATTTCCCTTGATGCCGAACATCGGATCCGTATAAATACCGCCGCCCTCATCACATACGAGCCAGGGCTTTACGCCCCGCCGCTCCAGCTCTGAGACCAGGGCCGGGCATCCGGGTCCTCCCCACTCCTCCGTGCAGGAGGTGGAGAGCCACACGTCCTGTGGCGGCACGAACCCTTCCTCCAGAAGTTCCTCCACCGCCTGGAAAAACGCCATGCAGGAGCACTTGGTGTCCACCGATCCGCGTCCCCACACCTTGCCGTCCTCGATCTGCCCCGAAAACGGGGGCTTTGACCATTCGCCCTCCACGGGCACCACATCCTGATGCCCCATGAGCACGATCGGATACCGGTCGGACTTCCCCTTCCAGTGGTACAGAAGACTTCCATCCGCGTCAAACCTCTCCAGATGGCGGTGCACCAGCGGGAAAAGGTCCCTGAGCACCTCGTGGTACTGCGCAAACCTCGCCTGCTGCTCCTCAAAAGGGTGCTCCGGGCCAAAGGGATACGAAGTCGTATCCACGCGCACCATCGCGGACAACTTCCGCGCGTAGGCGGACGCGCGCTCCGGATCCGGCGCCGGCTTATAGTCCGAGTGCTTTGCCGGGGTCAGGAGCGTGTGGATGACGGCTGCCGCGCCGGCCAAAATACAGATCGCAAATATAGTCGCAACAACATAAAGAATCATGTTTTTCCTCGCTGTCTCGTCCGGTAATGACTTTGGGCCGGTTATCCTCATTATTTTCTCATATTCCGCGGATATGTCCAGTAATTGCCATAAAAACAGCAAAAAAACGGACAGGGATGCCGCGCGACCGCGTTTCCCCCCGTCCGTTTTGTATAATACCGATTACCTTTTACTTTTTGAATCAGCTGTTCTGCTGCTTATCCTGCTGCTTATCCTGCTGCTGATTCTGCTGCTGCTTCTGCTGCTGGTCTATAGCAGCCCGCTCCAGGTCTTCCAACTGGTTCTGGATCTCTTTGAGCCTGGAATCCACCGCGAAAGCTGTCGTCGCCAGCACGATCATGTTGACGCCGTTGATGAACACGCCAAGTCCGATCATGACGCCGAGCGTCTGGCTCATCACATCGGGATGCGCCACGCTCACGGCTCCGAAGACGGCCATCAGGATGCCGACGATCAGCGGCAGAAGCCAGTATTTTGTCAGATCCAGCGTGCTCATCTGCTTGAGAAGATTGCGGAGCTGGAATGAGCGGACCACGATGATGACACCGGTCACGACAAGCCAGATCGCGACATAGTAAACGATAAAGTATTCCACGCCGATCTGAAGCGCATCGCTCCCAAGGACCAGAACGCCGAGTATTCCTGAAATGATGGCACTGATAAGCATCCAGGTGTCACTAAAACCGTAATCTTTCTCCGCGATCCAGACAAAAAAGCGGGAGAACGCGTCAAAGAGCATGGTGAAGCCTACCAGAAATCCAACCATGGAATAGGTAAGCGCCGGATTAAACATGCAAAACAGTCCGCAGACCATCATGTAGATTCCAAAAATGATGGTCAGAATCTTTCCGAACGTACTCATTTTTAATTCCCTCTTCCTTTCAAAACTATCAAAAACTGCATTGTTTCCGTTTGTTGGCCGCCGATTCTTTCGGTCCCCCTTATACCAACTTAAACATTTTAAAACTATGCGCCGTATTTTGTCAAACATTGACCCCTGTTTCGTATTGCGGGTTCGGGGTTCCCGTGGTATATTTCCTTTCAAGGTATCTGCCGTTTTGCCGCTGCCCGCGCAGAGCGCAGAGCGCAGACGAGGTAACGGCCGCTAAAACGGCTTTAAGAACAGGAGCAGTCTATGAGAGCAGTAGTTACATGCGTGTCCGAGGCGTCGGTGACGATCGATGGGAAGGTGAAAGGACAGATCGGCAGGGGTTTTCTTGTCCTTTTAGGCATAGCGCCTCAGGATACGGAAGCGGATGCCGTAAGGCTTGCGGACAAGGTCTGCGGATGCCGCGTCTTTGAGGACGAAAACGGCAAGATGAATCTCAATCTGGCGACCATTGGCGGATCCATTCTGGTCGTCTCGCAGTTCACCCTGTACGCCAATCTTAAGAGCCGCAGGCCTGGATTTACCGGCGCGGCGCGTCCCGAGACCGCGATCCCGCTCTACGAAAAATTCAAGGCCGAGTGCGCCGCCAGAGGCTTTCATGTGGAGTGCGGCGAGTTCGGCGCCTACATGGAAGTGGCGTCGGTCAATGAGGGCCCCGTCACGCTTCTCTTTGACACAGAGACGCTGTGACATCATCACAGGGCGGCCCGCATCATCACAGAGTAATACATATTAAAAAGGAAGAATGGGAGGAATACCATGCGCACAGTGATCATTACCGGTGGAAATTCAGGTCTTGGTTTTGAGACCGCAAAGAAAATCGCGAAGAACAAGGATTACAGGCTGATCCTCGCCTGCCGGAATCCCGAAAAGGCACAGGCGGCCGTCCTTGCCATACAGGAAGAGACAGGAAACGAGAACATCATGAGCATGACGCTGGACACGGCTTCTCTTGACTCCGTCCGCCAATTCGCGAAGGCCTACGCGGACGCGGAAATCGGCGGGATCTACGCCCTTTTGCTCAACGCCGGAATCAACGGCATGCACACAGGCATGACTAAGGACGGCTTCGAGATCGTTTTCCAGACCAATCACCTGGGGCACTTCCTCTTGGCGAACCTCCTTCTCCCCTATATGGATGATCACGGAAAGATCTTCGTCACCAGCAGCGATATGCACGACTCGCCCATGGGCAAGATGGAGTGGAGAGGGACCGAAGCGCTGGCACATCCCTCTCAGGAGGACAGGGAGTCGCGCCTTCGCTATTCCTATTCCAAGCTCTGCAACCTGTACTTTGCCTATGAGCTGGGCAAACGGCTTAAGGAAGAGGGAAGCAGCGTCACCGTGAACGCCTTCAATCCGGGCATGATGCTGACCAATTTCGCGCCGGTGGGCAAGGCGGGCGCGGCCATGGCCAAGATCACGATGCCGGACCGCGTCGGGGATCTTGAAAAGTCCTCCGACGCCTATGCGGAGCTTGTCACAAACGACAGCCTGGCGACGACCTCCGGCAATTATTATGACCGGAGCATTTACGCGATCAAGAGTTCGCCCCTCTCCTACAATGAGGACAATGCCAGGGAGCTCTGGCAGTCCAGCGAGAAGCTGTGCGGCCTGGCTTGAGCGCCGTCTCCCATGCATCCGCATCCGTCGATACGATGTCGATATGACTTTGATATGACCCGCGGCCATAAGCTGCCGCGGACAGCAGACAGACGAAAGCAGCCGCCGGAAGAATCCGGCGGCTGCTTTCTTCTTGAAAAGGAGGATACCTACATACTCAGTGAATGGCAAACGCCGCGAAGTATCCGCCGCGGACCGCTTCGCCGATCTGCGCCGCGTGGTCGCAGTCGCCGATGATGGCGGCGTTGTGTCCGTACTTTTGGAAAATGGCGTTCGCCTCGTCCCTCTTCGCCCGCATGCCGAACGCGTCGACAACCATATCCGCGGGCAGGAACTCCTGCTTACCGTCCACTTCCGCCAGCACGCCGTCTTCCTTGATCTCCACGATCTTGGTATTGGTGAGGATCTTTACATTATATTTGTCCAGCTCATACAGAAGCGGGACACGCGTGTAGGAGACCATCGCCTTGACGACATCGTCCATCATCTCCACGATGGTGACGTCCTTGCCCTGCATCGCCAGCTCCAGCGCGCAGTCGCAGCCGCTGGCGCCGCCGCCTGCCACAAGGATCTTGTCCCCGTGGAGCTTCTCGTTGTGCAGATGATAATCGATGACATTGACCACGTTGCTGCCGTCCATGCCCTTGATCGGGATCTTGGCCGGGACCGCGCCGATGGCGATGATGATCCGGTCCGCTTCCTCCAGCTCCTTGGATTCAGCCGTGATCTCTTTGTTGTACACGATGCTGACGGGGAGCTTCTCCAGCTGGCGCTTCTGCCAGGCGGTGAAAAGACGGAGCCTCTCCTTGAAGCAGGGCTTCGCCGCGGCGATCAAAGTACCGCCAAGCTCGCCGCTCTTCTCGTAAAGCGTCACCGCGTGGCCTTCCAGGGCCGCGACTCTGGCCGCCTCCATGCCGCCGGGGCCGCCGCCGATGACGACGACTTTCTGCGGGTTCTCAGTCTTTTTGATCTTGTACTCAAACTCATAGTTCGCCTCCGCGTTGACCGCGCAGGAGATGGGCTTATTGACGACCAGATGGCCGCTGCAGTACGTGTTGCAGGCAAGACAGGGACGGATATCCTCTCTGGCGCCCGCCCAGATCTTGTTGGGGATCTCGGGATCCGCGATGGAGGCTCTTCCGAACATAGCCGCCGTGATCTTGCCGTCCGCGATGGCCTGCTCGGCAGATTCGGGCGTATGCATGCCGGCGTTGAAGATCGGCTTGTCGGTAATGGTCCGGATCTCCGCCGCCGCGTGCAGCATCGAAGCCTCGCCGGTGTAGATCGACGGAGTCAGCCACCTGCCGCTGTCATAGCAGCCCAGGTCGATATCAAACGCGTCAAAGCCAATGGCGTCCAGATATTTGATGATCTCCTTGCTCTCCTCCATGGTGCGTCCGCCCTCGAAATCGTGGTACGCAGCCATGCGGATGAAGATCGGGAAGTCGGGGCCGACCACCTCGCGGGTCACCTCATAGGCCTCCTTGACCAGGCGCATGCGGTTCTCAAAGGATCCGCCGTACTCATCCGTTCTGTGGTTCCAGATGGGCGTCATGAACTGATCCAGCATATAGCCGTAGTGGGCGTGGATCTCAATGGCGTCGCCGCCTGCCATCAGGACGTGTTTCGCCGCCGTGCGGTATCCCTCCACGATCTCGTGGACCTCGTCGGTCGTCAGGGCGTGCGCCTTCACGGACGGATTGTAAAAGAGCGGGTTCTCGGAAGCTGAAGACGTTCCGTTTCCGACAAAGACCGGTGCCTCGCGGCCCAGGCCGCACCCCAGCTCCCACATGATCTTGGCGCCCTCGGAGTGGACCGCCTCGGAAATGGCGAGCCAGCCGTGCATCTGGTCGGCCGTCCCGACGATGGTCTGGTGGGCGATCCACGCTTCCGTCTTGCTGACGACGAACTGCGCCTCGGGAATGATCAGCGAGAAGCCGCCCCTGGCGCGGGTCCTGTAATATTCAATCTGCTGATAACTGGGATAGCCGTTGACTTCCTCCGAAAAGGTCCCCATCGGCGCTTCGATAAAACGGTTCTTCAGATACAGGCTCTTGATCTGAAGAGGTTCAAACAAATGCGGAAATTGCTCTTTTCCTTTCTTCATAATGACCCTCCAATCCATTACATTTAAATACGATTTACAGAACAGACTTTTACTATTTAATCGTACCATCCCTTGCCTTTTGCGCCAATTTGCAGTAGCATGAAAAGCGGGGAAACATTTTGTGCAAATGCACAGATTTGATTGGGGTAAGATGAAATGAATGATGAGATGTACGAGCTTTTATTCCGCGCTGTACAGGAGGGGAGCGTTGCGGCGGTGCAGAAGGCGGCCAGCCGCATCTTCGGGTCGGCCGTTTCCGTCACGGACACCTCTTTTCGCGTGCTTTCCGCGGACGAGGATCCGGGAAGCACCGACGATATGCTCGACAAAAAGGGCGATCAGATCTATGTCTCGGGCGAGCTTCTCGACCTGTTCAGGAAGCACAACCTGATCTCCAGCATGATCGAAAATCCGCACACCACCATCGTTGTGGACTGGGGATACTTTGAGGACCACCCGCACCTGACCACCGGCATTTTCAGCGGCAAAAACATACTCGGCGTGCTCACCGTCCTGGTGGACGACTGCGTCTGCACGCCGGAACAGGACGAGGCCCTTCAGGCCTGCGCGGACGCGCTGGCGCTGGTCCTTCGCGCGAGCGAGTCGGGCAAAATACAGCTCGGCACCCAAAGGGAGCACTTCATCAGCAAGCTCTTCCACGGCTCGGCGACCGCGCGGGATCTGGAAAACGCGGAGCGGAACCGGTATTTTTACCCGGCCGCGCGCTATGTCGTGCTCGCCGCGGAGCTCCCCCCGCAGCTCATCTTAAACAGGGTGGATGAGACGCGCTCCCGGATGCTTCTGTATCAGGATGAGGGGATCACCTATCTGCTGGCAAATGCCCAAAACAAGGATCTGCAGGCGCTGAAAGCCTGGATCGCGGACAGGGGCCACCGGTACGGCCTCTCCTACCCCTTCCACGACCTGCTGCTCGCCGGAAAAATGGCGGAGCATGCAGCGGCGGCGCTGCGGTACGGAAACCTTTCCGGCGTCAATAAGGCGGACTGGGTCTTTTCGGAGTGCGCGCTGGAGATGCTGACGCGGGGCGTTCCGGTCTCCGTGGATTTCACGCACCCCGGCGTCTTTGAGATGAGACAGTATGACCTGCAAAACAACACCCAAGCTGCGCATGTGGCTCCTCAACCGGATGGACTACAGCGAGACCGCCAAAGCCATGAACCTGCACAGGAATTCGCTCTACTACCGTCTCCAGCGCATACGAGATCTCTTTGACCTGGATCTGGAAGACATGAATACAGACGTCCAGCTGTATCTGTGCCTTTGCGCGGAATAGAACACAACCGTAGTCTTTTCATTGCATACACCCTCCTTCTTGCTCCACTTGCGCCGACGAATGGTCACGCAGTGCTCACTTTATAAACAGTCCCGCGCGAACGACCACATTCGGATGGTGGTTGTTCCCCGGCAGGGGATCGCGCACCGCGGCGGGGTAATCATTGCCGTTGCAGCCGCCGCCCATCAGGGTGCAGCCGCCGCCGCGCATGACATAGCTTGACCCGCAGCGCTCCTGCGTCCACTCCCAGTTGTTGCCGGCAAGGTCACAGATATTGTTGGCCTCGGCTTCTTCCCAGATGCCGGTGGATCGGTTGTTCGCATTCACGGAAAAGCTGTCGTTCGCGTAATTGCCCCAGCCCGAGCTGTCGGAACTGATCTGGGCCGGCTCTTTGTTCCCGGTATCGATGAGCCACTGCAGAACGGTGTCCCAGTTGCTTCCCCAGGGGAAAAAGCCCTGCACCGTATCGTTGTCCGCGTACAGCTTCGCGCAGATCTCCGTCGCGTCCTGCGGAGAGAAGTTGGTCCAGATCTTATAGGGCTTTCCGTCCGTTACCTGCCTGCTGGCGGGAAGATCATTCTCCGAGCGGCTGATCTCGTAGCGGCTGAAGTAAAATCCGCCGAAGCGGTCTACGCTGTCCGCCATCGCCCGGTATTCCGGAAGATCCGTCTCATCATAATAATTGGAGATGGAGTCCCCGCCGGAGAAGAATGCCCCGAAATCCCTCTGGGCAAGCTCTGTCACGGTGGTGGGGATCCAGACGTACTCGCTGCCGTCAGGCCCGATCACGACAAGCCCCTCATTGATGACCTGTTCGTCTTTCTCCTTAGAAACAACGAATCCGGCCGGGATCGTCGCGCTCTCCCCGTTCGAATCGACGTATTCGCTCAGTCCTGAAGCCGCTTTGCCGGGCTCTGCCGCGGGGAGGCCCTCCGCCGTGACATCCGCGGACGCCTCCGCCATAGAACTCTGCGCGTCCTCGGCGATCTCGCCTTCCGCCTCTGCAGCGGCGTCCTGCGCGTCCTGCGCGCCCTGCGCGTCCTCAGTGATCTCCGTCTGCTCCGTCTCCGCGGCGGCGTCCGCGCGGGTGCCGCAGCTCACAAGGCCGGCGGCCAAAGTCATTGCTGCTATAATACTGACTATCTTTTTCATATTCTCTATGGCCCTTCAAATCATTTGTTTATATGTGAAGCAGTTTCTCCGCGTTTTTGTGCGCGATCAGTTCTTTGTCCTCATCCGAAAGGCTGCTGTCCATCAGGAACTCGTACACGTTTTCCGGCTTCATATAAGGATAATCGATGGCGTAGAGCACGTGGTCCGCCCCCATCACCTTGACGATGTATTCCAGCTGGTCATTGGACATGATGCCGCTGGGCGTGATGTAGACGTGCTCCTTATAATACTCGGAGAACTTTTTGTCGAGCCCTGTCAGCTCCCGGTCCAGTATGGTGTCCATGCGCTCAAGGAACGCCGGGATCGTCTCTCCCCAGTGGCCGGAGAGGAACTTCAGGGTCGGCAGCTTGTCAAAGATGCCGGAGAGGATCATTCTTGAGACCTGGATCCCGACCTCGGAGTGCCAGCCGTACCCGGCCGACGCCAGCTCCGACCCGACGGCAAAGGAATACGCGTCGGACATATAGTAGGTCTGCTGTATTTCCATCGGGATCAGCGCGGGGTGGAAGTAGATCGGCACGTCCAGTTCCGCCGCCTTCTCAAATACAGGGAAAAACTCCTTTTCGTTGTAAAATCTGCCCCTGCTCCTGCCCGCGATCATGGCGCCGCAGAAACCGAGATCCTTCACGCACCGCTCCAGCTCTTTGGCCGACGCCTCCGGATCGATCATCGGCAGCGCGGCAAAGCCCTCGAAGCGCCCCGGATGCTCTTCCATATGCTTCTTCGTGATGTCATTCGCCTCGCGGATGATCCGGATGGCGTCAGCGGCGGGCACGTTGTCGGAAACCGGTGTCGTGACCGAGAGCACCTGCACGTCGATCCCGTTCCGGTCCATGTACTCCACTCTCTTCTCAAAATCCAGAAGCTCCGGCCCCGGAAAAGCGCGGGACATCAGAAACTTCATCGCCTCCGCCTGCTCCGGCGGCAGCGCGGGCTGCTCCCCGCGAAAAGCGTTGTTCTCGTCCATGATATGCTGATCCGCATAGTGTTCTTCCAGTGTGATGATCCTCATTGCAAATCTCCTTCCCGATCCATTGATCCGCTTTGCCTTGTCTGTCATGCGTCCCTGTTCCGGAACCGTCTACCCCTCGTCCGGCCCGATCCCCATCATTTTCTTTAAAAGGGCGATCAGGCGCAGGCGCTCTTTGTCCGTCAGGTTCCTCGTCAGCTCCGCCTCCAGCTCATCCCCGACGCTCTCGAGCTCCTCTTTGAGCTCCATGCCCTTTTGGGTCGGCGCAATGTAGCGGCTGCGGGCGTGGTGCGGATTGTCCCTGTACTCCACCAGCCCCTTCTTCTCAAGGTTCTGCACGATCCCGATCGTCGTGGGGTGGGACATGGAATAATACTTCTCGAGATCGACGATCCTGACCCCGTTTTCCGCCTCGTCAAACAGATATTTCATCACCTTGAACTGGGGCGATGTGAGATCGTATTTTTCCAGCTCCGCGTTTGAAAGCTTTTCAAATTCCAGCGTTGCCTTTTTGATCAGAATTGCTGCCTTGTCAATGTTCATTCCCGGTCTCCCTTCGTGTGCGTGAACCTTTAAGCTGACCCCATTTTATCGTAGGATGCGACGATTGTCAAGGGCGGGCAGATCCCGGGAAAGGACAAAAAAACGGCAGCGATCCAAGTCGCTGCCGCTCTGTCTTCGTTTCCCGCTCACTGCCGGGAGCTCACTGCCAGAAGCTGAGCTTTTTCTCATCCAGCCCTATATCTTTTGCGTGGAACTGGGGATTTTTGCCGGCACCCAGCTGCTTCTCATAGTCCCCCAGCGCGCGCCTTGCCGTTTCGAAAAGGATGAAGCAGCAGGGCAGGTTGATGATGGTCATAAGTCCCATTGTGATGTCCGCTGTCGCCCAGGCCGCGTCCATCGGGATCGTGGCGCCGACAAAAATGACGAGCACGCAGGCCACATAAAAGCACCTCATGAAGAGATCCGAGGGCTTCTTCTTGCCATTCATATAGATCAGCGCGTTGTCGACATAGTAAAGATTTCCCAGAAGCGTTGTGAACGCGAACAGCGTCATCGCGAGGGTGATGAAGACCGGGCCGATCGCGCCGAATACGGTAGAAATAGCGTTCTGCACGTAGGGCGTACCGCTCACCTCCGCGGAGATCTCCGCGCCGGAGCTAAGGCACATAAGCGCTGTCGCCGTGCACAGGAGCATCGTGTCGATGTACACCGAGACCGTCTGGACCAGCCCCTGCTTGACGGGGTGGGTCACCATGGCGGAAGCGGACGCGTTGGGCGCCGAGCCCACGCCGGCCTCGTTGGAGTACAGGCCTCTCTTGATGCCGTAGATCATACAGGATCCCGAAACACCGCCGAAGATCGCCTTGAAATTAAAGGCGTCGCTGAAGATCAGCGCAAACATGTGCGGGATATTCGTGATATGGAAAAGGATCACGATCAGGGAGATCGCGACATAGAAAAGGCCCATGAACGGGACGACCACTTCTGTCAGCCTCACGATCTTTTTGCCGCCTCCCATCACACAGTACCCCACCAGCGCGGCGAGGATCAGTCCGACGATGATGGGCGTCATCTTCTCATCATAAAAACTGTAGGCCGCGAACGTGGACTGCAGGTTGTAGGAGCAGAGCATATTGAAGCCGACCGCGTAAGTGGCGATGAGGCAAATACAAAAAATAATGGAAAGGGCCGGGGCGCGCAGCGCCTGCTCGATATAGTAGGCCGGGCCGCCGTAACAGCCGCCATCCTCTTCTTTTCTCTTATAGATCTGCGCGAGCGTGCTCTCCACAAAGGCGGATGACGCGCCTATAATGCACATGAGCCACATCCAGAAGACCGCCCCCGGGCCGCCCAGACAGATCGCGGTCGATACGCCGACGATGTTGCCCGTGCCCACGCGCGAGGCCGTGGAGACCATCAGCGCCTGAAAGGAGGAAACGTGCTCCTTGTCAGCGGGTTTCTCCATGATCAGTCTGCAGGCCTCCTTAAACAGGCGGATCTGAACGAAGCCTGTCCTGAAGGTGAAGTAAAGACCGGCCACCCCCATGACGATGATGAGGATCGGATAGTACATTACATCATCGATCTTTGTCAGAATATCAAGAAACATATGCCCCCCTCCCTATTTCTTCCTTTTATCTTTTCATATATTCAGAGGATACGGGAAAATCGAAGTAGGTGTACGGATACGGCTCATACTGGAGGGTAAAGTGCCACCACTCGTTGTCATGGGGCTCAAATCCGCTGCGAACCATCGCGTTTTGAAGGAACATCCGGTTCTCGTACTGTTCGTCCGTGATCTTCTCCCCCCTGTAGCCGGGGTGCGAGATCTCGCTGAACATATCGAAACTGCTCCCCATATCCATCTCCTTGCCGGTCGTCATATCGATCAGCGTCAGATCGACGGTGCTGCCCCTGCTGTGACTGGAATGCCTGGCGATGTACCCCCGCTCAAACAGATCGCTCTTATCCAGATCCGGATAGAAAAACGGTTTCATGCGAAGATCCAGGTCGTCGATGCTCCACATCACAAAGTGTTTCACCGCTCTCGCGGGACGGTAAGCGTCGAATATCTTGAGGCGATAGCCCTGTACGTTCATCTCATTGCTGACGGCCTGCAGCGCCCTTGCCGCTTCTTTGGTGAGCATGGCACACGGTTCGTCGTAACCGTTGATCCTGTCCCCGACAAAATTGTAAGTGGAATAGTACCGGATCTCCTGCACTACGCCCGGGACATAATCACCCAAAAGCACAAAGCCTCTGGTGTCCATGGTCACCCTGGTCTCAAATTCGTCGATCATCCTGCACCTCTTTTTCAGTACCAGAGAAAACATTACACACTAATAATACACAGAAAAAAACAATTCAGAAAGGTGTGAATGTGTTTATTTTTCGGTGCGCCGCCCATCCGGAAGCTAAATTTTCAGAATCAGCGTATTGATCCCCGCGTTGTTGAAGTAATCCATGTAGGAGGCCACTTTAGAAACCATGCGCAGTCCGATGTTCTGTTCGGGCGAGTCGGGATGCATCATCTTCATATAATCACAGGGATCAAATTTGCGGCAGTTGTCCTGGAAGCGGATGGTCAGCTCATCTTTGCAGACAACACGGACATCGATGGCGAAAAACATTTTGCCCGGCGTCCCGAAGTCAAAGATATTTCTGGTCACTTCCTCGACGCACAGACTCGCCCAGTAGGCTTTCTTTTCATCCACTCCCCGCTCCTTGCAGAAATTCCAGACCTCCTCCGAGATCTCGGAGACCTGTTCTCTGCGGGTGACGTTGAATTCCTCATACTCATCTTCGGCCGCGCCGAAGTCGTCCGGGAGCTTTAAGATATCCTCCGGGCGGAAGGTCACCTTTTTCTTCCATACAAATACTGAGATGAGGACGATCCCGATCATGACCACGTCGCTCCATGTGCAGGTCAGCCATGCGGCATCCGTGCCGAACCCGGGCACCGCCAGCAGGGCGAACACGCCGCACAGCCCCGGCTCGAGAAGGGACAGAATATTGGCAAGCGTCATTCTGTCCTGGATCTTATAGGAATTGATCAAAAGGTTAAAAATAAACGTGAGCGGGAGGAACCAAAATCCCAGCAGGAACATCCGCTGCCCCATCTGCCAGATATCAGTACCCGGGGCGAAGAAGATGCCGGCAAGCGGCTTGGAGGCGAAGGCTATCCCCGCGGCGGCCGCCGTCAGGAATATGGTGCCATAAAGGATCGAGGTGCAGAAGAGATCTACAAATCCCCCTCTGTCCTCTTCCCCGTAGTACAGGCTTCCCAGTACGGAATAGGCGTTCACGAAGCCTCCCGAAAACGTTCCCCCGATGCCGCAGACCGATCCCATGACATTGACGACCGCGATGGCCGCATCGCCGGCGCTGACCGCCAGGGAATAATTGAGAAGGCTGTTCTTGATCAGCATGCCGGCGGTGAAGAACAGTGCGGGCATGCCTCTCTTGGCGGCTTCCCCCACGAGCTTCAGATCTGTCCGTCCTTTTTCAAAGTGTACCGTCGCCTCCTTCTTTAAAAATACAGGGAGAAGGACCACGACGGGAATCGCGTTGCTCAGGGTGGTGGCAAGACCGATGCCGAAGATCCCCAGCGGTTTTACGAGCACCAGGTCAAAGACAATGCTCGCGACAAACAGTAGGGCCGCCGAGATATAGGAGCGGGTGAGCTCGTTGTTGAAGGAGGCCAGGGACAAAAGCAGCGCCGCCACCATAGTGAAGAGGACACTGGGCCCGTAGCCGGCCATGTATGCCTGGAGCAGTTCATTGGCGACGCCCCTGGCGCCCAGAAGCGTGGCCAAAGGCACCCGCCCAAAGACCAGGATCAGGGCGAAGACGAGATAAAAACCGGTGAGGACCCGCACCGCGCTGTTAAACAGGGCGCTCACTTTTCCCTGCTGGCCGGCCCCTATGTAATTGCCGCACAAAACGGCCGCGCCCATGACGATGACATAACCGATCCCCACCAGCGCCAGGACCGGGGCAAAAAACCCCACGGCGGCAAGCGCCTCCTCCCCGAGCTCGCGGCTTATCACGAGGTTGTCGACCAGGCCGCTCATTGTGCTCGCCATCAGCACGATAATGTTTATGATCACCAGCCGAAAATAGGACTCCTTGATGATATGCTGATCTGCTTTTCTATCCTTTTCCAAACTTGCCATTTATCCTCACCC
>CAJOLP010000003.1 GCA_905235465.1 uncultured Lachnospiraceae bacterium | reverse complement strand
TCCGTGAGGGACATGCTCGTCATAGGTCAGGCGGTAGCTGAGCGCGTGGGGAAGACTTGTTCCCGTCTGCGCGATGGCAATACCGGCCAGACAGGAGGCGTCCAGCATGTTCGTAAGATCCTGCTCTTTTGCCTCTCTCTTTCCTAATATCACATCTTTGCTCAGTGCCCAGACTTCTATCCCCTTCTCCGCGCACATTCTGCTGTATCGATTCGCCTTTGCGTTGATATAACTCTCCACCAGATGAGCAAAAGCGTCGATGGAAGTATTGGCCAGGATCTGCCTGGGCGCGGACGCAAGATATTTGCTGTCCAAAAGCGCGTACTTTGCGAAGATCCTGTGGGGAATGGACCCCTTGGCCCTCTTTTCATGCCTTGTCAAAACACTGATGCCCGTAACCTCGGAACCGGTCCCGCATGTCGTAGGGATCAGCACGACGGGAAGCGCGTCGGAAGAAGCAGAGCTGTCATACATGTATTCCCAGCCCTGATCCTTATGTTTTATCATGAGCGCGAGGGGATCCGCCGCCGATGCCGATGACAAAGTCGGCCTCCTCTTTGACGCCCAGATCTCTCGCCTTCATGATCGTCTCTACAGAAGGGTTCTCCTCCACGCCGTCGAACAGGGCGTAGGAGACGCCCTGTCCCTCAAGCGCGCGGGCCGCATCGTCAAAGGCGCCGCAGATCTTCGCGCTGCTCTTTCCGGTGACGATCAGAGCTTTCCTTCCCAGGGAAGCCATATCCGCCGCATGGGAGGCAACGCAGTCCTTTTCCTCGATTACCGCTGCAGGCATATAATATTTCATTTGTTCACCCGTTCCCCATTAAATACATTGACATTAAATTCAAGCGATTTTAATTATAAAATCTCTATTATTTCAATGCAACATTAAAAACGGGAATCGGTTCATCCCTTCTTATTCCTCTTAACGGAGCTGTAGATCTGCGTTCCCATCATCAGGGCGAGGATGAGGAACAGAATCAGGGAGATCGGATGCGTAAAGATCTCACCGAACATGCCCCCTACGCCGCCTGCCGAAATGGCAGCCCTGCGGAAGTTTACTTCGATCGTGGGACCCAAAATCAGGCCAAGGACAAGGGGCGCGACCGGAACTCCGTAATACTTCATAAAGTAACCGATGATGCCGGCAATCAGTGTCCAGACGATGTCGAGCGTCATATTGTTGATGGAATAACTGCCGATCACGGAGATCACGATGATCAGCGGGAGCAGGATCTCCCTGGGGATCTCCACAAGTTTGGCAAAAATACGGATACCCATCATGCCGAAGATCAGCAGAAAAATATTGCCCACCACCGACAGCCATACAAGATTTTTAAAGAGCTCAGGCTGCTCCGTCATCAGCATGGATCCGGCGCGGATGCCGTGGATGGAAAGAGCGCCGATAAAGATCGCCGTGACGGAATCGCCGGGAATTCCAAGCGTCAGCATTGGGATCAGAGCGCCGCCGATGGCCGCGTTGTTGGCCGACTCCGGCGCCACGACGCCTTCCAGTGTGCCCTCTCCGAAGGGTCTCTCCGGATGGCGCACCAGGCGCTTTGCCGAATCGTAAGCCAGAAGCGCCGCGATATCGCCGCCCGCGCCGGGAAGCGCGCCGACGATCGTGCCCAGCACACCACTGAATGCCGCGATGGGCAGCATTTTCCACAGTTTCTCAAACGGCGGGCGGATCGAATCCACCTTCTGCTTGACGATGGGATCGTTTCTGTGGGGAATCTGATAAAGGGATTCTCCGACGCCGAACAGGCCGATCATGACGGGAATGTAGCTGATGCCGGCACGCATAGAGACGTTGCCGAACGTCAGACGTCCTATGCCGGTGATCGGGTCCATGCCGACCACACCGAGCATAAGGCCCACCGATGCCGCGAGCAGTCCTTTGACAATGCTGTTGCCGCTGATACTGCCCACCAGCATCAGTCCCATCAGTGTGAGCAGCATGTAGTCACGAGGTGCGAATGAAAGCGCGATCTTGGCGACCTGCGGCGCGCCGAAATACAGGAACAGACAGCCGATGAGACCGCCGACCACGGAAGTGATCGTGCTGGTCGCGATGGCCTGGCCGGCTTCGCCCCGCTTTGCCAGCGGATAGCCGTCAAATGTAGTTGCGACCGCCGAGGGCGCTCCGGGGATATTTAAAAGGATCGCCGCGCGGGAACCTCCGTAGACGCCTCCGATGTAGACGCCCATCATGACGGCCAGAGCAGCTTCCGTGCTCCAGGAATACGTCATGGCGATGAGAAGGGAGGTCGCCATAGTGACGCTCAGGCCCGGGATCGCGCCGACGTAAATGCCGGCGAAGCAGCCGATCGCACAAAACAGAATTTGCTTAAGAATAATAGGCATGCTCTCCTCCTCTCTTTAGGGAAGTATGACACTGAAGCCATACTTGAATACCAGAACGATCATCATGGTGGCGATAAATCCCACTAAAAAACTGGTCTTCCAGTCCTTTTTGCCGCTCAGATAAAAAGTGGCGGCCGTCGTGAAGACAAGCGTCGCGATGATATAGTGAACGGTGAAGATGAGCACTGCGTACAGAACGAGCAGCCCCATCATCACGACAACGTCTTTGCCTAGCGGCGGCAGTTCTTTCTTATCCGCATCGCTCCCGTCTTTTGCCGCCTTTTCGTTAGCGAAGCCTTGCAGGAGGTTGGTCACCGCCAGTATGAGACTGATCACGGAGATCAGTACCGGATAGAAGCCTTCGCTCTCCACGGAAAGCTCCGAAAGCGGCGTGATCTGCACAGACAGGATCACGAACAGGACACTCATAGCGGCCAGTATCCAGTTAAATACCTTTTCGCCTTTCTTCATGATTCAGTCCCCCCTTCGTCAAAATCCTCGATCCTGGGAATATTGTAATTCTCGGGAGAAATATTGGTGGCGCCGGAATCATATAAAAGCCATGTCGTAACCGACTGCCAGCGCTTCCAGTATGTTCTGGCTTCCTCTCCGCTGATCCCCAGAGGAATGATGTAGTTGTCCGTCAGGTAACTCTGGAACTCCTCCGTCTCATAGGCCTTTTTAAAGGCGTCCACGAGGATCTCTTTTCTCTCCTCTTCCACATCATCCCTGCAGTAAACGCCGGTGAAGGCTCCCCAGGGAAAATACTTCTCGTATTCCGGATATACTTCCGAGATCGTCTCCACCTCGGGGATCGCCTCGAGCCTCTCATTATTCAGAACAGTAAGAATGCGGAGGTCTCCGGTCTTGTACAGGTCTGCCGCGGTCGAATAGTTGACGACCGACAGATCCACATGTCCGCCCAGAAGCGCGCTGATGATCGAGGCGTCTCCGTCAAAAGGCACCTGATTGAAGTCGACACCGCTGGTACTCTCCATCATGCAGGACACATTGTAGGGAAGTCCGCCCACACCTGAGATGCCCAGGTTGATCTTGCCGGGATTCGCGGCGGCGTCCTCTATGACATCGCTGATGGACTGATACCGGGAATCCGGCGGCACGATCACGACCGCGACCTGACTGCCGAACAAAAGGATCGGATAAAACTCATCGTAATCAACATTGGAAATATCCATCACGTGATACAGCGTGGGGTTTTCCGCGTTGTAGAGAAGAGAATAGCCGTCCGCGGGCAGGTGCGCCACGAATTCCGTGGCAATGGCGCCCGTCGCGCCTGTCTTGTTCTGCATGACAATGTTGGCGCCAAGGAACTTCTGAGCTTGAACTGTAATACCTCTTGATGTCGTGTCTGTTGCTCCGCCGGCCGCCCAGGCAATGTACCCGTTCAGGTCATTGTCGGGATAGTCAGCCGTAAGGCCGCGCACATAGGTGTAGATCTCTTTGCCCGCGACAAATATACTGATGACCAAAAGAAGAGCAACAATGATCTTATTCCTCTTACTCAATACCTTTTCCCCCTTTGTTTCTGTCCGGCTGCAAATAGCGGAGGATCTCCGAAAAATACAGCCAAACCCGGAGAATGCGTTGAGCATTCTCCGGGCAACGTCAAATATGTATGATCCGCATTATGTCATTATGTCAATTACTCATCAGCACCTTTTTTGGACCAAACACTAACGCCGAACCATTTCTGGTAATTCTTTGCCAGATAGAGCATGAACACAAGTCCTACAATGGCAAGACCAAGGTTGACTGCCATCTCATTGATAACGGCCTGTGCCTCGTTGCCGCCGGCCATGTTGTAGAATATCTTAGCGAGCTGCGGCATGATATAGGAAGCAAGTCCCATGAATGTGTAGTAGATACCAAGGTTTCTGCCCTTCGGGCCGGGATGGATTTCCTGCATCAGAGCAACACCGCACTGAAGCGCGCCGCCTGCCGCGAAGAAACCGATTGCGAAAGCACCGATCTGAACCATGACGGGAACACGGATCAGAACGACCAGCGCATAAGCGATAACCGAACCTGCCAGGTCGATCAGAAGGATCTTCAGTGTTCTCCAGCCAAGGCTTGCCATGAAGATACCCCAGATCACGACTGCCGCGAAGGAGCCGATGGTGTAGATGGAGTTCAGGCTTGCCGCCCACATTTCATCCATGCCCAGAACAGCCATACCGAAGGATTTCAGGTACTGCTGCGCGGAGTACATGGTAGCCATTGCGATGAAACCATATACAGCGCACCCGGCGATTGCGAAGAACGGGATGGGGCTCTTGATGCGGGCCTTGCCCTTGATAGCATCCTCGTCCACCAGCTGTGCGTCTTCCTTGACCTTCTTGGCTTCTTTGAGTTCTTTGAGTTCCTCATCATAGGAATAAGGAGCAAACAGAGCGACCAGCAGAACGATGACAGACATCACGATCGGAAGGACGATGAGAGCTTTCCAGTTGCCGCTCTGGCTCATGGAAGCAACCATCAGAGGATAGAAAGTTCCGGAGACCGAAATGACACCCTTGATCAGGATAACTGCCGTGCCGGGAGCCTTTACCCAGCTTTCCTGCGCAACCGCATAGCAGGCGCCGTCAAAGAAGGATGTGGCAACACCGGCCATGAATGCAGCGACGGAAGCGACTCCGACACTGGTTGTTGTGAGCAGGAGCCAGAAGAAAATGACGTACATGATCGCGCCGATCACGATCATGATCTTGCGGCCGATCTTGTCGGAAATTTCGCCGCAGATCCAGACAGAAACAAGTTTGCCAAGTCCTGTCCATGCAATGACACCGGAGATGCCGCCTGCGTCAACACCCCACTGCTGCTGGAAATTTGCAGAGTTCTGAGAAATTACGATTGCCTGAATTCCGTGTGTCAGATAAGCAAAATACACGGAAAGCAAGGCCCATAAGTATTTTTTGTCTTTCATACTGTTTTCCCTCTTTCTAGTCTGGTAATGCTAGTATTGATAATGTGGATCTATTTGCGAAGCGCTGTCTTTCCGACGACTGCGCCTTCCGCCAGATATTCGTCGATCTGCTCGTCTGTGTAGCCCAGTTCCTTCATGACTTCGATGGTATCGGAGCCCTGCGCGCGGGTCACAACGTAGCTGGGATCTTTATAGGAGCCGAACTTAACCGGAACGGTACCGATATTGCGCTGGCCGGACGGGCAGTCAAGCTTTGTCATGATGCCGTTCGCCCAGACCTGCTCATCCTCATACATGTCGACAGGCTCATAGCAGCCCTCGCAGGGGATATCGTTGTCCTTGAAGATCTTAAGGATCTCCGTGCGGGTAAACTTCTTGATAGCTTCATCAAGAATATCAACGACAACGCTGTTGAGCTTGTTTTCGTTGAGACGGTCGCAGTTATTGTATCTCTCGTCTCCCACCAGGTCCTCGCGCCCCACCAGACGCATGATCTTGTCATAGGTCCTGTCATACTCGGGAGCGCAGACGGCGATCAGCTTGTCGTCCGACGTTCTGAACACGTTGTTGGTCGGGCAGATTACTTCGCGGCGGTCCTTAGGATAGGAATTGCCGTACTGCGCGGAGACTACGCCCGTGCTGAGCATGAAGATCGCGGCGTGATGCAGCGATACGGTGACCTTGTCCCCCTCACCGGTCCTGTCACGGTTGAACAGTGCTGCGCAAATGCCGGACGCAAGGCACATGGAAGCCTGGAAATCGCCAAATCCGTTTGTAGGGATCATGGGATCGCTCCCTTTGTTGACGGTTGTTCCGAAGACACCGCCCCTTGCCATGTAGCAGGTGACGTCAAATCCCGCCGTATCCTTTTCGGGGCCGAACTCGCCGTAGCCGAGGATCTGTGCGAAGATCAGTCTGGGATATTTTGCCTTAAGCGTCTCATAATCGTAACCGAGCTTTACAAGAGCCTTTGTCCTTGTGTTCGTGACAAAGACATCCGCGTCGGCAAGAAGCTTGTCCATGACTTCCTTGCCCTTTTCGCTCTTGAGGTTGATCGTCGTGAATCTCTTGTTCATGTTGGACATATCAAATCCGAGATTCTCGTCGTCCTCATATTTCATGCCAAAGACTGCACCCTGCGTGCGGCCCGGGTCTCCTTTGGGGGACTCGACCTTTATGACGTCAGCGCCCCACTCTCCCAGTACGCGCGCCGTGGTGGGCGCTGCCAAAAATGTCGTAAGATCTACGACTTTTACACCTTCTAACGGTTTCATGCTGTTCCTCCATTAGTACGGAACACAGCCATAGGTTTTGACGCCTATGGCTGTTCCGTTTATCATTGCACGAGTCAGTGCCTAAAAATCAGTCGAGGTAGGAAATGCGTCCGCCGCACTGATCAAGTCCGCGGAACGCGGTCAGTCTCTGAACCGTACGAGGGCCTTCCTCAAGCCACATAGCGCGGCAGTCACGATACAGTCTCTCGACCGGGCCGTAATCGGAGCCGTCGGGTCTGCGGACACCGTTGTTGTCCTCGAAGTAGCCGATGCCGCCGAAGATCTCAAGCATGGAGTCGGAAACTTCACGAACTGTATCGATGGAGAACAGTTTGCACATAGCGGCCTTCATATCGATGTTGAGGCCTGCGTCATAATCCTTAGCGAAATCCCAGATCATAAGACGAAGCGCGTTGATCTTTGTGCCCATGTCAGCGATATCCTGCTGGATCTTCTGTCTCTTGCAAAGAGGCTTGCCGAATGTGACGCGGTCATGTGCTCTCTTGATGGTCATCTCGAGCATTCTCTGTGCCATACCGAGGTTGGAAACAGCGATGTGCGCGCGGGAAACTGCCAGCGAGTGCATAGCGACCTCAAGGCCCTGTCCTTCTTTGCCGAGCATGTATTTCTTGTGTACACGCATGTTGGTGAACTTCAGATCCGCGTGGCCTGCGCCGCGGCAGCCCATCATGTGGGACATGGGGATGATCTCGAAGCCGGGTGTGTGTACGTCTACGAAGAAAGCGGAAAGGGACTCGTCCTTGTCAGACTCGGGATCGGTCTTCACGATCAGATATGTGAAATCGGAGCAGTCTGTGTGGGAAATAAGAGTCTTCTCACCGTTGATGATGTAGTAATCGGGATCCTCGGGATCCTTGATCGCCAGAGTGTGGAGGTCAGCGCCGGTGCCGCCTGTTCTCTCTGTCAGAGCGAAGTTTACATAGATGGTCTTGTCCTGGAACTTGTCCATGTACTGAGCCTTCAGCTCATCGCTGCCGAAGTCATCCAGGATTCTCCAGTCAAGGTCAGCCGCGTGGTGCAGATGCATGCGCATTCCGCCCGGGCCGCGGGAGAACTCTTCCTGAACCATCAGGATCTGCTTTTCGGAAAGTCCGAATCCGCCGTACTTTTCAGGAAGCGCGAAGCGATAGAGATCATTGTCGATCGCCGTCTGATAGAATTCCGGCGGGAACGTATTCGTCACTTCGATTTCCTTCTGCATCTCATCGAACGGGCCCTCAGCCAGCGCGCGGATCTGAAGCAAATAATCCTTGAACTGCTGTTCAGTCAATTTCATTGCGTTTTCCTCCTTGTAATTAATTGCTTTTTATGAAACCTTTTGTCATGCAGGCGGAGTCTGAACCCTCTCCAAAACCTATAATAATTTTATGTTCTGACACCCCAAAAATCTAATTGTTAGTGTCAGCGGATAAGCGCCGAAACAATAGGTTATGACTATAAATTGACAATAAAATGCAAAAATAAAGCACGGTTTTTGTGTATTTTTGACGAGAAAAGGGGGGCTCTTTGCTTATATGACATGTAGATATGTCAGTTAGAGGGGTAAGACGGGGACCGGGACGGATGAAGGGAAAATACACCCCGGCATGAGATTGACTTATAGGAATAACTGATGTATTGTCAAAGGGTAAACCAATTCAATAATCGTTTCCGTATTTAGTTCCACAGAACAGGATCACTTATTATTTCGACATCAGAGGTTAGATTATGAATCTGTCCCAGCTATACTATTTTAAGAGACTCGCAGAACTTCAGCACTATACCCGGGCATCTGAAGAACTGAATATCACACAGCCAAGTCTGAGTGGCGCCATCCATTCCCTCGAGGAGGAACTCGGCGTAGATCTCTTTCAGAAGAAAGGACGCAATGTCGTCCTTACCAATAATGGAAATGAATTCTATATCTATGTTTCCGCCGCGCTCAAGGAGCTCGAAAAGGGCGTGGATATCATGCAGGAGCGCGCCAAAAAGCTGAAAGGCGAGATCGAGATCGGATGTGTCAACGTCCTTCTGGGCGATTTCCTTCCCCGGGCAGTCAAGGAGTTTCAGAAATTGTCCGGTCCCGACGTGCACGTCAGCGCGCACATGGGGCAGACCGAAGCGATCGTTCAGAAAGTCCTTAAGGGAGACTGGCATGTCGGCTTCTGCAGCTACTATGAGTTGGACGACGCGCTGGAATTTACGCCCATTGTCAAACAGCGCCTTGTGGTCGCCGTCCTGAAGGGCGATCCCCTGGCCTCCCGCTCATCCATCACTTTGAGCGATCTTAAGGATGTGTGTCTGCTCACATATTCCGAACATATGCCGATCGGTTCGGACATCAAACGTTTATGTACGACTAACGGCATAGAAAGTGTCGAATATGACTACAGCACAGAGGAGGCGCTTTTCGGGGCGCTCCTGGTGGAAGGATGTGCCGCCCTGATGCTCCGCAATCCCTTTGTGCTGCAGAATCCGAATATTCATATACTTGAGATCGAAGATGTGCCGGATGATTTTCACTATATCTATATGGTCCACAACACAAAAATTCATAAGCCGCACGCGGCGGAAAGCTTTGTGAATTTCCTCAAGGAGGATTACAGGGACCACAGCACCATTTAGGGGCAAGTTATCGGGGGCCGGTTCCCTTAAAAGGGAATTGGCTCACCCTTTGTCCGTCAGGATCTGATCGATGGGACGGACAACAATGCCGATACCCGGAAGAAGCGCGTAGAGCGCGAATCCCCTCTTGCACCTGAAGGAACATTCCTTGCAGGGATCTTTGTCGCAGTAGGCATACGCGTCCATCCCGGCCAGCGCGAACACTTCTTTGTATCCGCCCTCCACATAGACGAACTGCGATCCTCTGAAGGTCTCCAGAAGGAGCCATTTGGGTCTCACAGAGCCCCAGGTGGCGACAATGCAGTTGTTGTTGAGGCTCCCCCGGATCTGATATTTGATCCGCGCGCCGACAGGGACATCGTCATTGTGGATCGGCTGCACTCTCTCCATAGGCTGTTCGCAGCAGACAGGGGCCTCACCCGTTTCTGAACAGGTCCAGCCTGTCAGATATGAATCACAGCACCCGCAGTGGAAAATATCCACGTCTTTTCTTGTCTTTCTGGGCTTTCCTCTCCCGATAAAGCGTGTCGGGCTCACTGTCTGCTCGATACTCATGAAAAATGCCTCCTTACTCCACGCAGTATGAGATCAGCGGCTTCTCGTCTGCGATCCCCATTCTCTCGCGAAGCACTCTGTCCAGCTTGAATTTCTGCACTTTCCCACTGTCGGTCCTGGGAATGCTGTCGATGTATTCCACATACTCCGGCCACAGCCGCTTGGGCACACGGTTCCGCTTCATGTAATCCAGAATATCTTCCTTGTCCGGCTTCATGCCGGGTTCACAGACGATAAAGGCGCAGATCCTCTCACCCAGACGATCCTCCGGCCTTCCGATGACCGCGTGGTCAGCGACGCCGGGGCAGCCGTCAATACATGCGTCGATCTCGTTGGCGTTGAGATTTTCCCCGCCGCGTATGATGACGTCCTTGATCCTTCCTACGACCTTGATGTTTCCCTCTTCATCCATTGTGCACAGATCGCCGCTGTAGTACCATCCGTCATCGTCCAGCGCGGCATCCGTCGCCTCCTTGTTGTTGAGGTAGCCCACAAAGACATTGGGGCCGCGGGAGGCTTCCTCTCCCACTGTTCCCCGGGGCACTTCGTTGTGGTCAGCATCCACGATCCTGACTTCCACCCCTTCCATAGCTTTTCCGGAGTGCAGACCGTGCACCTTCAGGGCATCCTCAGGGCGCACATATACATGCGGCACACTTTCTGTGGAGCCGTAACACTCGCAGACCAGGATCTGGTGATCGGCATAGGCCTTCTTGACCAGAAACTCCGGCACAGGCGCGCCCCCGCATATATAAAATCGCAGATAGGGAAGGCTCATACCGGTCCTGTCAAGCGTCGCCACAAGGTCATAGATAAACGGCGTCGCGCCCATGGAATAGGTGGCCTTCTCGCTGTTCATAAGATTGACCGCGTCCACGCAGCAAAATCTTTCCTGAAGCACGACCTTTCCGCCCCGCAGCATGGGGGAAATGATGCCGTGATGATATCCGGTCGCATGGTTGAGCGGCGCGGGCATGAACATAATATCCTCCTCCGTCAGACCCAGATCCTTATTGAATCCGTCCTCGGAGAAGATGATATTGTCGTTTGTGAGCATGACTGCCTTGCTCATGCTTGTGGTGCCGGACGTACACAGGATCGTGGAGAGATCCGTACCCGTTCCCTTCGGGCGGGGCGGAACGTCTCTCTTTATAAGGAGCAGATCCTCCAGACACACAAGTTCGGGCGAGACTTTGCTCTCCCCCACCAGGATCGTCCTTCTCTTGCCCAGTGCCTTTTCACACGCCTCTTCCAGCATTCCGCCGCGGTCGCGGCCCCTGTATTTGGCCACGCTGATATGGAGGCAGCTCCCCAGGAGCTTTAGAAGGTCATATAACCTGCTCTCCTCAAAGCACATGCCGATGGGCGCGGAAATGGCGCCCAGCTTAAAGAGCGCCAGCATGACGCCGACGAACTCGCTGCGGGGTGTGATCTGATAAGTCACAACACTGCCTTCCCTCACGCCGTAATCGTGCAGGATCGCCGCTATCTGATCGGAATAGCGGTCCATTTCTTTGTATGTATATCTCCTTCCGAGATCATCAACGACGAATTCTCTGTCCCCATACTTCGCGACAGTCCGGTCAAACCGCGTGATGAGCGTATCATCCGTCCACATTCCCTCATCCCGGTATTTCTTTTCCAGCGCCGGATCGATCTTCATATCAGGTACACGCATTGTGAGTTTCTCCCAGTCAAAACAAAGCTGTCTGAATGTTGATATTCCTGCCGGAACACCCAAAGTGCCCGGCAGGAATACCATACATCCCCATTATCGGTTAGAAATCATAATACTTCCCGTCAGACGAGATCGGGATACTCTTTCTCGAGGCACTTAGCGACAGTCTGTCTCTGGATCTGATTGGTTCCCTCAAAGATCTGGAAGATCTTGACGTCACGCATAAGCTTCTCGACAGGATACTCACGGCTGTAGCCGTATCCGCCCATGACCTGGACTGCGTTTGATGTGACTTCCTGAGCAACGTCCGTGACAAAGCACTTGGTGATCGCGCCTTCTTTGCGGACATCGAGCCCGGCGTCGATCATTCTCATCGTGTTGTTGACCAGGCACCTGGAGGCCTCTACCTTGATCGCCATATCGGCGAGAAGGCCCTGGACCATCTGGAACTTGATGATCGGCTGGCCGAACTGTTTGCGGACTTTGGCATAGGCAACTGCCTCATCCAGTGCTCTCTGCATGATGCCGACTGCCAGTGTTGCGACGAAAGCACGGGAGATGTTAAGACAACCAAGCGCGACATTGAGGCCTTTGCCCTTTTTGCCAACGATCCTGCTCTCCGGAACGCGGACATCTTCAAAGATCAGCTCTGTGGTATTGGACATGCGGAATCCCATCTTGTCCTCATGCGCGCCGACGGAAAAGCCTGGTGTATCCCGGTCGATCATGAAAGCTGTAATGCCTTCCTCGGTGCGGAAGAAGCTGATGTAAAGGCTTGCGCACTCGCCGTTTGTCGCGAATGTCTTTGTGCCGTTGAGAATGTAGTCGTTTCCATCCTTGACAGCTGTGGCTTTAAGCGCGCCGGCATCGGAACCCGCATTGGGCTCTGTGATCGCGAAGCATGCGAACTTGCCTTCCTGTACGATATTCGCGAAATACTGGATCTGTTCAGGCGTGCCGGCAAGCATCACATTGCGGAATGCCACGAAGGTCGTGACCAGCGTATCCGCGTAACCCGCGTCAACTTTGGCCAGCTCTTCGAACATCATAGCTGTCGTTTCAAAATCAAGTCCCATTCCGCCGTATTCTTCGGGGATCTCAGCGAGGTGAAGGCCCATCTCAAGGGCGGGGTCAAACAGTTCGATGGGTGTGACGCCTGTGCGGTCGCATTCAGCGACATGAGGTTTCACTTCCTTCTCGGCCATCTCCCTGACCATTGCGATCAATTCCTTCTGCTCCTCGGTGTAAACTAATGCCATTGAATTACCTCCTTCTCAATTATCCGTTTCCGTATAAAGAGTATGATTACGACTTCTTGACTCAATCATACTTAAATAATACCCAAAACTCCAATTGATAATTTAGGAGATATATGTCAAAACATATAGTTTGCGCCTATAAAACAGAACTATCTTCCACAATATGCACAAATCACGCTCTGTTTTTCCTTCCCATTTCACAGTACAGATTCGCCGAATGCATGATGGAAGCAGTATCTTCGGGCGTCGTCTGCCTGATCACCCGCGCGGGACGCCCGAAAGCCACGCTGTTGTCCGGGATGACCGTGCCCGCTGTCACAAGGGAGCCCGCGCCGACAATACAGTTTTTGCCTATCTTAGCTCCGTTCATAACGATGGAGCCCATGCCGATCAGGGTGTTATCGTCCACCGTGCATCCGTGCAGGAGGGCAAGATGTCCCACCGTCACATGATCGCCGACGGTGCATGGATCCTTCGTACTTACATGGATCACGCAGTTGTCCTGGATATTCGTTCCCTCCCCGATGGTTATGGGGTTGTTGTCCGCCCGGAGCACGGCGTTGTACCAGATGCTGCTCTCCTTTCCGATCACAACATCGCCTGCGATCCTTGCGCCTTCCGCGACAAATACAGTTTCATCGATCTTTCTCATGATTCATAATCCTCCATTCTCTAAGCTGTCCTTCCATATCCGCGGTATCATAATTTACTTCGGGATCCTCACGCACTTTCCCAAAGATGTGGAGAATAGGATCTTCTCCCCCACCGCCAGTCCGGTGATCTGCGTGAGCGCCTCTTCATAGTAATCGATCTGCGTCTTGTATCTGCTGATGAGTTCCCCGCCGTTTTCGACGCGGTCTGTCTTGTAATCCACAAGAATGAGCTCCCCGTCCTCCTCAAAATAGGCGTCGATGACGCCCTGGATCAGGACGTACTCCCCCTTGGGGAAGGAGGCATTCAGGCGGAGCGCCTCGACCCCCAGGACAAAGGGCTGTTCCCTGTAGAGCTTTCCTCTTGCAGATGCCAGCGCCATTCTCCTGGCAAGGGGATCCTTTGTGAACTTGAGTATGCCGCTAAGATAGAGCGTCTGAGCGTATTCGAGCGGTATTTTGCCGTCCATGGCAAGGCCGTAAAGCCATTCTTTGAGCTCCGTGAGCGTGAGCTCCTCAGGTCTCTTAAACCGCTCATAATCAAACAATTCCAAAATGCGGTGCACGGCTGTGCCGTAGGAGGTGCCGCCCGGCTCCGAGGGAGCAGGATCCCCTGCAAAGAAAGGAAGCACAGGACGCACGATTTTCTCCTCAAACATTTCCGCGGCGCCCTCTCCCTCTTCTTCCATCGCGGCCATCTTGAGTTCGCTGACCGTTGTCTTGGTGTAGAGTCCCGCAAGGCTCTGGCCGGCATAGCGCCTGGACATGGTGATGTCCAGCTCCCTCTCCATTTCCGGAAGCGGAAGCGGCGCGCCTTCCTTTTCGCCGGCGGCCATAAGGCGCTCTTTGCGAAGCGCGAGATTCTTTTGTTCCTCCAGCTCCGCCGCTGTGAGCGCGCTGCAGTCGATCCTGCGCACAGAGATGATGTCTTCCGTATCCCCGCACTGCATGGCGTACCAGATCAGGTTCAGAAAACTCTCCGAGCCGCCGATCAGATCCACAGGCAGTTTCTCGTAAGATATAGCGTTAAAATTCTTAAAAATACTGACCTTCCTGTCCCATTCAGACGTCTTTTTATCCACATCCCCGAGTTTCCCCACAAGGATCAGTTTTTCCTTGGCTCGGGTCATGGCCACATAGAGAACGCGCAGTTCCTCCCCCAGGCTGTCCATGCGGATCTTTTCCGCGACAGCTTCCTTGCGGAGAGTCGAATAGCGGACCCTGCGCTCCGTGTCAAACACATCCGCGCCGATGCCCCAGTCGTTCTCGCACAGATAGCTTCCGGTCGTATCCCTTCTTTTGTAGCTGTAGTCTTTGGCCAGGCCTGCCACGATACAGACCGGAAATTCAAGTCCCTTGCTCTTGTGGATGGTCATGAGCCTTACCACATCCGCGTTTTCGTCCAGCAGATTGGCCTCCCCGAAATCCACTTCCCGCCTCTTCATCTGATCGATATAGCGGATAAAGTCGAACAGCCCGCTGAGGGCCATCCGGTCAAAGGAGGCTGCCTGCGCCAAAAGAAGCTGCAGGTTCGCCGCCCGCTGTTCGCCCCCGGGCAGAGCGCGGCAGTAATTCTCGTATCCGGTCTTTTCCAGAAGCTCGGATATCAGATCGTGCACCTGCATGTACTGCACTTTCCCGCGCCACAGATCAATAAACGACAGAAGGTCCCGGCACTTTTGCGCAAGCGGATCTTCAGAGCCTTCTGCCCTGTCCGCCCTGTTCCGGACGAGCTCATAAAGGCCGGCGCCGCGCGTCTTTTCCTCCGCGCGAAGGAGCGCCAGTTCTTCGTCCTCAAAGCCCCCGAAATATCCGCGCATGACGCCGTACAGCGGGATGTCCTGCCTTGGGTTGTCCAGCACCCGCAAAAGGTCCAGCACCACGCGGATCTCCCGCGCCGAAAAATACCCCGTCCTGGACTGTATAAACGCCGGGATCCCCTGCGCCTCGAACACGGTCCGAAAATCCTCAAACCATCCCGCGCCGCTCCTTAAAAGGACGCAGATATCCCCGTACCTGCAGGGATGCATCGTGCCGTCCTCCCCGCGGACCGGAAGCGTTCCCACAAGCTCCCGGATCCTTAAAGCCACAGCAAGTGCTTCTCTCTGCCGGCTGTTCATATCCCTGAATTCGTCATCTTCTTCCGCCCCCTCATCTTCGCTGTCACCGGTCAGGATCAGCTCTGTCCTGTAAAGACCGATATCAGCGGGCGGAAAGGCGGCCTCGGCCTTCAGCGCCGCCTCGGGCGTGTACTCGATCCCGCCGATCTCCGCGCGCATGATGCGGGAAAAAACTGTATTGACGCTGTCGATGACTTCCCTGCGGCTGCGGAAATTGGCGTCCAGCTCGATCAGCTCCGTTTTGGCGTCGTCCGGCCGGTAAGTCCCATACTTTTCCAGGAAGATCTCCGGTCTGGCCAGCCTGAACTTGTAGATGCTCTGCTTGACATCGCCAACCATGAAGCGGTTGTAACGCCCAACATCCTCAGACGAGATCAGTGACAAAATCAGCTCCTGTATCTCATTGCTGTCCTGGTATTCGTCGATCATGACCTCGGCAAAATACTGCCTGTAAGACGAGCAGACTGTTGTCGGAATGTAATTTCCTTCCTCGTCGCGGTCCGCAAGGATCTGCAGCGCCAGATTTTCCAGATCCGGAAAGTCGATGACGCCCTTCTCCTTCTTGACTTCCCCAAAGTACGCAAGGAATCCTTCAGCCAGCTCCGAAAGTGTCCTGACCGGCTCTTTGAGGCGGTCCATGGAGGACATGATCCTGGTGATGGAGGTGCTCATGTACTTTTTTTGCAGATCCTGCACATATTTTTTGACGCCGTCCCTGCAGCTCTTGACGGTATCCTTTTTCCCGGGATCCATCTCGGGATAGCGCTTCGCTGTTACGGAAGGGAATCTGCCAAAGTCAGCGCTCAGTATTTTTTCATAATAGGCAAAGATCCCCCTTGCCTCCTCCACCGTGAGCGCACCCTTTTCCGGAAGGGAAGGGACCGGACCGCTAAGAATGCTCTCCTTTTCATTTCTGAGGAAATCCTCCAGCATCCAGGGGCCGTCCGGCTCCCCACAAAGAAACAGCATATAGTCATACTGGTTCTCTATACTCTGCAGCTGACTGACCAGCTTCCCAAGCATGAACTGCATCCAGGGAGTCTCAAAAAGCGCGTCCTCACTGTCAATGTCGTAGTCCGACGCTCTGTCTCTGAGCCACTGCGCCGGATCCGGGTGGCTCACCGCCTTCTTGTATAGGTCATCGAGGATCGCCCCGAAAGCCCTGTCATCCCTGCCCGGGCTGAAGTAATCCACGCATGCGAGGAAGGCGGAATCCGCCTCCTCATAGCACTTCTCCAGATAGTCCTCCAGCGCGTCCGCCCGCAGCAAATCCGCTTCTGTCTGATCCATCTGCCGAAATCCCGGATCCAGGCCGATCTGCGCGAAGTTGTTGCGAAGAAGGAAAGTACAAAAACTGTCTATTGTCGTGATCTTCGCGTTGTGCAGGAGTACTTCCTGTCTCTGAAGATGGAGATTGCCGGGCTCCTCAAGGAGTTTAGCGGAAATCGCTTTTCCGATCCGGTCACGCATCTGGGCCGCCGCCGCGTTGGTAAATGTCACGACAAGAAGCCTGTCGATATCGATCGGGTCGTCCCCCTCGCTGATCATACGCAGGATCCTCTGTGTGAGGACGGCCGTCTTGCCGCTTCCGGCCGCCGCCGACACCAGTATGTTATGATTGCGCGCGTCCAGCACTTTTTTCTGCCGCGCCGTAAATTCTATTGCCATATCCGTCCTCGCTTTATGCTTCCGGCTCCTCGTTTCTGAAGGCAAAGCCGCTGATCCTGGGGTCAAACACGCAGACATCCTTAAACGGGCACCAGGTGCAGGCCGTTTGGTCCCGCTCGATCCTGCACGGACTTGCCGCCGCGTCTCCATTAAGGATATTCGAGGCGAGCTCTCTCACCTTATCCCTTATCTGCGCGTACAGCGATTCGTACTCCTCAAGAGAATAGGCATGCGCCCCGCTTCTGATCTCCCCATTGGCCTTTAAAGAGACCGGGATCACATCGCTTTTGCCATCAAGGCCCCTGTCAAGATGCGCGATCACATCAGGATCGCTGCACACCATTCCGGTGGGCCTCATGGCCGCGTTGATGTTTTTTCTGGATGTCTCCAGTTCCGCTTCCGTCAGGGGACCATCCAGATCCCACTGATCCGCCGTCTTTTGATCCCCGATCTTTAAGAGCGGCTCCGTCATCTGCATGTAAAACATCGCCGCGGGAACGACATTTCTGTCATCACCCTTTTGCTCAAAATATTCCAGAACGGCCTGCATGTAGATCATGAGCTGGAGCTGTAGTCCCTTCTTCATCTGGTCGAGCTTCAGGTCTTTGGAGCCGAGCTTGTAGTCCAGGACCTTCACGTACACATTGTCCGGTCTCTCCACCAGATCGATCCTGTCGATCCTTCCGGAAAGAGAGAGTTTTCCTCCCCTCTCCAGGTCAAACTCAAGCGGGCCCGCCTCGCGGTTTTCCCCGAACACGAACTCACTGAACGCGGGCTCGAAATCGCCGTGATCGAGCTGATACCGTATTGCAGAGACCGAGGTCTGAAGGACCTCCTCCAGGCGCTTTTTCTGATAAGTACTGCGGGCCGTCGAGTAAAGGATCAGATCGTGATAGGACGCAGCCGTCTCCTCCAGCGCCTCGTGCATAAGGCGCGCGGCCTCTTCGTCAGAGGCGCTCCTCCAGGTAAGGCCCTCCTTCCGCATTTTGCCCTCGAACCGCTCGAAGCTCTCGTGCAGGATGCTGCCCGTATCCGCGGGCTCGATCTTATACTCCTCTCTCTCCTTAAGGCCGAGGCCGTAGGTAAGAAACTGCTGCATGGGACACTTCGCCATAGTCTCCAGACGGGTGATGCTCCCCCGCAGCCTGTCACCGTACAGCTTGCGGGCCACATCTTCCGAAATTGCCTTCGGATCATACCGCATGAAGGCGGCGCCGGACAATTCATCCAGCACAGCGGTTCTCTCCGGATCCGCGTTTCGCCTCATATACCCGTAGAGCGTCAGAAGTGTATCATCGCTTTCGGCATCGGCGTTCTCTCCGCGATCCGCATACTCCCGCAGTGCCTCAGAGACCCACGGCAGCGAATCCTCCCATCCGGTGATCTGTGTGCCCGGCGACTCCAGCTGCGGGTGTTCCGCCTCCAGAGAGGGAAACATGGCCTTCATCACGCCAATCAGATAAGAAGGCTGCAGGGCGTTCCCGCCTGCATCGCTCCTGGCCATGGAGAGATACAGTCTCTCCGTCGGCTTTGTCATATTCATGTAGAGATAGAGCCTCTGCAGATACATCTGTTCCCTGGGCGTGGGCGCAAGCTCCGCGCCTGTCCCGCGCAGAAACTCCCGGTCCAGATCCGACAAAATACCGCCTTTTGATGTGCCGGCCGGAATGTTGCCCTCATTGACGCCCGCCAGAAACAGGATCCTGCACTGGGAGACGCGGGTCCTCTCGATATCGCCGATCAGCACGCGGTCCACCTGCTGGGGCAGTGTCCCCAGACGGATCTCCGCAAAGCCCGCCTCCAGGATCTGCGCGAAGTCCTTTCCGGAGATCACTTCATCTCCAAGGATGTCCACCATCTGCTCCAGGAGATGGATGACGCTGGCATACAGCTGATCGAACTGCTTTTGCCGCACATAATCTCCGCTTTCGCCAAAGCTGTCGGCGCGCTCTAGCATCTTCTCTTCCATGGAGCAGTTCACCATGAAGGCGTAGAGAGCCTTCGCGCGTTCCGCGGCCGTCTTTCCGCAATCGGTCACAGGACGGATCTCCTCAAGAAACCGGACTCTTAAGGGCTCCGTATCCGCGTCGAACGCCATCTCCCACTTCTTTTTTCCGCGGATGCCGTGGGCCAGGCAGTAATTTTCCAGAATATCCGTCTCATCGCCCGTCAGACCGCTCATGCCGCTTCTCAGATACCGAAAGACCGCCTGATAGGAATAATTTTGAGGCGCGATCTGAAGGACCGCGCGCAGAGACTCGGTCAGGGGATTCAGGACGGAAGTACTGGTCTTATCCACATACATCGGAATGTGATACCTCGCCCCGATCTGTTCGAAGAGCTCCCCGTATGTGGGAAGATCACCGCAGATCACGGAAATCTGACGGTACTCGTATCCCTCCTCCAGCACAAGGCGCCGGATCTGTATGCAGATCTGCCGCACTTCCTCCCGGATGGTATCCGTCTCGATGAGCCGGATCTGATCAGCTATGTCCCCGTCAAAGACCACAGCGGGATGGCGGAACAGGTTGTTCTCCATATGCGCGAGCGCCGGGCTCCGGCCAAATCTGGGTGGGATCTCTCCCTGACCCCCTATGGCGATGTCCCGGCCGTGAGACGGCGTGCCGCCCTGTCCCCGGACACCCTTCTCGTGCTCCTTTGAGACGCGCCGCACAAGGTCCGCGACGGTCTTTCGGCTCAGGTAAAAGAGCGCGTCCTCCCGTCCTGGATTCATGGAGCGCACGGTCTCTTCTATGGAAGGACCGCCATCCTCCCGCATCGGCAGAGAGATGATCACGTCATTCGCCGCGCGGATCAGAGACTGGATCACGTCATATTGAAGGGGCGTGAACCCGGTAAAGCCGTCCATAACGATGACGCTTCCCTTCAGATAATCCGAGGAGGGAATCGCCTGCGCCAGAAGCTCCATCCGCTCCTCCGACGTCATAAAGTGCTCCCGCTCCCCCTCCAGAAAAGAGGTGTAAAGGACACTGAGGTCTCTCAGCCTTGCCGCCAGGGCGCCCTGCCCCTTTCGATCGCAGTCCCCGGCCATTTCCAGCAGCGCCTCGCTGTCGATCCCGTACTGCATGAACTCGGACAGTATGGACTTGATCTCGGAGATCATGCCCGGCTTTTGGACCGCGCCCTTAAGGACACTGAGCTGATCGGCGCACAGGCCGGCCGTCCGCCGCAAAAGGAGCGTCTTGCCGGTATCGTCCAGCACGGCGCGCTCCGAGACGCCGGTCTCCGAAAATACGCGGTAGGCCAGCCTTCCGAAACTGAGCACGTCGATATTGAGGATCCCCTTGTTGGGGGACTCCAGCACCAGGTCCTTCTGCGTGAGCATGGAGTATTGCTCCGGGACCAGCATGATATAGTTTGTGCGCGGTCCGGCGGGACTGTCCAGATCGATCTGCGCGTTCTGAAGGAGGTATCTGTGCAAAAAGCGGCTCTTTCCCGATCCGGAAGGGCCATAGCAAAACCGAAATCCCATCGTGTTCTCCTGTGGATATGCGGGTGACCCGCATACTGTTGAAAGCTTTTATTATGCAAAGTATCCTCTGACAGATATGATCTGCCAGAGGATGCTGTTATTCGGGGTCGGACCGTCCGATCCGTGAATAAAAAGATTCAAAAACAATTACTTTTTCTCTTTGAGCTTCTGCTCCCGAAGGGTCTCGCCATTGACCACCTGGAAGCTGACGCCTGTGCGGTTGGGCTCCTCGTCGATAAACTCGTAATCCTTGCCGGGCAGGATGGCGTTGAGAATGATGCCGACCAGAGAACCTACAGCCAGTCCGGAGAGATTGAGTGTGATCCCGCCCAGAGGAAGAGAGATCGCGCCCATATTGGAATAGCTGATGCCGATGGAGAGGGACATGATCAGAGCGGCGATCAGGACGTTGCGGCTCTTGGAAAAGTCCGTATTGGTCTCCACCAGATTGCGGATGCCGACCGCGGAGATCATGCCGTAAAGGACGAGCGAGATGCCGCCGATGGTCGCTGCGGGCATGACTTCGATGACGGCCGCGAACTTCGGGCAGAAGGAAAGCAGTACGGCAAGTCCCGCCGCGATGCGGATGACAGCCGGATCATACACTTTGGTGAGCGTGAGGACGCCGGTATTTTCACCATATGTCGTATTCGCAGGCGCGCCGAATAAAGAAGCGATGGCCGTCGCCAGTCCGTCGCCGGTGAGCGTCATGTGAAGGCCGGGATCCTTGATGTAATTGATGCCGCAGGTCGAACTGATCGCGGAGATGTCGCCGATATGCTCCATCATGGTAGCCACGGCGATCGGGGCGATCGTCACAACGCTGCTGATGAGAAGTCCGGTGTCGGCATGTCCGCCTGTAAAAATAGAGAATACAGTATTCTGATAGCGAATCGGGAAGCCGATCCAGGGCGCTTCGGCAACAGGTGTGAAGTCGATGCGTCCGGCAATGGCTGCGCACACGTAGGATCCGATCACGCCCAGAAGGATCGGGATGACCTTCACCATCCCCTTGCCCCAGATATTGCAGATGATGACGATCAGGATCGCCACCAGCGCGATCCACCAGCCGCCCTCAATATTGTTGATGGCGGAAGGCGCGAGGTTCAGGCCTATGCAGATAATGATCGGTCCTGTGACGATCGGAGGGAAGAACTTCATGACCTTGCTGGCGCCAAACGCTTTGAAGAGCGCTGCCAGCACCAGATACAACAGGCCTGCGCACGCCACGCCAAAGCAGGCGTACGGAAGAAGCTCACTCGGGGTTCCGTCCGCGTTCAGCGGGGCAATGGCCGCGTAGCCGCCCAGAAAAGCGAAGGAAGATCCCAGAAACGCCGGCACCTTTCTCCAGATGAAAGAGTAATGTTCCCAGACCTGCGAACAGCAGTGTGGTGGATACGTCCAGGCCGGTGATCAGCGGTACGACCACGGTCGCGCCGAACATCGCAAACATATGCTGCAGGCCCAATACGAACATTTTCCCTGTGCCGAGCTCCCGCGCGTTGTAGATCGGCTTATCGCCTATCTTGTACGTCTGCTTTTCTGTCTTGTCACTCATGCATTCCCTCCTTTATACAAAACCATTATTGTGTCCTGAGAAACGATTGGGGCATCGTTTCCCCAAAAAACACGTCAGGGAAACGTCCTCCCTGACGTGTAATTAACTCCGGATCAGAGGAGCGTCATTCCTGCTCCTCCTTATATATTGCTTCGCCGTTCTCCTGTCCCTTATAGACAGCTTCGCCGCCTTCACTTCCCTCGAAGATTGCTTCGGCATTTGTCTGCTGTTCGTGAATGGCCTCACCGGCTGTCTGATCCTCATAGATCGCTTCACCGCTGTCCATTCCGTCATAAACAGGTTCGCTCAGATCCTCGTTAAGATCTGCGTCGGCGTCCTCAAATTCCTTTTCATCGGCTTCGGATAAAATATCCTTTACGCGATACGCCGAATCCACGACCGCGTTCTTGACGATGCCGGCCGTCTCATTGACGACATCCAGCACTTCCTCTCCCTTGGGACCGATCGCCTCCTTAACTTTAGCCACCGTGTCGGCGGATGTGTTCACGATCGTAGTATAGGTTCTGGAAGCGGCGTCGGCAAATTTGGAAGCCGCGTCACTCTTCTCTTCCTCCCCGGATTCCTCATCCGGCTCGGGCGCGTCGTCCTCAAATTCATCTGTTTCCGAAGCGTATTTTTCATTTTCTTTAGCATCAAGATAGCGATACACAGCATAGGCAGTGACGCCGAGCACTGCGCTGTTAAACAAAAATTTTCCTAATTTACTCATGACTCCTCCTAATACGGAATAAAAACGATTCCCAATCAATATTACCTTATCTGCGTGAAAAATGGAAGTATTACTTCACGGGCAGTTTGAAGGAACTTTTGAGCCCCACGATCCGGTTGAAGACCGGCTGTCCCTCCCGCGAATCCTTGCAGTCCACACAGAAATATCCGTTGCGGACAAACTGGAAGCGGTCAAACGGCACGGCATCCGCCAGCGCGGGCTCCGCATAGGCGTCGCAGTCCACTCTGGAATTGGGATTGAGGTTGAGGGATCCGTCCTCATTATAGACGCCCTTCTCCTCGTCCACAATGTTTTCATAGAGCCTTACTTTGACAGGTACAGCCTCCTTCGCGCTCACCCAGTGGATCGTGCCCTTGACTTTGCGGCCGGTAAATCCGCTGCCGCTCTTCGTCTCGGGGTCATAAGTCACGTGCACTGCGGTGACATTTCCGTCCTGATCCGTATCATAACCCACGCATTTGACAAAATACGCGTACATCAGGCGCACTTCATTGCCCGGATACAGGCGCTTGTACTTGGGCACCGGCTCCGCCATGAAGTCCTCCCTTTCGATCCAGAGCTCACGCCCGAAGGGGATCTGGCGCGTGCCCAGATCGGGGTTCTCCAGATTGTTGTCCGCCGTGAGCCATTCCGACTCCCCTTCGGGATAATTGTCGATGATGAGCCTGAGCGGGTGAAGGACCGCCAGCATGCGGCTGCAGCTGGGCTTTAAGTCCTCGCGGATACAGTATTCAAGCATGGCGTAGTCCGAGGAGGACTGGGCCTTGCTGATGCCGCTCAGCTCCACAAAATTCTTTATGGACTCCGGCGTAAAACCTCTTCTGCGAAGTCCCGAAATGCTGACAAGGCGCGGGTCGTCCCAGCCGTCCACGATTCCGTCCTCCACGAGCTTTTTGATATACCGCTTTCCGGTCACGACATTTGTCAGATACATCTTGGCAAATTCGATCTGCCTGGGCGGATTCTCAAATTCGGCCTCTTTCACGACCCAGTCATAGAGCGGCCGGTGATCCTCAAATTCCAGTGTGCACAGAGAATGTGTGACCCCCTCAATGGCATCCTCGATAGGATGCGCGTAGTCGTACATCGGATAGATACACCACTGATCTCCCGTATTGTGATGTGTGAGGTGCGCCACGCGGTACAGAATGGGATCGCGCATATTGATGTTGGAGCTGGACATATCGATCTTCGCGCGGAGCGTCAGCGATCCGTCCTCAAATTCCCCGTTCTTCATGCGCTCAAACAGATCGAGGTTCTCTTCGATACTTCTCTCCCTGTTGGGATCGTTTCTGCCCGGCTCCTCAAGCGTGCCCCTGTATTCTCTGATCTCATCTGCGGTCAGATCCGACACGTAGGCCTTGCCCTTTTTGATCAGTTTCAGGGCGATCTCATACATCCGGCCAAAATAATCCGAGGCAAAATACAGCCTGTCCCCGTAATCGGCGCCCAGCCACTGCACATCTTCCTTGATGGATTCCACAAATTCGCTCTTTTCCTTTGTGGGATTCGTGTCGTCGAAGCGAAGATTGAAGAGCCCGCCATATTCCTGCGCCATGCCGTAATTGAGCAGTATGCTCTTGGCGTGTCCAATATGAAGGTAGCCGTTGGGCTCAGGGGGAAAGCGGGTATGTACGGTCGTGTACACGCCTTCCGCCAGATCCTTATCGATCTCTTTTTCTATAAAATGCCTGCTGGTCTTTTCCTCACGGGAAACCGCGGCCTTTGCCTCTTTGTTTTCCATAACTTGTCTCTCCCGATACAGTATTTGCCGTATTACATATCCTCCATGGAGTAGTTCGGCGCTTCCTTCGTGATCTGTATGTCGTGCGGATGGCTCTCCTTGAGGGAGGCTGCCGTGATCTTGACGAACTGTGCCTTCTCCTGAAGCTCTTTGATGGTGTGCGCGCCGGTCAGGCCCATGCCGCTGCGGATGCCGCCGCACATCTGGAAGATCACATCCTCCACCTCGCCCTTGTACGCGACGCGTCCTTCCACGCCTTCCGGCACGAGCTTGCGCGCGTTCTCCTGGAAATAGCGGTCCTTGCTGCCGTTCTCCATAGCCGAGATGGAACCCATGCCGCGGTATACTTTGTACTTGCGCCCCTGGAAGAGTTCTGTGGCGCCCGGGCTCTCCTCGCATCCGGCCAGCATGGAGCCCATCATACACACATTGGCGCCCGCGGCAAGTGCCTTCGTCATATCGCCGGAGAACTTGATGCCGCCGTCCGCGATCACCGGGATATCATGTTTGGACGCATAGGAAGCCGCGTTCATGACCGCCGTGATCTGCGGCACACCGATGCCTGTCACGACACGGGTCGTGCAGATCGAGCCGGGTCCGATGCCGACCTTGACAGCGTCCGCGCCGGCCTTGATCAGATCCTCTGCGCCCTCAGCCGTGGCGATGTTGCCGGCAATGACGGGAAGATCCGGATAGGCGTCCTTGATCAGGCGCAGGGACCGGAGCACATTTTCGGAATGGCCGTGGGAGGAATCCAGCACCACCACGTCCACCTTTGCTTTGCGGAGCGCTTCCACCCTCTCCAGGACGTTGGCGGTGATGCCGACGCCCGCGCCGCACAAAAGCCGTCCCTGATCGTCCTTGGCCGCGTTGGGGTATTTGATATTTTTCTCAATATCCTTGATGGTGATAAGACCCACCAGGTTGTAGTTGTCATCGACGATGGGGAGCTTTTCCTTCTTGGAACGCGCCAGGATCTGTTTTGCCTCTTCCAGCGTTATCCCCTCTTTGGCTGTGATCAGTCCCTCCGAGGTCATGGATTCCCTGATCTTCTTCGTAAAATCGGTCTCAAATTTCAGGTCGCGGTTCGTGATGATGCCCACGAGCTTAGATCCCTCCGTGATCGGCACGCCGGAGATCCTGAATTTTCTCATAAGATCCTCCGCGTCCTGAAGGGTATTGTCCGGAGAGAGGGAGAAGGGATCCGTGATGACGCCGTTCTCGGAGCGCTTGACCTTATCGACCTCTTCCGCCTGCTGTTCGATGGACATATTTTTGTGGATCACGCCGATGCCGCCCTGTCTGGCCATCGCGATGGCCATCCTGTGCTCTGTGACCGTATCCATGCTCGCGCTCATCATGGGGATATTGAGATGAATATCCCTGGTAAGATATGTGCCCAGATCCACGTCGTTGGGAATCACTGTGGAATAGCCCGGAACCAGCAGCACGTCATCAAATGTAATACCTTCACCGATCATTTTCGCCATATCTCTCTCCGCCTTTCTTCTTTAAGATGTATGCAGTTAACGATATTTATAGATCAATTTTTAAATACCTTCCGGGGATAATACGCAGCGATCTGCTTTATGATCTGCTGCCCGGTCTCGCCCGCAAGATCCAGGATCAGCCGGGTGTTGTCCTCCATGATCATCACGAAGCGGTCCTTCGCGTCCCCGGGATCCCCGGAGCTGAAATCCAGCACCTTTTCTTCCCTGTTCTGAAACCTGTCAAGCTCGTGTGAACCGATGGGAGCCAGGATCTGCATCTTGCCAAGATCATAGGTGCCGACTTCTTTCCTCTTCTGCTTGCTGTAGATACGGGCGATCCTGAGCTCTCTCTCGACGTACGCGTACTCGTAGTCCACAACACTGTAGAGCTTGGCGAAATACGCGCCGACGCCAAAACCGGCCGCCGGGATCAGCAGCAAAAGATTGAATGTGAGGAAAAACAATAAAACAAAACACACCGTGAGAAATACAGCCAAAATAAACAATACTCTCATCAGTGTGCCTGATTTACGATTTACGACAACTTCAAGGCATCCTACATCCATAAGTGAATCCTCTCTCCAATTTGCTATCGGATTTTTTACATGATATATCAGAATAAATAAGATTGCAAGGGTCAACTGTGCCGGCGAAACACAAAAGGAAGGGCGGACCCTTCCTTTTAATGCATTTTTTTAAAAACTTGTCTTTACAAAAATATCGTAGATCGCGCGGACCGCTCTCTCAAAATCCTTGTCATCGACGCCGATGATGATGTTGAGCTCGCTGGAGCCCTGATCGATCATGCGGACGTTGACCTGCGCGTGGGCAAGCGCGGAAAAGATCCGCCCCGCAGTTCCTCTGGTGGATTTCATACCTCTCCCCACGACCGCGATGAGCGCCAGATCCGAGTCGATCTCCACGGAATCCGGCTCCGCCAGACGGTGGATCGCGGAGACGACCTGCTGTTCCTTGTGCTTGAATTCATCCTCGTGCACCACGATGGTCATTGTGTCGATGCCGGAAGGCATGTGCTCAAAGGATATCCCGTATTCCTCGAAGGCCTGCAGTACTTTTCTCCCGAACCCCACCTCGGAGTTCATCAGCGCCTTGGAGATCAGCACGGTGCAGAAGCCCTTTTTGCCCGCGATGCCGGTGATCGTGTATCCTGTCTTCTGACAGGTGCTCTCCACGATCCATGTGCCCTCGTCCTGCGGGCGGTTCGTGTTCTTGATGTTGATGGGGATCCCCTCGTGGCGCACCGGGAAGATCGCGTCCTCGTGCAGTACCGCCGCGCCCATGTAGGAGAGCTCCCTGAGTTCTCTGTAGGTGATCACTTCGATCCCCACCGGATCGTTGATGATCCTGGGATCCGCCGCCAGAAAGCCGGAGACGTCCGTCCAGTTCTCATATACATCCGCCCTGCATGCCCTCGCGACAATGGAGCCGGTTATATCGCTGCCGCCGCGGGAAAACGTCTTCGGGTTCCCGTCCGCGCCTCTTCCGTAGAAGCCCGGGATCACGGCGCGCGGCGTCTTGCTCAGCTTTTCGGACAGCACTTCATTGGTGCGGTCCGCGTCCAGTGTGCCGTCCTCAGAGAAGAAGATGACATCCGCCGCGTCAATGAACGGGATCCCGAGATAGCGGGCCATGATCTTGGCGTTCAGATACTCTCCCCTGGAGGCGGCGTAATTGCTATCCGGGCTCTGCTGCATCCTGCGCTCGATCTGGGCGAAATCCCCCTCGAGACTGAAGTCTTCCAGCTCCAGCCCGTCAATGATATCCTGATAGCGCTCCTTGATCCTGTCCAGTTCCTCCCCGAAATCCTCGTCCTTCGAGGCCTTGTAGTACATTCTGTACAGAAGATCCGTTACCTTTGTATCCCCGCCAAATCTCTTGCCGGGCGCCGACGGTACCACATAGACCCTGTCCGGATCCTCACGGATGATATCGCCGACTTTTTTGAACTGTGAGGCGTCCGCCAGAGAACTGCCTCCGAATTTTGCAACCTTTTTCATAACCTGTCTGTGTTCCTCCCTGCCCGTCTTTTTTACTGTCAATCCGACAACAGACGTATTTTCGAAATGACGTCGCCGAATGCGGTGCTGCTCTTTGCCCATTCATCCTCTGTGAGCCTGGGCGTGATGAACGCGATCTCATCCTCCGCGCTCATATCCGAGTGGACGTATTCGATCTGACCAAAATTCTTCTTCGCGGCCTCCTGCAGCCCTTTGTCCGCGCGGACAAAATACCGGTATCTCTCCTGACCGGAATCGGAGAGGGAGACGGTTTCGGCCGACCAGACGCACGGCAGATTCGTTCCCAGGGTCGCGGCCAGCTGCATGATGTCCGACACGACCGCGCTGGCTGTCGGGAATTTTCCGGCGCCGCGGCCGTAAAACATGAGGTCATCCACCATGTTGCCGTGCACGAACACGGCGTTGAAGACGTCGCGCACACTGTAAAGCGGGTGGTCCGCCTTGAGCATAAAGGGCGCTGTGCGGACACAAAGACCGCTCTTTTCCCGCTTCATGACGCCCAAA
Source organism: uncultured Lachnospiraceae bacterium (assembly GCA_905235465.1). GTDB lineage: Bacteria > Bacillota > Clostridia > Lachnospirales > Lachnospiraceae > CAG-791. The sequence goes on along the minus strand of CAJOLP010000003.1, from coordinate 1,354 downwards.
AGCTTGATCGCCATGCCCATTTTGCGCGCGTAACCGAAGTCCTCCTTTGTGATGCCGGATATGCCCTCACAGGGAATGTCCTCGTAGCGGACGGTCTTGCCGCATGCCAGCGAAGAAAGGATCGCGATCTTGCGGCAGGCGTCATGTCCTTCGACATCCGCCTCGGGATTGCGCTCCGCGTAGCCGCTGTCCTGCGCCTCCTTCAGGGCCTCCTCAAAGCTCAGGCCCGCCTCTTCCATGCGCGTCATGATATAGTTCGTGGTTCCGTTGAGGATCCCGTAGATGGACGTGATCTCTTCCTGCTTCAGGCACTCGTTGAGGGGCCGAATGATCGGAATGCCGCCGCCGACGCTGGCCTCAAACAGATAGCTGCAGTGATTGTCCGCGGCCGTCTTTAAAAGCTCCGGGCCGAAGGCCGCCACCAGTTCTTTATTGGATGTGCAGACACTGATGCCGCGCTCAAGGGCCTTTTTCGTGAAGGTGTACGCGGGCTCCTTGCCGCCCATCGTCTCACAGATGATCCTGATCTCCGGATCATTTAAAATATCCTCAAAGTCATGGGTCACCCTGTCATTGTAGGGGCTGTCCGGGAATTCGCGAAGATCCAGAATATGCTTTACATAGATCCCTTCGGGAACGGCTCTGCGGATCACTTCCTGATTGATATCGATCAGCTCCACGACCCCGCTTCCCACGGTTCCGAATCCCAGTACTGCCATCTTGATCATTGCTTTTGTTCTCCCTTCCGATTGTTCTGTTTCTCTTATATAAAAGGATGTCCGCTGCCTGTAAAGATCAGCTCTCCCTTCCTGTCACTCTTACCCGGCGCACGCCTTCCAGCTCTTCCAGCTGCCGGATCATCTCGCCGGCGCTCCCTGTGTCCTCGCGGATCTGGAGGCTGATGCTGAGTACCGCCACCCCGTCCGCCGGCACGCTCTGATGGATCGTGAGGATATTGGCGCCGCTGGCGGAAATAATGCTGAGGAACTTCGCCAAAAGTCCGCGCTCGTCATTGACGTCTGCCGACAGCGTCAGTGTCGTACCGGGCCGGCTGTCGTGGAACTCCTCGATATCGTCCTTGAACTTGTAATAGGAGCTCCTGCTGATCCCGGCCATTTCCACCGCTTCATTGATCGTTTTGGCTTTGCCGGAGGCAAGATACTTATTGGCCCGCACCACGCCCAGCAGCACGTCGGGCACTGCCCTCCTGCGAATGATATAAAACCTGGCGTCGTCCTTCATTGGAAACCCTTCCCCTAAACACATACATAATGTCCATTCAAGCCGACTTTCCTATAGTATCACGGCTTGTTCCTCTTTGCAAGGACATTTGTATTTGTGTGACGGACATTCA
>CAJOLP010000002.1 GCA_905235465.1 uncultured Lachnospiraceae bacterium | reverse complement strand
GGCGCCGGATCCAGCTGCGCGACGGCGATCCGCATGGCCTCATAGGTCGCCTGCAGGATATTGATCTCATCTATGCGCGCGGGCTCCACGATCCCCACCGCCCAGGCGACCGCCTCCCGGCGTATTTCATCATAAAGCTTCTCCCTTCGGGTCTCACTGACCTTTTTGGAATCATTGAGGTAGAGAAGATCGTGATCCGGCGGCAGGATCACCGCGCCGGCTGCCACCGGGCCCGCCAGAGGTCCTCTCCCGGCCTCATCGACGCCGCAGATAAAAAAGGGCGCGCCGCTCCCGATCCCGTCCCCGGCACTGTCCGCTCTGGCCGCCAAATAGGGCGCCGCAAGTTCATTCTCAAAGGCGCGCATGCCGGCGACTCTCTCCTTTTCCGCCTCCAGCTTTATTCTCTGCTTCTCAGTCATAAGCTCATTCCTCCAAAGTTTTTCGTGCCGCATCCCGTATCCCGATGCCGCCCTTCCCTACAGTGTAGACGCGGAACCGCCGCCGGGTCAAGGCGCATATTCCGCCATAACCGGAATACGTCGTCGCAGCGCCGCAAAAGAGTAATGCGCTGCCGCAAAAGAGTAATGCGCCGACACAAAAAAGGACAGGCCGCCTCCCCGCTGCCGCTCCCCCGCGCATCTGCGCCTGCCGGGAGTGACCCGGGGACGTGTCCTGTCCCTTATTTGATGATCGATCGCCTGTGATCGACTGTACAGTTTTTATGCTGCCCTGTGCCGGTGGTTTTTACCGACATTTTTTACTGGTGCTTTAAAAGCCCAAACTTGTTGAACGGATAGATCCTCAAAAAGGCTCTGCCCAGAAGCTGCTTCCTGTGTATTTTGCCGACATCCTCGTACCGGCTGTCCATACTGACCTCCCGGTTGTCGCCCAGGACAAAGTACTCGTCTTCGCCCAGCACCAAATCTTTCCCTTCCAGATCGATCGCCTCCGTGTATCCGTAGCCGTAGGACTCCTTCAGGACCTCCCCGTTTACGTAGATCTTGCCATCCTCTATGCGGATGGTCTCCCCGGGCATGCCGATAATGCGCTTGATATAAAAGGCGTCGGCCGGCTCATAGGGGAATACGATGATGTCAAACCTCTCCGGCTCACGAAACCGATAGGAGATCTTGTCGGTGATCAGCTGATCCCCGTCCTCCAGGGTCGGCACCATAGAAGTACCGATCACCTCTGTTCTCTGCCCGACATAGCGGACGATCATCAGGGATATAAAGATCACCAGCGCGAAATACGCGATATTCGATATGATTTCTTTTCCCTTTTCGCTCACTGATCCGTCACCTCCCGGGGCCTTTCCAAAGTGATCCTGCCGATCTTTCCGTTTCTGAAATCATCCAGCACCAGTTTTGCCGCGCGCTGATAGTCCGGCTCCGCGCCGGCCCGCACGAGATTTCTGGCTTCGGCGATCCTGGTCAGAAGCTCCGCGTCATCCATCGGAAGCTCCCATTTCTTATCGCCGCCGCAGTATTTATCCAGGAGCAGCGCGGGATACTCCTCCTGAAGAAAGTGCAGGAGGGAAAGCGAGAGCTCCTGCTCCTCCAGCAGCTCCTGGCGGATGGCGCCGGTGAGCGCCAGATTGATCCCCACCTGCGGGTCATCAAATTTGGGCCAGAGGATGCCGGGCGTATCCAGCAGTTCCAGATCCTTATTCATCCGGATCCACTGCTTGCCCCGTGTGACGCCGGGCTTATTGCCCGTCTTCGTACCGGCCCTTCCGCTGAAGGAATTGATGAAGGTGGATTTGCCGACATTGGGAATGCCCACGACCATCGCCCTCAGGGGCCGTCCGATGATGCCGCGCCGCCTGTCTCTCTCCCTTTTGGCCGCGCAGGCCTTCTCCACATAGGCCTTGATCTTGTCATTGCCCTTACGGGTCCTGGCGTCCACCGCGACGACCATCATGCCCTGCGCCTCAAACTGCGCCTGAAAGGCAGCCGTCCTCACCGGATCCGCCATATCGGCCTTGGTCATGACAAGGATCCGCGCCTTATTGCCGCACAGCTTGTCAATGTCCGGATTGCGGCTGCTGACCGGGATCCTGGCGTCCACCAGCTCAATGACCAGATCCACCAGGCTCATATTCTCCTGCATCATGCGGCGCGCCTTGGTCATATGACCCGGGTACCACTGATAATCCATGCTCACCTCCGGTTTCTTAAAAAACAACAAAAGGCTGCCGCATCAAAACCCCAACGGTTGAGGTTCAATGAGACAGCCCTATAGCCATTTCAAGCGTTTATTCAACGATCATTCAGAGCCTTAACCTTGGCCTTCTTTCCGCTCAGCTTACGCAGATAGTTCAGTTTCGCTCTTCTGACTTTACCGCGTCTGACGATCTCGACCTTCTCGACGTTCGGGCTGTGCAGAGGCCATGTCTTCTCCACGCCGATTCCGCTGGATTCCTTGCGGACTGTAAATGTAGTCCTGGGGCCGCCGCCCTGGATCTTGAGGACTGTTCCCTCGAAGACCTGGATTCTCTCGCGGTTGCCTTCCTTGATCCTGTTGTGCACGCGGACCGTGTCGCCTACATGGAAGACCGGCGGGTTCTCCTTGACCTGTTCCTTCTCCAGTTCTTTGATGATCTCGTAGTTCATTTCATTCTCCTTCTAAATACCGGACGTTCTTACCCGGATGCACCGCCCAAACGCGTGCCCGACAGAGGATCGCCGCCGAAATTTAACAAGTTTTTTACTGCCCTTATACGGGCAACATTAATACTCTACCATAACGCGCACCAATCTGCAAGCAGTTTTCACAGCGCAAAAACCACTATTTGTTCTCTGGGAACTCTTTTTTCCATTTCTCTTCCCAGTCCGCGGCCTCCGGATGGTCCCTTAAGTACTGTTCGTACAGATCCGGGCGCCGGTCCCTGGTGCGCATGAGCGACTGATACCTGCGCCAGCGGTCCACCTTGGCGTGATCCCCGGACAAAAGGACGTCGGGAACGCTTTTCCCCCGCCATTCTTCCGGGCGGGAGTACTGGGGATATTCCAAAAGCCCGTCCATAAAGGAATCCGTGTCCGCGGACACACCGTTTCCCAGGACGCCGGGAATCAGGCGGGAGACCGTGTCGATGACGACCATGGCCGGAAGCTCCCCACCGGTGAGCACATAATCGCCGATGGAGATCTCGTCCGTGACGATCTCCTCCAGCACCCGCTCATCGATGCCCTCATAGTGCCCGCACAGAAGGATCAGCTCCTCCTCGGCGGCCAGTTCCTCCGCCTTCTTCTGGGTAAAAGTACTGCCCTGCGGTGTCATATAGACCACCCTCGCCGGCTTTTCCAGTCTTTGCGCGACACAAAGGTACGCGTCATAGACGGGCTGGGCCTGCATCAGCATCCCGGCGCCTCCGCCGTAGGTGTAATCGTCCACCTTCTTGTGCCGGCTCTTAGTATGATCCCGGATATTGACGGCGTCGATCTGCACCAGCCCCTTCTCCATGGCTCTGCCCGTGATGCTGGCGCTCAGCGCCGCCTCCATCATCTCCGGAAAAAGCGTCAGAATATGAAATACCATCACAGATTCTCCAATCCGGGCAGAAGCGTCACCTTCATGACGCCCTCCTCCAGGTCCACGCTGTCGATGCACTGGGGGATCGCGGGGATGAGTATCCCCCTGCCCTCTTCATCCCGCACGTCGTACACGTTGTTGGCCCCGGTCTCGATGACGTCCTTAATTTCGCCCAGGACCCGTCCGTCACCGGTCTCCACTTTAAGGCCCAGAAGATCGGGGATAAAGTACTCCCCCTCTTCCAGAGGCATCGCCTTCTCCCGGGGGATCATAATGTCCGCGCCCTTTAGTTTTTCCACATCCTCGATCCGGTCAAATTCCTTAAATCCCACAATGACAAACTTCTTAAAGAACTTGACGCTCCGGATCGTGAGGGTTCTTTCGCTTTTTCCCTGATCCAGAATGACGCAGTCCAGATCCCTGAACCGCTGCGGGTCATCCGTTGTGGGAAAGATCTTCACTTCGCCTTTTAATCCATGTGTGCCGGCGATCACGCCGACCCGAAATCTTTTGACCATTTACTCCCGGCGCCTCTCACGCCTCCTTTAAAGAACAAACAGCGGCAGCGGAGATCCGCTGCCGCGCTCGGTATACGCTGTAACCGGCTGCTCAGTCTATATCCACCTCTACACGAATATCGTCTCTGGAAGCCGCCGCCTTGACAACCGAGCGGATCGCTTTGGCGATCCTTCCCTGCTTGCCAATGACTTTTCCCATGTCAGAAGGTGCAACATGGAGCTGTATCCGAATGGTCTTGCCCTCCTGCTTTTCAGTGACGACAACTTCATCGGGATGATCGACCAGCGCCTTGGCGATCAATTCAACTAATTCTCTCATAATATATTATTCTTCCTTCCGACCGTCAGGTCTGAACTTAGCAATAAGTTTCCTCCGTCTTTGAGGGAACCCGCTTACTTCACACCTGCCTGCTTGAAGAGCTTCTTGACAACTGTCGTGGGCTGCGCGCCGTTGGCGATCCACTTCTTGGCTGCCTCAGCGTCGACCTTGACGGTTGCGGGATCAGTGTTGGGGTTGTACGTACCGATCTCCTCGATCGCTCTGCCGTTCCTGGGCGTGGAAGCCTCAGCCACGACGATCCTGTACATAGGTACCTTCTTCTCACCGATTCTCTTCAATCTGATCTTTACTGCCATTACTCTTGTTCCTCCATTTCTAAATGTTTATGGTCTTTATATAAATGCGGTATGCACGTCAGAAGGGGAAACCTCCCTTTCCGCCCATGCCGCCAAAGCCGCCTAAACCTCCGAAGCCGCCCATGCCGCCGTACGGATTGTTGTTCCTGCGCCTGCGTCCCTTTTTGGAACCCTTGGAGCTGCCGCCTGTCTGCTTCATGATCTTGGCCATCTGGTTGAACTGCTTGATGAAGCGGTTGACCTCCGCGATATCGTTCCCGGAACCCTTGGCGATCCTGTACTTGCGCTGCGGCGTGAGGATCTTGGGATTGGCCCTCTCCTCCGGCGTCATGCTAAGGACAATGGCCTCTGTGCGCTTGAGCTGTTTTTCATCCACCGCGCTCTCAAGCTGGTCCTTGCTGACCCCCAGTCCCGGCATCATGCTAAGGACTGAACTTAAGCCCCCCATCTTGCGCATCTGCTTGAGACTGTTGAGGTAGTCGTTGAAGTCGAACTTTCCCTTTTTGAGGTGGGAGGTCATCTCTTTGGCCTCCGCCTCGTCCTGCTCGTCAAGGCTCTGCTGCGCCTTGTCGATGAGCGTGAGCACATCGCCCATGCCCAGGATCCTGCTGGCCATTCTGTCCGGATAGAACTGCTCCAGATCAGACAGTTTTTCGCCCATGCCGACGTAAAGGATGGGCTTTCCGGTCACGGCCTTGATGGAAAGCGCGGCGCCGCCTCTGGTGTCGCCGTCCATCTTGGCGAGGATCACGCCGTCGACGCCGACCTTTTCGTCAAACGTCTTGGCGACATTGACCGCTTCCTGGCCCGTCATGGCGTCCACCACCAGAAGTGTCTGGTGAACGGTCACGGCGTTCTTGACATCCTGCAGCTCCTCCATCATGGAGTCGTCGATCTGCAGACGCCCGGCCGTATCGAGGATCACCAGATTCTCGCCGTTCTTGGCCGCGTGCTCGATGGCCGCCTTCGCGATGTCCGCCGGCTTGTGCCTGTCACCCATGGTGAAGACTTCGACGCCCTGCTTTTCGCCGTTGACCTGCAGCTGTTTGATCGCGGCGGGACGGTAGACGTCCAGCGCGACCAGCAGGGGCTTTTTGCCCTTCTGCTTATACTTGCCGGCGATCTTGGCCGCCGTGGTCGTCTTACCGGCACCCTGCAGACCCACCATCATGATGACCGTCATCTGCTTGCCGGGCTGAAGTTCGAGCTCCGTCGTATCGCTCCCCATGAGCTTTATCATCTCGTCGTTGACGATCTTGATGACCATCTGCGCGGGATTGAGGCCGTTCATGACCTCCTCGCCGATGGCGCGCTCCTGCACGGAATTGACAAAGTCCCGAACGACCTTGAAGTTGACGTCCGCTTCCAATAGCGCCATCTTGACTTCGCGCATCGCTGTCTTTACATCGCTCTCTGTCAGCTTCCCCTTGCCGCGAAGCCCGTTGAATATCTTATTCAGTTTATCTGTCAAACTGTCAAAAGCCATGAAGATCCTTCCTTATGATGAGAGATCCCCGCGTATCCTTTCGGCAATGCGCCTGAGCTCTGCCGCGCTCCCGGCCGGCATCCCGTCCGATTCCGAGACCTTCTCTACGGCGTCCGCCGCCTCGCCGATCCTTTCGTATCGGCGCATCATGCCCAGCTTTTGTTCGTAGCCGCGCATGATCCGCGTGCAGCGCTGTACAAGGTCATGTACGGCCTGCTTGCTGATCCCCTCGGATTCCGCGATCTCATTCAGTGATAAATTGTCATAGACGACCTTCTCGTAGATCTCCTGCTGGTGCTCTGTCAGAAGCGGCCCGTAGAAATCGTAGAGAAGTCCCTGTTCCACTATCTTTTCCATCACCCGTCCTATATTACTTGGTCGCGCTGTGCCTGTCAAGTATTTTTTCTTGACCGTCACTGCGTGACGCTGATGTCCAGGCTCACGTCGCCGGTGATCCCGTCCACCTTCCCGCTGGTGCTGTACTGCCAGCAGCGGAACTTATAGGGAAAATACAGATAGCTGCTGTAATCGGAGATCCACTTGTCGTAGTCCTCCAGCTCCTGAAGATTGAGGAGCAGATGGAAAGCGGCCGTATTGGCGTAAATGATCGGCTCGTACCCCGCGTCCGAAATGACCTGACAGAACGCGATGACATTTTCCGTCCACTCTTCCTTCGTGGAGATGCTGATGTTGTTGCCCTGTCCGGGGATCTGCACGCGCACGGCAACGGGCATGCCCATCTCCTTGCTGCTGACATTCAGGTTTTCCAGGACAAAATCCGCTGCTTCCCGGGAGGTCTGAGGGTCCTCCGCCTCCAGGTCCACGTAGCAGCCCGCGCTGATGCCCGCGCCCAGCGCGCCGCTCATATTTTCATCAAACCGCTCGTCCTTTGTCAGATTGCCGTCCTGATCCCAGTAAGCCGCGCGCACCATGGCGAACGCCATTTTGTCTTCCGACACCTTCTGCCAGTCGATCTCACCGTTGACGGAGGAAATATCGATCCCTCTGTTCACGGAGACGGAAGGATCCGTCCCCACATAGGTCATCTCCCCGTTTTCGTCCGGAGTAAAGTCTGATTCCTGAAAACTGTTCATGGCCAGATTCTTCTGGATCGGGAAGAAATAGTAGGACCCGTTGTTGACAATGACCAGATCGCCCGGATACAGGTCCCTGAGCATTGCCGTGGTGCTTTTGCCCGACTCGAAGGAGGACTGTATATCGAGCAGAATACTGCTCCGCTCGCCGGCCCTGGCATCCGCCTTGACCTTCTCGATCTGGGCGTCCGTATACCATCGGCCGTCTATCTTATCGTCGTCCCCGTCCTCTTTTTGCGACTGCGCTTCGGCCATGGCGGTCATCTTTCCGGACATATCCCGCATGCGATAGAACATGATGACCGCAGTGGTCAGCGAGATGACCGTGACCGCGCACAGGAACAGAATGTTGAGCAGATACAGCGTCCGATTATTATTATTATTATTTTTTCCGGAACTGTTCTTTTCCGATTCGGTATTTGCCATGATCTATTACCATTCGATATCCAATCGATCCGATGATGAATCCGATCACGATAATGATCAGATATTTACATTGACCTGCTTTACTTCGTAGCCGTTGTCCGCCAGCGCCCGGATGATCTCATTTTTGTGCTCCGTACCGAAGGCCTCCAGTGTGATGCGCAGCTCCACCGCGGCGTTGCGGTTGATGGAGACGAACTGGTTGTGTTCGAGCTTGATCACGTTTCCGCTCGCTTCAGCAATGATGCCGGATACCCTGTACAGCTCTCCCGGCTTGTCGGGAAGCAGGATCGAGATCGTAAAGATCCTGTCGCGCATGATCAGTCCCTGCTGCACGACGCTGGACATCGTGATCACGTCCATATTGCCGCCGCTGAGCACGCAGACCACCTTCTTGCCGCGGCAGTCGATCTGTTTGAGCGCCGCCACAGACAAAAGGCCGGAGTTCTCCACGACCATCTTGTGATTTTCCACCATATCCAGGAACGAGACCACGAGCTCCCTGTCAGGCACAGTGATCACCTCGTCGAGGTTGCTCTGCAGGTAAGGGAAGATCTTCTCGCCGGGCGTCTTGACCGCCGTGCCGTCGGCAATGGTGTTGATGTGGGGGAGCGTCACGACCTTGCCCGCTTCCAGAGAGGCTTTGAGGCAGGCCGCCCCTTCCGGCTCCACGCCGATCACCCTTACATTGGGCTTGAGCATCTTGGCCAGCGTCGATACGCCCGTGGCCAGTCCGCCGCCGCCAACAGGGACCAGAATGATGTCCACCAGAGGAAGGTCCTTGATGATCTCCATGGCGATCGTTCCCTGGCCGGTGGCCACCGCCGGATCGTCAAAGGGATGAATAAACGTATAGCCGTTCTCCTCGGCCAGTTCCAGCGCGTGCGCGCAGGCCTCGTCGTACACATCGCCGTAAAGGATGACCTCCGCGCCGTACGCCTTGGTCCTGTTCACTTTGATGAGCGGCGTGGTCGTCGGCATCACGATGATCGCCTTCGCGCCGAACTGCCGTGCGGCGTAGGCCACACCCTGCGCGTGATTGCCCGCGGACGCGGTGATCAGGCCCCTGCTCCTCTCCTCATCGGAGAGCGTGCTGATCTTATAATAGGCGCCGCGCACCTTATATGCGCCGGTCCTCTGGCGGTTCTCCGGTTTTAAGTAGACCCTGCCGCCGGTCATGTCGCTGAAGTAGTCGGAATATAAAAGTTCCGTGTTGAGCGTAACGTGCGCGACCGCCTCGCAGGCCTCCTCAAACCGTTCCAGAGTCAGCGTCTCTTTTCCTGAATCTCCCATAATAAACCTCCGTTCCTGAGCCCCGGTGAGCTCTGTTCCCTTATGATGTCATAGCTATGAAGTCGTTTCGCGCCGTCACGGCGCCGATCATAATCCCTTTTTCCAACGCGTCAGTAGAACAGCGCGTCCACAAATTCGTCGGGATTGAAGCGCTGCAGGTCATCGATTCCCTCGCCGACGCCGATGAACTTCACCGGAACGCCGAGCTCAGCCTGCACCGCGATCGCGATGCCTCCCTTGGAGGTGCCGTCCATCTTGGTCAGCACGATTCCCGTAAGGTCGGTCACGCTGTTGAATTCCCTTGCCTGGAAAACGGCGTTCTGTCCCGTCGTCGCGTCCAGAACGACCCAGCTCTCCAGATAACTCTCCGGATATTCCCTGGTGACGATCCTGTCGATCTTATTGAGCTCCGCCATCAGGTTCTTCTTGTTGTGAAGGCGCCCCGCCGTGTCCACGAAGAGAATGTCTGTCTTTCTGGCTCTGGCCGCCTGCACCGCGTCATAGACCACTGCCGCGGGATCTGCGCCCTCCGAGCCGCCGATGATATCCACGCCGGCCCGATTGGCCCACTCCGTCAGCTGCTCGTTCGCCGCGGCGCGGAATGTGTCCGCGCTGGCGATCAGCACGCGCTTTCCCTCACTTTTGTATTTGTAGGCGAGCTTGCCGACCGTCGTGGTCTTGCCCACGCCGTTGACGCCGGTGACCAATACCACTGCGGGACCCTTTTCAAAGTCATAGGCGTAGGGCGGCTGCTTCATCTTGTTCCGGATCCCCAGGATCAGTTCCTGCCGGCAGTCCGGGCAGTACTTGATGCGCTCATCCTTCACCTTCTGCCGAAGGTCATCCAGCAGGTCCTCCGTGGTCTGCACGCCGATGTCGCCCATGATCATCGTCTCTTCCAGTTCGTCCAGAAAATCCTCGCTCACCTTTTCATAGCCATAGGTGTTGAAGACCTGGTCCATGTTGTCGGTGATGGACGACCTTGTCTTTTTAAGTCCGTCTTTGAGCTTCGAAAAAAAGCCCTTGTTTTCCTCTGCCATATCATTCTCCATGCCGGCGCGGGGCCGGATCATCATTCATAAAGCTCTTCTTTGTCCATCAGATCCACGCTCACCATCGTGGAAATGCCCTTCTCCTGCATCGTGATGCCGTAGAGTCTGTCGCACTCCTCCATCGTGCCCCGGCGGTGCGTGATCACGATGAACTGCGTGTGCTCCGTCAGGTGATGCAGATACTCCGCGAAGCGGATGATATTGCTCTCATCCAGCGCCGCCTCGATCTCATCCAGAAGGCAGAACGGCGAGGGCTTGAGATTCTGGATCGCGAATAAAAGAGCGATCGCCGTCAGCGCTTTCTCACCGCCGGACAGGGCGTTCATATTCTGCAGCTTCTTGCCCGGGGGCTGCGCGATGACGCGCACACCCGCCTCCAGGACGTCCTGATCCTCCATCAGTTCCAGCTTTCCGGTGCCGCCGCCGAACATCTTGCGGAAAACACTGTTAAATTCCTTCTGGATCAGGGCGAACTGCTCGTTGAACTGTCTGCGCATGGACGCGTCCAGCTCCCCGATGATCTTTTCAAGGCTCTCCGCGGCCGAGACCAGATCGTCATGCTGCCCCTTCAGGAATCCGTAGCGTTCCATCAGCGCTCTGTAATCCTCGATGGCGTCCACATTGACGCTCCCCAGCGCCTTGATGCGTCCGCGGATCTGGGAGATCTCCTTCTTCATGCCGCCGGCGTCCGTCAGCGTCTCGTCCCGAAGGTCCCTGGCATCGCTCAGGGTGATCTCATATTCCTCCCACATGTACGCGACCCGGCTGTCGATGTTCTCCTGCAGCCGCTCCCTGCGCGTGCTCAGGCGCTCGCACTCCTTATCCAGCGCGTGGATCGTCTCGGACAGCTCCTCTCTGCGCGCCGACTGCTCGCGGGCGCGGCGTGTGAGCTTTTCCTTCTCCTCGTTTTTGGCCCGGAGCAGATCCTCACTGTCGTCCCTGGCGCCCTGGGAATCGGCCAGCTCGCGCTTCAGGTCTTTGATCTTCTGCTCCCTGTCGCCGATCAGTGTCTCACTCTGCGCCAGAGCGTCGTCGATCTCCTTGAGCTCGACGCTGCGGCGCGTCATCTCCTCCACCGCGCGGTCCAGCTCACTCTGTCTGAATTCCTGCAGCTGCATGAGCTTCTCGATCTGTGTGTCCCAGCCGGCAAGGTCACTTCTGGCCGCCGCCTCCTCCTCGCGAAGGGACGCCAGCTTCTCCTCCAGCACGCTGACCGCGTCGTTGATCTTCTGCTCGCTCCTGGAGGAGTGCTCCAGTGCGGCGGACGCCTCCTGCGTCTCGGCGTCGATCCGCGCTGCCTTCTCCTGGGTCAGCTTTCTCTCTTTATCCAGCTCTTCGGCGCTTCCCCGCGCCTCTTTTCTCTTCTCCTGTTCCCGCGCGATGCTCATGCGCACCGTATTTTGTCTCAGGAACGCGTCCTGCTGCGCCTTGCGGTTCTCTTCCAGTTCCTCCCGGCGCTTTGTCCTCTCGAGCTTGATGTCCTCGATGGACTGTTCGCTCTCCTTCATATTCTTTTCGTGGAGCGATACCTTTTCGCGCAGTTCCGCCATCTCACGCCGGCGGCCCAGGAGATTGCTCTTGTTGCGGAAGGCACCGCCGCTGATGGCACCGCCGGGCATGAACAGTTCACCGTCCAGCGTCACCATGCGCACGGTGTGGCCGTACTTGCGGTTCACCGCGGCCGCGTGGTCAAAGGTATCCACGATCACGATCCTCCCCAGGAGAGAAGAAGCGATCAGCCGGTACCGCTCGTCGCACTCCACAAGGCTGTCGGCCGTGCCGATGACGCCCTGCTCCGCCAGCACTTTGGCATTCCTAAGAGGCTGCGGCCTGGCCATGCCGGACAGCGGCAGGAAAGTCGCGCGGCCGGCCTTCTCCTTCTTGAGGGTCTCGATCATGCGCTTTGCCGTTTCCTGGTCCTCCACCACTATGTTCTGAATATTGCCGCCCAGCGCCACTTCGATGGCCGTCTCGTATTTTCGGTCCGTCTTGATGAGGTCCGCCACGACGCCGATGATCCCGCTCCCGGGCGTCCTGCTCTGCATGACGCGGCGCACGCTGTTGCCGTATCCCTCGTAGCGCTCGGTCATGTTGACGAGCGCGTCAAGTTTTGATTTTTCCTGATGGTAGGACAGCTGCGCGGCCTGCAGGTTCTCATCCTCTTCTCTCAGGCGCTGCTTCATGGACTGGATCTCTTCCTCGATCTGCGCCTGTCTGTCGGAGAGCGCCCGGATCTGATCGCCGATGCCCGAAAACTCATCGCGAAGTCTTGAGATCGTCTCCGTCTGTTCTATCTCACTGGTCTTTGCCTCCTCCAGTCCCGCGGAGAGTTCCTGTATCCTGCGGTCGTTCTCCTCCTTCATGGTCTGAAGGCTCGCCATAGTGGACTTGATGGTCGCTCTCTCGCTGAGGATCCGCAGCACTTCGCTCTTGCCCAGTTCGGCCTGTCGGGAGAGATCCTCGATCTTTTCCCCGCACCGGTCCGCTGCTTCCTGCGCCTGACTGCGGTTCCTGCGGAGTTCTAAAAGCTCTTCATCCGTCTGTGCCTTGCTCTCCAGCGCCTTGTCCCGTTCCTTTTCGGACACCGCCAGTTCCTGACTGACAGAAGTACGCCTGGAGCGGAAATGGGATGTGTTGGCCTTGGAGGCGCGGATCTGTTCCTCGGCGACCTTGATGTCGCCCTCCAGCTTGCTGCGCACGACGCTGGCATCCGTGATGCGGTTCCTGGTCTCCTCGATCTGGCGCTCGATGTCCGCCAGCGAAGCCTCCAGCGCCTCATTGTCGCTTGTGAGCCTTTCGTGTTCGGCTCTGGCTTTGTCCAGATCCCCCTGCGCGATGGTCACTTTTTCCTCCGCGCTCTGCAGCTCCTCCATGTTGCTGCGGTTCTCCAGAAGGAAGAGATTGACGTCCAGGCGCTTTAAAGCCTCCCGTTCCTTCAGGTACTCCTTGGCCTTGGCAGACTGCTTCTCCAGTGTCGGGATCTGGCTCTCAAGCTCCGCCAAAATGTCATTGATGCGGACCAGGTTCTCCTTCTCGCTGTTCAGTTTTTTGAGGGACGTATCCTTGCGGCGCTTGAATTTCACTATGCCGACCGCCTCGTCGAACAATTCGCGCCTGTCCTCGGGCTTGTCGCTCAGTATTTTGTCGATCTGGCCCTGGCCGATGATGGAATATCCCTCTTTGCCGATGCCCGTATCGTAAAACAGCTCCTGGATATCCCGCAGCCGGCAGCTCGCGCCGTTGAGCAGATACTCGCTCTCTCCGCTTCGAAAGATCCTTCGGGCTACCGTGACTTCCCGGTAATCCGTGGGGAGGCTGTGATCCTCATTGTCCAGCGTGATCGCCACGTAGGCATAGCCCATGGGCTTTCTGGTCTCGGTGCCGGCAAAGATCACGTCCTGCATGGATGAGCCGCGCAGCTGCTTGACTCTCTGTTCGCCAAGCACCCAGCGCACCGCGTCCGCCACGTTGCTCTTGCCGCTTCCGTTGGGACCAACGATGCCTGTGATCCCCTCATGAAAATCAAACCTTATTTTGTTTGCGAAGGATTTAAATCCCTGAATCTCAATGCTCTTTAAATACATTTGCTTACTGACCGCCTCTCAGCGCCGCGGCTGCAGCCTGCTGCTCCGCTGCCTTTTTGGATCTTCCGGTCCCCGTTCCTGCCAGCTCTCCGTCTATGTAGACGCCCGCCTCATATACCTTACAGTGTTCCGGCCCGCTCTCGCCAAGGACCCGGTATAAGACATGGCCGCCCCGCATCTGCACGCGCTCCTGGAGCGTGGACTTCGCGTCATGGATGGAGAGATCATTCACATCCGCGAGGATATGGGCCATGATGAACCGGCGTGCCGGCTCCAACTCGCCGCTGTCCTCGTAGACCGCGCCGATCACCGCCTCCGTCACGTCACACAGAATGGAATCCTTGTTCCTTCCGCCCCCTGCTTCCTCGCCCTTGCCCAGCCGCAGGCATTCGGGAAGGCCGAGCCTTCGCGCGCATTCGGAGAGCGCCTGCTCGCAGACCAGCGCCGCGCGGATCTTGGAGAGCTCCCCCTCCTTCTTGTCGGGGAATTTATTGTACAGAAAAGCGCTGGAGACCATCTCGAGGACAGCGTCCCCGAGAAACTCCAGCCTTTCATAATCCTTATAGCGCTTTACTTTCTGTTCATTGGCATAGGAACTATGGGTCAGCGCGCACTCCAGAAGGTACTGATCCCTGAAGTGATAGCCGATCCGTTCCTCCAGCCTGTCTAATGATGCGTTTCCCATTCCTACCTCTTTACGGAAACTATACGAAAAACGCGCGGTCTGTAAAAAGACTCCGGTGCTGTATTATTCTCCCACTGCCCCCTTGATCAGAGCCAGCGCCTCGCCGACTGTTGTCACCTTGGAGGCCGTTTCTGTATCGATCTTGACGTCATACTCGTCCTCCAGTGCCATGATAATGGAGGCCACATCCAGTGAATCCGCGCCCAGATCCTCGTCAAATCTCGTCTCAAGGGTGATCTCGCCCGCGTCTATGCCCATAACATCCGCAATGATCTCGCTCAGCTTTTTGAAATTCTCGTCCATGTCTTTCCCTCCCTGATAAGGTGCAAGCCTCTGTTTTGCTCTGTCCCCTGAGTCAGCCCTTAGGGCCAAGCTCCATTTCCTTCACAAACTGTCCGTTGATGTCTTTTTCCTTAAATAATACGCACTGCGCGACCGCGTTGCGGATCTCTTCAGATTTGGAATTGCCGTGGGTCTTGACCACCAGGCCCTTCAGGCCGAGCATCGGCGCGCCGCCGTACCGGGTGGCGTCAAACTTGACCAGCATATCCTTCAGCGCGGGCTTTACTAACAGCGCGCCCGCTTTGCTGCGGGTGGTGGAGAGCATCGCGTCCTTCAGCTCATGGATCAGCACGCCTGCCACTCCTTCGTATGTCTTGAGGATCGCGTTTCCGGTAAAGGCGTCCGTGACCGCCACGTCCACCGCGCCTTCGGGAATGTCCCTTCCCTCGATGTTGCCGACGAAGTTGATGGTCTCACAGGACTTAAGAAGCGGAAATACTTCCTTTGTGAGCGCATTGCCCTTCTCCTCCTCCGTCCCCACGCTTACAAGTCCGACCCGGGGCTTGTCGATCCCGGTCATGTTGCTCATATAGATGGAGCCCATCTGCGCGAACTGAAGGAGCATGGAGGCACGCGGATCCATATTGGCGCCGCAGTCGATCAGAAGGACCGGCCCCTTGGCCGTCGGCAGGATCGGCGCCAGCGGCGGTCTCTCGATCCCGCGGATCCGCCCCACCAGGAGCTGTCCGCCCGCAAGCGCTGCGCCTGTGCTGCCCGCTGTCACGAACGCGTCCGCTTCGCCATTCTTTACCATGCGAAGGCCCCTGACCATGGAGGAGTCTTTCTTTGTCCGGATCGCATCCACCGGCGGTTCGGCCATTTCGATCACTTCCTCACAGTGGACGATATGGAGTCTGTCCTTTGGATACTGCAGGCCGCTCAGCGCTTTTTGTATGTCCGCTTCACGCCCTGTCAGCGTCACTTCCACATTCGCGTTTTCGTTAAGCGCATCCACCGCGCCCTTCACGATCAGGCCCGGCGCGTTGTCGCCTCCCATCGCGTCCACAACGACATGAACTTTATCTGCCATTATTTATTCACCTTCCGTACAGCTGCGCTGTCATAATTCAGACCTCATCCGGTCAATAAAAATACTATACTAAAAGCACTGGGTAAATGCAAGATTCTCTGTATTTTCACCGCAAAGGCCCGGCAGCAAAAAAAGAGACTGCCCGCAGTCTCAACCTGCATGCAGTCTCTTAAAGATCCGAATACGATTACTCCGTCAGTCCTCGACTTCGATCACGGTCTTCTTGTTGTAAGAACCGCAATTCGCGCATACTCTGTGAGGCACTGTCAGCGCGCCGCACTTGCTGCACTTGACAAGAGTCGGAGCAGTCATCTTCCAGTTTGCTCTCCTCTTATCCCTATGACTTCTGGATGATTTATTCTTAGGGCAGATAGACATTCTAACACCTCCTTACCGCTTTATAGTCACACAAAGGATATTATACGAATGTGCCTGTCCTTTGTCAACATAAACTTTCCCGAATTATTTGGTCAGCGCGTAAGTCTCCCGCGCGATGGCCAGCTCCTCGTTTGTGGCGATGGAATAGACCGCGACTGCGCTGTCCTTTGTGGAGATCCTGAGCACGTCCGCGCGCTTTTCATTCTCCTCCTTGTCCAGCTTGATGCCCAGGTACCCCAGATACCCCAGGACCTTTTCTCTCACGAAGGGGCTGTTCTCGCCGATGCCGGCCGTGAAAGCGATCACATCCACGCCGTTCATGGCTGCCGTGTAGGCGCCGATATATTTGGCCACGCGATACGCGAAGGCGTCCACCGCCAGCTGCGCGTAATGATCGCCGTTGTTGCAGCCCTTTTCCAGATCGCGGAAGTCGGAGGACAGCTCATTGGAGAGCGCGAACACGCCGGACTTCTTGTTGAGGACGCTCACGACCTCTGCTGCCGTCTTGCCTTCCTTGCCGGCGATGAACTCGACAATGGCGGGATCCAGATCGCCGCTGCGCGTGCCCATGATCAGGCCCTCCAGAGGGGTCAGGCCCATGGAGGTGTCGACGCACTTGCCGCCGCAGACCGCGGATACGCTGGCGCCGTTGCCCAGATGGCAGACGATGGTCTTAAGGCTCTCATAGGGCTTGCCCGCGATCTCAGCCGCCTTTTTGGAGACATAGGAGTGGCTCGTGCCGTGGAAGCCGTATCTGCGCACCTTGTAATCCTTATAGTAAGAAAGCGGCACCGCGTACATATAGGCCTTCTCGGGCATGGTCTGGTGGAAAGCGGTGTCAAATACCGCCACCATAGGCGTGCCGGGCATCAGCGCCTTGCAGGCATCGATGCCGATCAGGTTGGCGGGATTATGCAGGGGCGCCAGATCGGAGACCTCCTTGATCGCCTCGATCACATCATCCGTAATGATCACGGAAGAGGTGAACTTCTCGCCGCCGTGCACGATCCTGTGTCCTACAGCGCCGATCTCATCCAGAGATCCGATCACGCCGGTCTTTTCATTTGTGAGCGCCTCCAGCACCAGGCTCACAGCCTTTTTGTGGTCGGGCATGGGCGTCTCATTCACTTCCTTGCCGGAATTAGAGACCTTATTTTCATAAGTGATGCTGGCGCCGTCCATGCCGATCCTCTCGCACAGACCTTTGGCCAGAAGTTTTTCCGTCTCGGCGTCGATCACCTGAAATTTCAATGAAGAACTGCCGCAGTTGATTACAAGAATGTTCATAGTTACCTCGTTTCTTTTAAGTCCTGATTACTGATTCATTGTCCCCGCGCGGCCCACCGCGCGGCATCTTTACCTATGTTATATTATACACGGAAATCCCGGGAGAACAAATATTTCCCCCGACCGAATCCGTACTTAGTTGTGTGCAATTTCCTGCGGCCGCATGGAATTTCCTGCGGTTTCACGCAATCCCGCGCGGTTGTGTGCGATCCCGCGCACTTTTGCGCGGACCCGCGAACTGCGCCTTGCAATTTGAGCCCCCGCCGTTACAATTGGTATTAACAGTAACCGCAGATCCCCCGTCCGGGGCAGCGCACAGAAATGAGGCAGACCATGACCGTTACCGGCATTATCGCGGAGTGCAATCCGTTTCACGAAGGACACGCGTACCTGATCCGCAGGGCCCGCGAGATAACAGGCGCCGACTACATCGTCGCCGCGGTCAGCACCGACTACGTCCAGAGGGGCCTCCCCGCCGTCTTCTGCTGGGAGGACAGAGTGCGCGCGCTCCTGGCAGAAGGCGCGGACCTGGTGGTGGGCCTCCCCCTGTATGTCTCCTGCAGCGGCGCGGACTATTTTTGCAGGGGCGCTGTCCGCCTTCTGGAGAGCACGGGGGCCGTCACCGACATCGTCTTCGGGTCCGAGAGCGGCGACCTGGCCAAAATACAGGAGTACGCCCTCTCTCTCCCGTCCCGCGGCGGCCATGACCCTGCCTTTCGCGATGCCGTGCGCGGCGCGTACCGCAGCGGCGGCACCTTTGCCGATGCCCTCTCGGCGGCAGGAGGCGATATCCCCAAGACGCCCAACGATCTTCTGGGCGCCCACTATCTAAGAGCCCTGGCGGAGACGGGGAGCGGCATCCGCCCCCACGCTGTCAGGCGGATCGACTGCCCCTCTGCCGGTCAGCGGCGGGAAGCGCTCAAAGACTGTCCCCCGAAGGATCAGCGCGTCCTCTTTCCCGATGACCTCTCCGGCGCTCTTCTTCACGCGCTGTGCGCCGAGACGGATTACAGCGCTTTCCTGGACGTCTCCGTGGATCTCTCCAACCGGATCCGAAACCTTCTTCCCCGGTACACGACCTATACCGAATTCGCGTCCCTTTTAAAGACCAGAAACGTCACCTACACGGGAGTATGCCGCGCGCTTCTCCACATCCTTCTGGGCATGCGTCAGGAGACCATGGCGCGATTTGACCGGGACTTCGGACTTTGCGGCTGGATCCGCCCCTTGGGCATGCGCCGGGATGCCGCCCCGCTTCTTCATAAGATAAAAAGAGCGGCCGACGTGCCCTTTCTGGACAGACTCTCGACCGCTGATCAGACGCTTTCGCCGGATCTCTATGCGTATCTGGAAGAGGAACTGCGCGCCGAACTCTTTTACGACCTCTCGCTGAAGGCCGGCGCCGTGCCTGCCCCCTCCAAACCGCTCATCATTGTGTGACAGGCGTCCTGTCACTTACCGCCGTTTTTATTGTTGACTTTAAATATCTCACCGATCATTTCCCTTGTGAGGAAGAAGGGCGTGGTCTCCGGGTTTAACACAATGCCGGCGATCTGTTCCGGGATCCTCCCCACAGGGTTCTTCTCCCCCTCCACCGGAGGCGTGAACTGCGTCAGCATCTGCCCGATCTGCATGGCCAGCGCTGGTTCCTTCGCGTTCTGTCCTTTGCTGTAGGCGTGATTGCCGGTGTACACGACCTGCCAGGACCGGCCGTCCGCGCTTTTCGCGATCCTGAACCGGAGCGTGCGGGCTTTCTTTCCCTTTTCCGACTTCTTCTCCACGGGCTGTACCGGCGTCATAAAACTGCCGCCCTTGTTCATTGCGGCGCGGATCGCCTCAAGACACACGACAACATTATCTGAGGTGGGATTCCCGGCAAGCTGTTCCAGAGCCGCGTTGATCCGGTCCTCCATGGAAAAATCAGGGCCATTCACCGCGCCGGTCCCTTTGGTCCCCTGAGTTTCTTTACCGGCCGCCTCTTTTTCTTTATCCCCGCTCTCCTCTTTGGGCGGGCGGGCTCTCATCGCGTTCTCCCAGCGCTCCACACGCGCGGGGTCGGCCTTTCTCTCCTCATCGCGGCGCTTTACTTCGGCGGTAAATCTGTCGACCACTTCCAGCAGATCCTCCGGCAGGCGCTTCCTCGCCTCCTCGATCAGATCTTCGGGTATGCCGTAATAGGCCTCCGCCATACTGCCCGCGATGGCCGTGAGCGTGTCGGAATCACCGCCGAGGGAGACCGCGGTCCTGATCACATCCTCAAAGCTCTCTCCCTCCAAAAACGCGATGATCGCTTCCGGCACAGTTTCCTGACAGGATTCCACATGGTGATAGGACGGCCGGATCTCGTCACATGTCCGCGACAGGTCATAGCCAAAGACCTTGCTGATCGTCCCTTTGATCTCCTCCTTGGAGGCGCCGTGCAGCGCCATGAAGATCACCGCCGCTGTCGCCTGTGCCCCCTTGATCCCTTCGGGATGATTGTGCGTGACCTCTGCCGTCGCCGCCGCGATGGACAGTGCCTGCCACAGATCTTCCTGAAACAGCCACGGCACCGCGGACACGCGCATCGCGCTCCCGTTCCCAAAACTGTCGTAAGGCTTGGGGTCCTCCTGCTCCAGCCACATGCTGAAATTCATGCCGTAGCCGGCAAAGGGATAGCGATGGCCGTATTTGCGCATCGAATCGATCATCGCCTGCTCCAGTATCTCCCTGTCCGGATGCTCGCCGCAGTTAAGAAGCGCCTCCGCGACCGCGCAGGTCATGACGGTGTCATCCGTAAATTCCGACCGCTCGCTAAAGAGCGGAAAATCCTTTGTCTTTATATTGTTGGCGTCAAATTCGTAAGGACTGCCGATGATATCTCCCAAAATCGCTCCGTACATTTTGCCTCCTCTTTTCCCTTTTGTCAGATTTCCTCAAGTACAAACCGGCGGATCGCCTCCGCGACGCCGTCCTCGTCATTGCTGGCCGCCACATGATCCGCCGCCTGCATGATCCTGTCATCCGCGTTGGCGACCGCCACCGCAAGGCCTGCCGCCTCCATCATGGACCGGTCATTGTCCCCGTCGCCCATGGCCAGAACCTGCGCCCGCTCTATTCCCAGATAGGCGGCCAGCGCCAGAAGCGCCGACCCCTTGTCCGCTTCCGAGGAGGTGATCTCCAGATCCGTGCCGCAGGGAACAATGCGGCGGATGCCCTCCACGCGGCCGAGCCTCTCATAGATCAGACTCTGCTCCTCTCCCGTCAGGCTCATGGTGGAGATGTTCTCGATCCCGCCCGGTGACGAGAGGATGCCGCTTTTGAGATCGTCCACTCTGCGCCGGCTCTTTCGTATATAAGACATGAGGGGTCTTGTGCCGAACCGGTCCGTCAGATACGCCCATCCGTCGTCGTCATGGTAGCCGTATCCGTCTGTAAAATACTCGAAGATCGTCCCCGGAAGGTCCGCGATGTCCAGCACTTCCAGAGCCTTTTCCCGGCTCATGAGCCGCTCACGGATCGCGCGCCCCTCATTGAGATCGTAGACGACCGCGCCGTTGGATGTGATCACATAGCGGACATAGGGCAGGCGCTCCACCACGGAGGGAAGACCTGACAGAGGGCGCCCCGTCACAGGAACGATATACGCGCCCGCCTCGGATGCCCGGCGCAGTGCCTCCTCATTCCCGCCGCTCAGACTCTTATCGCTGGACAAAAGTGTGCCGTCCAGATCCAGTCCCACTAACCTGATCATCTGTGTACCTCCTGAATGCGCAAATATTATACCACGCCGCGGGGCAAACATGATATGATTATCCTTGTCAAAGAAAGAGAGGACGAACGCATGGCTGAATTCGCACTTCCCAGGCCGGGAGATATACTCAGATACCACAATCGCTGGAATGAACGGCCGATCCAGCCCTATATAGATGAGCTGATTGAACTGTGGGCGGAGAATGATATTGAAGGTGTCCTGGACGTTGCCGTGCAGGGTCCTATGATGACGCGCTTCGGCGTCGTTCCGGCGGATCAGCACAATGCCGCCAAGATCATGAAACTGAACAAGACTTACCGCGCCGTGTTCCGCCGCAAAGACCTGCGGATCTACCGCAGGGACGGAAGGATCTATATTGATATTCCATGGAAGAGGGACAATGTCTGGCTCGGCGATCTTCTCTGCAGCGATGAATATGAATCCGGAACCGGCCTTCCTGCCGCCATCGGCATGGATATCTACCGGGACTGCGTCATCCACGATCTCACCGATATCCCGCACCTGCTCATCAGCAGCTCGTCGGTGGGAGCCCTGACTTCTTTTTTGCAGGGCGTCCTCATCAGCCTTCTGATGTGCGGCACACCGGACGATCTGGACTTCTATCTTTGCGCGTCGGGCAACCTTCGGTTTGAAGGTTTTGAGTCCCTCCCGTACTGTCGGGTATATGAGACCGGACGCAAGTCCCTGGCGATGCTCTCGGAACTCAGCGAGGAGATCGACCGCCGGTATCTTCAGTTTCGGAAATACGGCTGCCGCAACATCTACGACTACACGGAGCGCGGCGGCCAGATGCGCCATCGCATCATCATGATCACGGAATACAATTCCCTCGCTTCGGTCAGCAAGCAGACGACGATGGGGTATCTCTTAAGGCTCACCGAACTGGCGGGCCCCTGCGGCATTCATATCATTTTGGCCTCCAACTCCCCCTCGTCTCTTCGGGGTATAAAAGACAGCTTCCCGGCACGTGTCTGCCTGAAGGTCGCCAGCGCGGGCGATTCCAATCTCCTGATCGGCCAAAAAGGCGCTGAATCATTAAGAGAAAAGGGATCGCTCTACTATCTGGACGGACATGGCGGAGCGCCAATTCCTCTTCAGAGCGGTGCGGTCACGAACCGGGAAGTCAAAGATGTCATTTACGCGTTGCAGGGCAATTATATCAATGCCCGCCGCCGCTCGATCTTCGATGAACTGGAAGAGGAGGACGACGAGTAGGATGCGTTTTCCTTAAGAGGTCTATCTGCCCAGTACCGCGGTGATGTAGCCGATGAGGAGCCCGTTCTTCTTCTCAGAAAAGAAGCCGGCGATGCCCAGCGCCCCGAAGGCGAAGAAATAATCGAACCCTACATCCTGTCCCGGGGACAGGATATAGGGTTCGATGATCATCTGAACGAGCCTATTATAAAATTTTACATATAAAAAATGGAGACGACGGGATTCGAACCCGCGACCTCAGCGTTGCGAACGCTGCGCTCTCCCAACTGAGCTACGTCCCCATA
>CAJOLP010000001.1 GCA_905235465.1 uncultured Lachnospiraceae bacterium | reverse complement strand
GAGGAGCTGTTCGAAGCGCGTAAGCCTAAGGGACTTGCGATCATCGCCGAGTTTGGCGGAACGGTATCCATTCCGGACAACCGCAAGAACCGCGAAGTGGTCGTGACGGATGATGAGACCGGCGAGTCCAAGGAATATCAGATCCCTTACGGTTCCCGCATCAAGGTTGCGGACGGCCAGGTGATCGACGCCGGCGACGAGCTGACCGAAGGTTCGGTCAACCCCCACGATCTGATGAAGATCAGAGGCATTCAGGCGGTGCAGAATTACCTGCTGCGCGAAGTCCAGAAGGTCTACCGCCTGCAGGGCGTGGATATCTGCGACAAGCACATCGAGGTCATCGTGCGCAAGATGCTCAGCAAGATCCGCATCGAGAACAGCGGGGACACGAAGTTCCTGCCCGGAAGCCTTGTGGATGTGCTGGATTTCGAGGATGAAAACGAGCGCCTGACCAATGAGGGCCTGCGTCCCGCGGAGGGCAAGCAGATCATCCTGGGTATTACCAAGGCCGCGCTGGCCACCAGCTCCTTCATGTCGGCCGCTTCCTTCCAGGAGACGACCAAGGTGCTGACAGACGCCGCGATCCACGGCAGAGTCGATCCTCTGGTGGGCCTGAAGGAAAACGTCATCATCGGCAAGCTGATCCCGGCCGGTACAGGCATGAAGCGGTACCGCAACACAAGACTGAGCACGGACGCCCATGTGCGGGCGGCAGCGCTTGCAAAGGAGACGGCGGAAGAGGTGACCGAAGCTATTGCAGAGGAGCCCGCGCCCGCTGTGGAGCCCGCTGTGGAAGAGGAAGCTGTTGTTGTGGAGACCGTAGAGGAGACAGCGGACACGATCGAGTGATCAGTATTTTAGCGCCCCGGGCAATGATTTTTGCTTGACAACTATAAAACGTGTGAATATAATACTATGGTGTGACTTTAAAAGGCCACACCATATTTTTACTATACTATAAGAAAAGGAGGTGAAATAGAATGCCAACATTTAACCAGTTAGTACGTAAGGGTCGCCAGACATCCGTCAAGAAATCGACCGCTCCTGCGCTGCAGAAGGGCATGAATTCTCTTAAGAAGAAGCCCATCGACATCAGCTCCCCGCAGAAGCGCGGCGTATGCACAGCAGTAAAGACGGCTACCCCCAAGAAGCCTAACTCCGCACTGCGTAAGATCGCAAGGGTGCGTCTCTCCAATGGAATCGAGGTTACTTCCTACATTCCCGGCGAGGGTCACAATCTGCAGGAACACAGCGTTGTCCTGATCAGAGGCGGAAGAGTTAAGGATCTGCCCGGTACCAGATATCACATTATCCGCGGTACCCTCGACACAGCAGGTGTCGCGAACAGAAGGCAGGCCCGCTCTAAGTATGGCGCTAAGAGACCTAAGGCTGGTAAGTAAGATATTTACTAAACAAAGTCTGTAAGTGTTGGAATTCTATTAGCCATAGATCACAGCACGAACACCATTTGATTAGTGAGTACCGATGAATTATCTATTGATAAGGAGGGAAGTAACGTGCCGCGTAAAGGACATGTACAAAAGAGAGAAGTGCTTGCGGATCCCTTGTACGACAGTGTTGTTGTGACTAAGCTGATCAACGCCGTCATGCTTGACGGCAAGAAAGGCGTAGCGCAGAAGATCGTCTACGGGGCCTTCGAGCAGATCGAAGAGAAGGCCGGCAAGCCCGCACTTGAAGTTTTCGAGACAGCCATGAACAACGTCATGCCTGTTCTCGAGGTTAAGGCGAGACGTATCGGCGGCGCCACATACCAGGTGCCGATCGAAGTAAGACCTGACAGACGTCAGGCACTCGCTCTGCGCTGGATCGTTATGTTCTCGCGCAAGAGAGGCGAGAAGAAGATGGAAGACAAGCTGGCAGGAGAACTGCTGGATGCCTACAACAATACCGGCGCATCTGTAAAGAGAAAAGAGGATATGCACAAGATGGCAGACGCCAACAAGGCATTTTCTCACTACAGATTCTGATAGCGGTCTGAAGACACTAGGACTGCTGAACAGATTATTACAGCATTGCGAGAAGGAGTTGATTCTGTGTCAAAGAGAGAATATCCCCTGGAGAGAACCAGGAACATCGGTATCATGGCGCACATTGATGCCGGCAAGACAACGCTGACTGAGCGCATACTATATTATACCGGTGTAAACTACAAGATCGGTGACACACACGACGGCACTGCGACCATGGACTGGATGGCACAGGAGCAGGAGCGGGGTATTACCATTACTTCAGCGGCAACCACTTGCCACTGGACCCTGCATGACCACAACGTTCCGAAGGAAGGCGCCCTGGAGCATAGGATCAATATTATTGATACCCCCGGGCACGTCGACTTTACGGTCGAGGTCGAGCGTTCCCTGCGTGTGCTGGATGGCGCCGTAGGTGTGTTCAGTGCCAGAGGCGGCGTGGAGCCGCAGGCGGAAAATGTATGGCGTCAGGCCGACACATACAACGTGCCGCGAATGGCTTTCATCAACAAGATGGACGTGGTGGGTGCCGACTACTACGGGTCTGTGGAGCAGATCCGCACAAGGCTCGGCAAGAACGCGATCATGATCCAGATCCCGATGGGCGCTGAGGATACCTTCACCGGTATCATCGACCTGTTCGAGATGGAAGCCTACACATACAACGACGATAAGGGCGACAACATTACGATCGGTGAGATCCCGGAGGAGTTCTTGGAAGACGCTGAGCTGTACCGGGCGGAGATGATCGAAAAGATCTGTGATCTGGACGACGATCTCACGATGATGTATCTGGAGGGAATAGAGCCCACGGCGGATGAGATGAAAGCCGCGCTGCGCAAGGCGACCTGCGAATGCAGGGCCGTGCCGGTGGTCTGCGGAAGTGCCTACAAAAACAAGGGCATCCAGAAGATGATCGACGCAGTTGTGGAATATATGCCTTCCCCTCTTGATATTCCTCCCATTAAGGGCGTGGATCCGGACGGCAACGAAGTGGTCCGCCACTCCTCCGATGAGGAGCCGTTCGCAGCGCTTGCCTTTAAGATCATGACCGACCCTTATGTCGGAAAGCTTGCGTTCTTCCGTGTTTACTCCGGTATCGCGAATTCCGGATCCTATGTGCTCAACGCCACAAAGGATAAGAAGGAGCGCCTCGGACGCGTGCTGCAGATGCACGCCAACAAGAGGACCGAGCTGGAAAAGGTCTACTCGGGCGATATCGCGGCGGCCGTCGGACTCAAGTTCACGGCGACCGGGGATACTCTTTGTGACGAAAATCACCCCGTTATCCTGGAATCCATGGAATTCCCGGAGCCCGTCATCGAGCTGGCCATAGAGCCCAAGACAAAGGTCGGCCAGGGCAAGATGGCAGAGGCGCTGGCAAAGCTTGCGGAGGAGGATCCCACATTCCGTCAGCATACGGACAAGGAGACCGGCCAGACGATCATCGCCGGAATGGGCGAGCTTCATCTGGAGATCATCGTGGACAGACTTCTGCGTGAGTTTAAGGTGGAGGCCAACGTGGGCGCGCCGCAGGTGGCCTACAAGGAGACGTTCACCAAGAACGTGGATCAGGAGTACAAATATGCCAAGCAGTCGGGCGGACGCGGACAGTACGGGCACTGCAAAGTGCGCTTCGAGCCCATGGACGCCAACGGCGAGGAGCTCTACAAATTCGACACCGAGGTCGTGGGCGGCAATATTCCTAAGGAATACATCCCCGCGGTGGGCGAAGGCATCGAGGATGCCATGAAGGCGGGCAGCCTGGGCGGCTATCCGGTCGTCGGCGTTCACGCCACCGTCTATGACGGATCCTACCACGAGGTCGACTCCTCGGAGATGGCCTTCCATATCGCAGGCTCCATGTGCTTCAAGGAGGCCATGAAGAAGGCGAATCCGGTACTGCTCGAGCCCATCATGCGCGTCGAGGTGACCATGCCCGAAGAATATATGGGCGATGTGATCGGCGACATGAATTCGCGCCGCGGCAAGGTGAGCGGAATGGAAGATATCGGAGGCGGCAAGATGGTCACCGGATATGTTCCGCTCTCGGAAATGTTTGGCTACGCGACGGATCTTCGATCCAGAACGCAGGGACGAGGAAATTACTCCATGTTCTTTGAGAGATATGAACCCGTTCCGAAGAATGTGGCGGATAAGATCCTGAACGAAAAGTAATTGCATATTTAGACTAAAATGTATATAATCGTAGCAGTGACTGTTAGGAGATTCCTTAAATGAGAACAGTCATTGCAGCTGAGTAAGGTTTTTTTAGTTGTATCTCTATTTATTTAAGGAGGAATTGAGAAATGGCAAAGGCTCATTTTGACAGAACAAAACCGCACTGCAACATCGGCACAATCGGACACGTTGACCACGGCAAAACCACTCTGACCGCAGCGATCACATCTGTTCTCGCTGTCAGAAGCGGCGGTACAGCGGTTGCTTTCGATCAGATCGACAAGGCTCCCGAGGAGAAGGAAAGAGGTATCACCATCTCCACAGCTCATATCGAGTATGAGACTGAGAAGAGACACTATGCACACGTTGACTGCCCCGGCCACGCTGACTATGTCAAGAACATGATCACCGGCGCTGCGCAGATGGACGGCGCTATCCTCGTTGTTGCCGCTACCGATGGTGTTATGGCACAGACTCGTGAGCACGTGCTCCTTGCCCGTCAGGTCGGTGTTCCCTATATCGTAGTATTCCTGAACAAGTGCGACATGGTCGACGACGAAGAGCTGATCGAGCTCGTCGAGATGGAAGTCCGTGACCTGCTCAACGAGTATGAGTTCCCGGGTGATGATCTTCCGGTTATCAAGGGCAGCGCTCTGAAGGCTCTTGAGGATCCCAACAGCGAGTGGGCTAACAACGTTATGGAGCTTCTGGATGCAGTTGATGACTACATTCCGGATCCTCAGCGTGAGAACGACAAGCCTTTCCTGATGCCCATCGAGGACGTCTTCACCATCTCCGGTCGTGGTACCGTTGCTACCGGCCGTGTTGAGCGTGGTACTCTGAAGGTTATGGAGCCCGTCGAGATCGTTGGTATCAAGGAAGAGACTCTGAAGTCTGTTGCGACCGGTATCGAGATGTTCCGCAAGACTCTGGATTACGCAGAGGCAGGCGACAACGTAGGTGTCCTTCTTCGTGGTATCGACAGAACCGCGATCGAAAGAGGCCAGGTCATCGCGAAACCCGGCACAGTTACCTGCCACAAGAAATTCACGGCGCAGGTTTACGTTCTGACCAAAGATGAAGGTGGCCGTCACACCCCTTTCTTCAATAACTATCGCCCTCAGTTCTATTTCAGAACAACTGACGTTACCGGCGTTATCACTCTTCCCGAGGGAACAGAGATGTGCATGCCCGGCGATCACGTCGAGATGACGATCGAGCTGATCCACCCCATCGCTATGGAGCAGGGTCTTACATTCGCTATTCGTGAAGGCGGCCGTACTGTCGGTTCCGGACGTGTAGCTACCGTTATTGAGTAATACGGGTTTCAGACACCATACAGCTTAGTTACCTGCTGCCCCGTCGCCAAACGTGACGGGGCAGTTTTTTGTTGGAAGTTTACGAATAATTAAGATTATCAGGACCTTATTTTAGTAAATTTTTCTTTTAAACTACAGGGATGTCTGCTATAATCAATTTCGTGCGGCAAAGAAAAGCGGCCTGGGGAATCCCAAATGAAAATATTACGATGGAAAAAACTGCCATATCTGCTCGCGGCGATCATCGCCGTCATAGTGATCGCGCTCGCGGCGCTTCTGGCTTTGGACCAAAACGCCGATGAATCCGGCCGGAATGAGGAAACAGGGCAGTTTGTCTGGGAATCCGCAGGGGATGAAACGGACGCCGACGCGCAGACAACGCCGGGACAGACGGCCGCCGAAGAAGCCGCGCGTGAGGTTTTAAGACAGAAAGAGAGAGCGGATATCCTTCTTCTTTCCGATGAGGAGCTTTGGGAGCGGTTTGACGACGCAGTGCTCATAGGCGATTCGAGGGTCGAGGGATTCAGGCTCTACACATCTGTTCCCTCCGTCAGGATCCTCGCTAAAAACGGCGCGACGATCCTTCACATGGACAGCGTGGCCGGACAGGCCGCGGACCTGGCGCCGGAGAGTATTTTTATCGCGTACGGCATCAACGATATCAAGTCGGAGCTGGGAAAAGACGCGCAGGGCTACGCCGCCCTGGCGGAGGAGAAGATCGGGGCGCTGTCGCAGATGGCGCCGGAGGCTGAGATATACGTCAACTCTATTTTGCCGGCAAGTCCCGCCCGGGAATCGGCGGAGCCGGTCTACCGGAAGGTGCCCGCCTACAATGAGGCGCTTCATGCGATGTGTGAGCGGCGGCACTGGCACTTCGTTGACAACAGCGGGATCGCGCAGGCACACAGCTCGCTCTATGTGGATGACGGAATTCATCTGACAGCGGGTTTTTACAGATATTGGGGGCAGAATATGCTCCTTACGCAATTAGACGGCAGGCAGTGAAAAGGGGGTAATCGCCTTGGGAAGCGATGATAAATATGATATCGGCAGTTACAACGTGGACAACATTACGGACGAGGACGTGGAGCGGATCCTGCAGATCACGGATCAGGCGGAAGAGTTCGAAGAGCTGATGATGTGTTTTGAGTGCGCCATGTCGCAGGCCAGGACCAAACTGGAGATCCTCAACAAGGAGATGGCACTCAAAAACAAGCGCAATCCTTTCGAATATATCAAGAGCAGGCTGAAATCGCCCCGCAGCATTTACGGCAAGCTCAAGGGGAAGGGCGTTCCGTTTACGGTCGAGAATATTGAGAATACGATCAATGACGTGGCGGGCATCCGCGTGATCTGCTCGTTCATCGACGACATCTACAACATCCGGGATTCATTTGACGTGCAGGATGATGTGGAGATCGTGCAGGAGAAGGACTACATCGTCTCCCCCAAGGGCAACGGTTACAGGAGCCTTCACCTGATCATCCGCGTTCCGATCTATTTTTCCAATGAGAAGAAGTATATGAACGTGGAGGTGCAGTTCCGCACCATCGCCATGGACTTCTGGGCAAGCGTCGAACATAAGATGAAGTACAAAAGAGAGATCCGCAATGCCGAGATCATCGTGGAGGAGCTCAGATACAGTGCGGATCTTATCAATCAGCTTGACAGAAGAATGCTGCAGATTCGGGAAAAGATAGAACTCAGCGAAGAGGAGTCCAGCGGCCAGCCGCCCCGCACGGAAGAATAAGTCCATTGGAGCGGACCGGGAGGCCGATCTCTGAGGATTCGACTCTGCCATTAAAGCGGCCGTCCAGCGTCGTGTGCAGAAGGTAGCTGAGCACGGCGGGCTGCAGGCCGGTGGTATAGGAATTGATCAGTACAAATACAGGTTTATCGGAGAGCAGTTTCATGGCCCTGGTCATAAAGGGGTAGATGCTGCTCTCTATTTTCCATATTTCCCCTTTGGGACCGCGCCCGTAGGAGGGCGGATCCATGATGATCGCGTCGTAGGTGTTGCCGCGGCGGATCTCGCGGTCCACAAATTTGCCGCAGTCATCCACGAGCCAGCGGATCGGCGCGTCCGCAAGGCCGGAAGCCGCCGCGTTTTCCTTTGCCCAGGTGACCATGCCCTTGGAGGCGTCCACATGGGTCACCGCGGCGCCTGCCTTCGCGGCCGCGATGGTTGCGCCGCCCGTGTAGGCAAAGAGGTTGAGTACTTTGACCTTGCGGCGCGCGCTCTCCGCTTCGATCAGGGCCCGGAACCAGTCCCAGTTGACGGCCTGCTCCGGGAAGAGGCCGGTGTGTTTGAAGTGAAAGGGCTTGAGGCGAAAGGAAAGATCGCCATAGCGGATCGTCCACTCCCTGGGGAGATCGAAGAACTCCCACTCGCCGC
The DNA here is from genome assembly GCA_905235465.1 of uncultured Lachnospiraceae bacterium. Taxonomy (GTDB): domain Bacteria; phylum Bacillota; class Clostridia; order Lachnospirales; family Lachnospiraceae; genus CAG-791. Next base: position 20,648 of record CAJOLP010000001.1, on the reverse strand, counting down.
CGCCTTTGCTGCTTCTGTGGTAATGCGCGTTGGGGCGGTCCCAGATCCTGCCCCGGGGCGTCTGCCAGATGACCTGCGGGTCCGGGCGGATCAGCTTGTACTCTCCCCAGAGTTCGAGCTTTTCCCCGTCGGATGTATCCAATACCTGATAATCATTCCAGTTGTCCGCGACCCACATAAAATCCTCACATTCTCGGCGTTTATACTGCGGAAACCATGATACACTGAAAGCGGACAAAACGCAACCGCACTTAGGAACAGGAGAGAACGACCATGCCCAGAAAGTCAAACCGCAACACAAGAGGCAGGATCATATCGGCCGCGTGGAAGCTGTTTTATGAGAATGGCTACGACGAGACGACCATCGAGGATATCATCCGGGAGTCCGGGACTTCGAGAGGGTCCTTTTATCACTATTTTGACAGTAAGGACGCGCTGCTGGGAACCCTCGCCTATGTGTTTGACGAAAAGTATGAGGAGCTGAGCGCCACCCTGGACGACAAACAGGACGCGGTCTCCATGCTGGTCTATTTAAACCACGAGCTGTTCTATATGATCGAGGACAGCGTGCCGCGGGATCTTTTGGCGGGGCTTTTGGCGACGCAGCTGCAGGCGCAGGGCGAAAAGCACCTGCTGGACAGAAGCCGCACATACTTCCGGCTTCTTAGAAGGATCATTTCCGAAGGGCAGCAGAGAGGGGAGCTGGGCAAAGAGCACACGGCGGCGGATATCATGAAGGCCTACGCGCTCTGGGAGCGGGCCCTGATGTATGACTGGTGCCTGTGCGGCGGGGAGTATTCGCTGGTGTCCTACGCGGACCAGATGACGCCCCAGTTTCTGGAGGGATTTCGCGCGAAAGGCACCGGCGAGCAGGCGCGGGAGAGAGGCAGTGAATAAATTTCTTTACTTTGTATTGTCAATAATCTGGTAAATGTATAGTTAAAAATACTGTAAAATAAGGGGAAAATGGACTATTAGAGAATATTTGTATAGACTTTATTCTATACAATATTCTCTATTTTATTCTGTAAATGATTGTGTTATAATCCGTAATTGTCGGGTCACAGGCGTTTTTAAAGCGGCGGTCCGGCGGCAGTAACTGCATACAAAGGTTGGGAGAATGTTATGACAATAGCAAAAATTATCATTGTAGCAACGATCATTCTGTATATGTGCGGCATGCTGCTCATTGGTCTTCTTTTTAATAAGAAGGGAGCCACCAGCACATCGAGCGGATTCTATATCGGCGGCAGGTCCCTTGGACCGGTCGTCACAGCCATGAGCGCCGAGGCCTCGGACATGAGCAGCTACCTGCTGATGGGTCTGCCGGGCCTGGCCTACCTGGCCGGACTTGCGGAAGTTACCTGGACGGCGGTCGGATTGGCCATCGGCACCTACCTCAACTTCCTTCTGGTGGCCAGACTCCTGCGCCGCTATTCGGAGAGGATCGGCGCGTTTACGGTTCCGGATTTCTTTTCCAGAAGATACGGGGACAAGAAACATATCCTGTCTCTGATCGCGGCGCTCGTCATTCTGATCTTCTTCATTCCCTATACAGCTTCGGGATTTAAGGCGGTCGGCACACTGTTCAACAGTCTTTTCGGCGTCGAGTATCACCTCGCCATGGTTCTGGGCGCGCTGATCATCATTCTGTACACCACGCTGGGCGGGTTCCTTGCGGTCTCCACGACCGACCTGATACAGAGTATTTTCATGAGCATCGCCCTCATCGTCGTCGTCTTCTTCAGCATCAATCAGGCGGGCGGCATGGGCACTGTGATCGCCAACGCGCAGGCCCTGCCCGGATATCTCAATGTTACACAGGGATATGACGCGGCGACGAACTCGGCCGGCACTTTCAACCTGCTGAGCATCGTATCTACGATGGCATGGGGCCTGGGATATTTTGGTATGCCCCACATTCTGCTCAGATTCATGGGCATCCGCAATGAGAAGGAACTGGTGCTGTCCCGCAGGATCGCGTCCGTATGGGTCGTGATCTCCATGGGCGTCGCCATTCTCATTGGTGTGATAGGATACAGCGTTTCCCTGACGGGGAAGATCCCGATGCTCACTACAAGCTCCGAATCCGAGACGATCATCATCCAGATCGCCAATCTCATGAGCCAGAGAGGTGTGCTTTTCGCGATCTTCGCGGGCATCATCCTTTCGGGAATCCTGGCGGCGACGATGTCGACGGCAGATTCTCAGCTTCTGGCAGCCGCGTCCAGCGTCTCCCAGGATCTGGCACAGGATTTTCTTGGAATCAAGCTTTCCAACAAACAGCAGATGCTGGCGGCAAGAGGCACCGTCATCGGCATTGCCGGCCTGGGCATGGTGCTGGCCTGGAACCCCAACAGCTCGGTGTTCCGTGTCGTCGCGTTCGCGTGGGCGGGCTTCGGCGCCGCGTTCGGACCCACAATGCTTCTGGCACTGTTCTGGAGACGTTCCAATAGGCAGGGCGCTACGGCGGGCATGATCGCCGGCGGCGCGATGGTATTTATATGGAAATACATCATCGCCTCCCTCGGCGGCTGGTTCTCCATCTATGAGCTTCTTCCGGCATTCATCGTCAACCTCGTTGTCAATGTGATCGTAAGTCTTGCGACAGCGGAGCCGGATGAGGAGATCCTCAAAGTGTATGACGAAGTGCACAAGAGCTGAGGCGGGACGTTTCAGACCGCAGCTTTGATGCGATAGAATTGTTACAGAGCGGGGCTGCCGCATGAGGTGGGAGGATAAGATCCTGCGCCTGTGCGGCATGCCCCTTTTAATATTGTACCGGGCAAAGTACTATTACAAAATTTTTAAAATTTTTTCTTGCAATTTCGAATTGTATCATGTATGATAGATTTTGCTGTGACATGATAGCTATGAAGCGTGAGGTTGCCGCTGTGCAGACGGCGGGTTTTCCGTGGAGCGAATGTCAGGGACGCCCCATATTGGCAGGGGGCAAGCCCGATAAACTGACGACAAGTCACTGTACCGATTGAACAGTCTGCGGTTTTTGAACCACTGGTTCAAAAGAATGCAGAAACGACGTGCGATCGACGGGTGGGAACATTCGGACACGCACGGGAGTGTGTACAGTCACCGCTTGTCGTACTTCATAAAAAGTGCGAAAAGGAGGCGACTTTTTTTATGGCAAATCAGATCATGAGAATTACACTGAAGGCGTATGATCACAAGCTTGTGGACGCGTCCGCAAAGAAGATCATCGACACGGTCAAGAAGACCGGCTCTGAAGTGAGCGGACCTGTTCCGCTTCCTACTAGAAAGGAAGTGGTCACGATCCTGCGCGCGGTCCACAAATATAAGGACAGCCGCGAGCAGTTCGAGCAGCGCACACACAAGAGACTGATCGACATCATCACACCCACACAGAAGACGGTGGATGCCCTTCAGAGACTTGAAATGCCTGCCGGTGTCTACATCGACATCAAGATGAAGACCAAGTAATAAGAGCAGGAACACACGTTAACAGATGCATCACTCCATAATGCATTTGGCAATAAACAAAACCTCTACTAGAATGACATCCCTTCTTATATAGGAAGAAGGAGAGGCAGGCGGCGCGGCAGGCAGTCAGACAGCAGACTGCAGGCCGAGGAGGGACTAAAAGAGAAGGTCCCCGGGAGGACGAGATGCCAACAGTCCGAGAGCACAGCACTGATGTCCGCTGTAGAAAAAAAGATGAGCCGGCATAACCGGCGGAAAGAGGTAAGAATGAAGAAAGCAATCATGGCAACCAAGATCGGCATGACCCAGATCTTCCGCGAAGACGGAACGCTGATCCCTGTAACTGTTCTTGAGGCGGGCCCCTGCGTGGTGACGCAGGTCAAGACCATCGAGAATGACGGCTATGAGGCCGTTCAGGTGGGTTATGGCGAAGCAAAAGAGAGAATCACTACTGTTGATAAGAGCGGCAAGAAGTCTGTGGCACACCGTCACGGTGTGGGCAAGGCTATGAAGGGCCACTTTGACAAGGCCGGCGTGCCCGTCAAGAAGCACGTGCAGGAGTTCCTGTTCGAGAACGCGGCGGACTACAAGCTCGGCGACGAGATCAAAGCGGACATCTTCGCGGTCGGCGACAAGGTCGATACCACTGCTGTTACAAAGGGTAAAGGCTTCCAGGGCGCCATCAAGAGACACGGCCAGCACAGAGGACCTATGGGGCACGGCTCCAAGTTCCACCGCCACCAGGGATCCAACGGATCTTCCTCCGATCCCAGCAGAGTTTTCAAGGGCAAAGGAATGCCCGGACATATGGGCAGCGTTCAGGTCACGATCAAGAATCTGGAAGTCGTCAGAGTGGACGCGGACAAGAACCTGATCCTGGTCAAGGGCGCGGTTCCCGGACCGAAGAAGGGCCTTGTGACGATCAAAGAGACCACAAAGGCGCAGGCCTGAGGCAGACCCGTAAGAAAGGAGGAAAACACAGATGGCAAACGTATCTGTTTTTAATATGCAGGGCGCGGAAGTCGGTACGATCGAGCTTAACGACGCCGTCTTTGGCGCTGATGTGAACGAGCATCTGCTTCACAATGCAGTTGTGCAGCAGCTCGCAAACAACCGTCAGGGCACACAGAAAGCCAAGACCCGTTCGGAAGTTTCCGGCGGCGGCAAGAAGCCCTGGAGACAGAAGGGCACAGGCCACGCGAGACAGGGCTCAACCAGAGCTCCCCAGTGGACAGGCGGCGGCATCGTCTTCGCGCCCGTTCCGCGTGACTACTCCTTCAAGCTCAACAAGAAGGAAAAGCGCGCAGCCGTCAGAGGCGCTCTGACAGACCGCGTACAGCAGAATAAGGTGATCGTCCTGGACGAGCTGACCCTGGCGGATTACAAGACGAAGGATTTCGTCAATATCCTGAATAATCTCAAGGTGACCGGCAAGACGCTCGTTGTCCTGGCTGACAAGGATGACCGCGTGATCCGTTCCGCGGGCAATATCCCGGCCGTCAAGACGACACTTACTTCTCAGATCAATGTGTATGACCTGATGAACGCACAGACTGTTATCCTGACCAAGGACGCGGTCGCCAAACTGGAGGAGGTGTACGCATAATGGCAACACTGGAATATTATGATATCATTCAAAAGCCTGTCATTACCGAGAAGAGCATGGAAGCTATGGGTGAGAAAAAGTACACTTTCTATGTTCATCCCGAGGCAAATAAATATCAGATCAAGACAGCCGTTGAGAGACTCTTTGAGGGAACCAAGGTCGCTCGTGTCAACACGATGAACGTAAGGCCCAAGAAAAAGAGAAGAGGAATGGTCTACGGTCAGACAGCAAAGCGCAAGAAAGCAATCGTTACGCTGACGCCTGACAGCAAGGACATTGAGATCTTCACCGGACTTTGATCCTGATAAGCGGTGCAGATTTGCATGCCGGATCAAGAAGCATGAAAAGGAGAACTAATCATGGGAATTAAAAAGTATACCGCATATACACCCTCCCGCAGAAATATGACTGGTTCTGATTTTGCGGAGGTCACCAAGACGACACCTGAGAAGTCGCTTACCGTCTCCCTTAAGAAGAACGCAGGCCGCAACAACCAGGGCAAGATCACTGTCAGACATCGCGGCGGCGGAAGCAGGAGAAAATACAGACTGATCGATTTCAGAAGACGCAAGGACGGCGTTCCTGCAACTGTGATCGGCATTGAGTACGACCCCAACAGAACAGCCAACATCGCGCTGATCTGCTATGAGGACGGCGAGAAAGCATATATCCTGGCACCCCAGGGACTGACAGACGGCATGAAGGTCATGAACGGACCCGACGCCGAGATCAGAGTCGGCAACTGCCTGCCTCTGGCGCAGATCCCCGTCGGTACTCTGGTACACAACGTAGAGCTTCACCCCGGCAAGGGCGGCCAGATGGTCCGCAGCGCCGGCGCCTCCGCCCAGCTGATGGCGAAGGAAGGCAAGTACGCGACACTTCGTCTCCCCTCCGGAGAGATGAGAATGGTCGCTCTGGAATGCAGAGCGACGATCGGCACGATCGGCAACATCGATCACAACCTGATCAACTACGGCAAAGCAGGCCGTGTCCGCAACATGGGCATCCGTCCCCACGTACGAGGCAGCGTCATGAACCCCAACGATCACCCGCACGGTGGTGGTGAAGGTAAGGCACCTGTCGGACGTCCCGGACCGAGCACACCTTGGGGCAAGCCCGCACTCGGTTACAAGACGCGTGGCAAGAAAGCCTCTGACAAGATGATCGTCAGACGCAGAGGCGGCAAGAAGTAAGGAGGATTACCATGGCAAGATCATTAAAGAAAGGGCCTTTCGCCGATCAGAGCCTTCTCAAGAAGGTAGACGCTTTGAACGCATCGGGAAAGAAAGAAGTCATCAAGACCTGGTCCCGTCGTTCCACTATTTTCCCGTCTTTTGTCGGCCACACGATCGCTGTGCATGACGGACGCAAGCATGTGCCGGTATACATTACCGAGGATATGGTCGGCCACAAGCTCGGTGAGTTCGTTATGACCAGAACTTACAGAGGACACCAGGGCAATAACAAAGACGAAAGAAGATCTTCCGCAGGCTGACGGCCCGCGCCAGAGTTAACATTGAAAGGAGCGAGGAACTATGGCAAAAGGACATAGAACTCAAGTTAAGAGAGAGAGGAATGCCCAGAAGGACACAAGACCTTCCGCAAAGCTTTCTTACGCCAGGATCCCTACCCAGAAGGCTTGCTTCGTGATGGATGCCATCCGCGGCAAGGATGTCGCCACAGCGCAGGCGATCCTGACCTATAACAACCGTTATGCTTCGGAAGTTATCCTGAAGCTGCTCAACAGTGCAGTGGCGAATGCCGAGAACAACCAGGGCCTGAGCGCCGCGAACCTTTACATCGCGGAGTGCTACGCCTTTGACGGTCCCACCATGAAGAGGATCAGACCCAGGGCACAGGGCAGAGCTTACAGAATTCTCAGGAGAATGAGCAACCTCAAGATCGTTCTCGACGAGAAAGTTGCTGAGTAAGAGTGATCAGGATAAGAAAGGAGCCTTAAATGGGACAGAAAGTTAATCCTCACGGCCTGAGAGTTGGTATCATCAAGGATTGGGATTCCATGTGGTATGCCGAAGATGATTTCTCAGACCTGCTGGTTGAAGATTACAACATCAGAAAGTTTCTGAAGAAAAAACTTTACAACGCAGGCGTTGCCAAGATCGAGATCGAGAGAGCGTCTGAAAGAGTGAAGGTCACCGTATACGCTGCGAAGCCCGGCGTGATCATCGGCAAGGGCGGCGCAGAGATCGAGAAGACCAAGAAAGAGCTGCAGAAGCTCACCGGCAAGAAGATCCTTCTTGACATCAAGGAGATCAAGCGCCCCGATAAGGACGCGCAGCTGGTAGCAGAGAACATCGCGCAGCAGCTGGAGAACCGTGTGTCGTTCCGCCGCGCCATGAAGTCCGCCATGGGCAGGACAATGAAGAGCGGCGCGCTCGGCATCAAGGCATCCTGCAGCGGCCGTCTGGGCGGCGCTGATATCGCCCGCACAGAGACCTACAGCGAGGGAACCATTCCGCTTCAGACTCTCCGCGCCGACATCGACTACGGCTTCGCGGAAGCTGATACGACTTACGGCAAAGTCGGTGTGAAGGTCTGGATCTACAAAGGCGAGATCCTTCCGGCCAAGAACACGGAAGCGGCCCAGGCTTGAAGTAAGGAGGTACAGTCACTATGTTAATGCCTAAAAGAGTCAAATATCGTAAACAGTTTCGCGGCAGCATGGCAGGTACCCCCACAAGAGGCACCAAGATCAGCTACGGCGAGTACGGACTGGTCTGCATGGAGCCCTGCTGGATCCGTTCCAACCAGATCGAGGCGGCCCGTGTTGCGATGACCCGTTACGTCAGAAGAGGCGGTAAGGTCTGGATCAAGATCTTCCCCGATAAACCCGTCACCAAGAAGCCCGCTGAAGTCCGTATGGGTTCCGGTAAGGGCGCAGTGGAGTACTGGGTTGCAGTCGTTAAACCCGGCAGAGTTATGTTCGAGATTGCCGGCGTACCCGAAGAGACAGCAAGAGAAGCGCTTCGCCTGGCCGCGAATAAGCTTCCCTGCAAATGCAAGATCGTTTCCCGGGCACAGCAGGAAGGCGGTGCAGAATGAATAGGAAAGCATACTTAGAGGAATTGAACAATAAATCTGTGGAAGAGCTTTCTCAGGAGCTTGTCTCCGCCAAGAAGGAGCTTTTTAATCTCAGATTCCAGAATGCCACCAACCAGCTGAAGAATACAGCCAGGATCAAAGAGGTGAGAAGAAATATTGCCAGGATCCAGACTGTGATTTCCAGTAAGGCAGAGTAATTTGGGAGGTAGGATATAATGGATGAAAGAAATCTTAGAAAAGTCCGTGTAGGTAAGGTTGTGAGCAATAAGATGGACAAGACCATCGTTGTTGCGATCGAAAACCACGTAAAGCACCCGCTGATCGGCAAGATCGTCAAGCAGACTTACAAACTTCACGCACATGACGAGAATAACGAGTGCAGCGTCGGAGACATTGTCAAGGTCATGGAGACCAGACCTCTGTCCAAGACCAAGAGATGGAGACTGGTCGAGATCGTTGAGAAGGCTAGATAACCAGAAAGGAAGACGAATATGATTCAGCAGGAAAGCAGACTCAGAGTCGCGGATAATACCGGTGCAAAGGAACTGCTCTGCATCCGTGTCTGCGGCGGCTCTACCAGAAGATATGCAAGAATCGGCGACACCATTGTTGCGACTGTCAAAGAAGCGACACCCGGCGGCGTTGTTAAGAAGGGCGATGTCGTGAAGGCTGTCGTGGTACGCACAGTCAACCCGACCCGCAGGAAAGACGGTTCCTACATCAGATTTGATGAGAACGCGGCTGTGATCATCAAGGAAGACCTGACACCCACCGGAACCCGTATTTTCGGTCCTGTAGCCAGAGAGCTTCGTGAGAAGAAGTACATGAAGATCCTTTCCCTGGCTCCCGAAGTATTATAAGGAGGTTCGCGATGGCTACAAGTAAGATTAAAATTGGCGATACAGTTCGCGTGATCGCCGGCAAGAGCAAAGGCAAGGAAGGCAAGGTCATTGCCGTCGACCGCAAGAAAGGCACTGTGACCGTAGAGAACGCCAATATGGTGACCAAGCACAACAAGCCTTCCATGAGCAACCCGAACGGTGGAATCACACAGCAGGAAGCGCCCCTTAATGCCTCGAACGTGATGCTGGTCGTTGACGGCCAGGTTACCCGCGTCGGCTTCAGCATTGAGAACGGCAAGAAGGTCCGCGTTGCCAAGAAGACCGGCAAAGTGATCGACTGATGACGGAAAGGAGAGCAACCGATGTCGAGTAGACTGAAAGATCTGTACAACACAGAGATTCGTGAGCAGATGATAAAGAAGTTCGGCTATTCCAACATTATGGAAGTGCCGAAGCTGGATAAAATTGTGGTCAACATGGGCGTTGGCGAGGCGCGTGAGAACGAGAAGCTTCTCGAGGCAGCAGCCAAGGACATGGAGATCATCACAGGCCAGAAGCCCATTCTGACCAAGGCTAAAAAGTCTATCGCTAACTTCAAGATCAGAGAAGGTATGCCGATTGGCTGCAAAGTTACCCTTCGCGGCGACAGAATGTATGAGTTCCTTGACAGACTTGTCAACCTGGCTCTTCCCCGCGTCCGTGACTTCCGCGGCGTAAACCCCAACTCCTTTGACGGCAGAGGCAACTATGCGCTGGGCATCAAGGAGCAGCTGATTTTCCCTGAAATCGAATACGATAAGATCGACAAGGTAAGAGGTATGGACATCGTGTTTACCACGACCGCGAAGACCGATGAGGAAGCCAGAGAGCTGCTCAGACTCTTCAACATGCCTTTTGCGAGAGAAGAATGATCGGGAACGCAACGTTCTGTTCTAATTTAGGAGGAAAATAATGGCTAAACAATCCATGAAAGTTAAGCAGCAGAAGAATCCGAAGTTCTCCACCAGAGCTTATACTCGCTGCAAGATCTGCGGCCGTCCGCACTCTGTTCTTAAAAAGTATGGCATTTGCAGAATTTGCTTCCGTGAACTGGCTTACAAGGGACAGATTCCGGGTGTCAAAAAAGCAAGCTGGTAATAGCGTACGAAGAATTATAGGAGGCAAATCAGATGACAATGAGCGATCCGATTGCAGATATGCTTACAAGAATCCGTAACGCAAATACTGCAAAACACGATACAGTAGATATCCCCTTCTCCAAGATCAAGTATTCGATCGCGCAGATCCTTTTGGACGAGGGATATATCAGAAGCGTAGATCTTGTTGATAACGGAAACTTCAAGGATATCCGTATCACGCTGAAGTACGGCGCTGACAAGAACGACAAGATCATCACAGGCCTTAAGAGGATCTCCAAGCCCGGTCTTCGCGTCTACGCGAACAAGGATCAGGTCCCGAAGGTTCTGGATGGACTTGGCATTGCGATCCTTTCCACCAACCAGGGTGTGATCACCGACAAGAAGGCCAGAGAGCTCCAGGTCGGCGGCGAAGTGCTTGCGTTTATTTGGTAATACTGATTATTGACAAGATTGATTATTTAAAACAGGAGGTACGGGCATATGTCACGAATTGGAAAAATGCCAATCGCTATTCCCGCTGGTGTCACAGTTGAGATAGCAGAAAATAATCTAGTGACTGTAAAGGGTCCCAAGGGCGAGCTGTCCAGGACTCTGCCGAAAGAAATGACGATCAAAGAGGAGGATGGGAAGGTCGTTGTCGGGCGTCCCAACGATCTCAAGAGAGAGAAGGCCCTCCACGGACTGACCAGAAGTCTCATCAACAATATGGTGATCGGCGTGACAGACGGATTCGAGAAGAAGCTGGAAGTCAACGGCGTCGGTTACAGAGCGGCCAAGTCCGGTAAGACGCTCACTCTGAGCTTAGGATATTCTCACCCGGTTGAGATGATCGACCCTGAGGGGATCACCTCTGAAGTACAGGGAACGAATGTGATCATCGTCAAGGGAATTGATAAAGAAGCTGTCGGACAGTATGCGGCTGATATCAGGGCGAAGAGACCGCCGGAGCCTTATAAGGGCAAGGGCATCAAGTACGCCGATGAGAGGATCAGACGTAAAGTCGGTAAGACAGGTAAGAAATAAACAGCATAGATTTGGAGGATAACAATGGTTAAGAAGGAAAACAGAAAAGCCATTCGTGAGAAGAAGCACGCCAGAATCCGCAATCGCTTCAGTGGCACCGCGCAGAGACCGCGTCTGGCTGTCTACAGAAGCAACAAGCACATCTATGCTCAGATTATCGATGATGACGCGCAGAAGACTCTGGTTTCCGCAGGAACTGTCGAGAAAGAGATCAGGGATGCGCTTGAGAACACGGATGATGTCGCGGCGGCCGAGAAGGTCGGCGAAGTGATCGGCAAGAGAGCGGCTGAGAAGGGTATCACGGAAGTGGTCTTCGACAGAGGCGGATATGTTTATCAGGGCAAGATCGCAGCCCTTGCCGAGGCGGCTCGCAAGGCCGGCCTTGAATTCTAAGGAAGGGAGACATACACATGAAACGTTCTATGATAGATCCTAGTCAGCTCGAACTTACTGATAAGGTCGTAACCATCAAGCGCGTTACGAAGGTCGTTAAGGGTGGACGTAACATGCGGTTCACAGCCCTGGTCGTCGTAGGTGACGGAAACGGTCATGTAGGCTGCGGGCTCGGAAAGGCAACAGAAATTCCGGAGGCGATCCGCAAGGGCAGAGAAGACGCTGCCAAGAATCTGGTAAGCGTCGCGCTCGATGACGTGGCCAGCATTTCGCACGATTACATCGGCAAGTATGGCTCCGCGCAGGTGCTGCTCAAGAAATCCCCCGATGGTACCGGTATCATCGCAGGTGGTCCTGCCCGTACAGTTTGCGAACTGGCAGGCATTAAGAATATCAGAACTAAGTCCCTTGGCTCCAACAACAAGCAGAATGTTGTTCTCGCGACCATCAACGGCCTGAGCCAGCTGAAGGTCCCGGAGGAAGTTGCGCTTAGACGCGGCAAGACCGTAGCAGAACTGAAGGGCTGATACGCTGACAAGCGATCCGAGAGTTACCCGAAAGGAGATTGGAATGGCTACAGAAGTGAAGACAACGGGCGAGCCGAAGAAGCTTAAGATCACACTGATCAAGTCCACCATCGGCGCAGTGCCCAAGAACAAAAAAATCGTTGAGTCCATGGGATTCAAAAAACTCAACAGCTATGTGATCCTGCCGGACAACGCCGCTACAAGAGGCCAGATCCGTCAGATCAGCCACATGGTCAAAGTGGAAGAATTGGACTAAGGGAGGTACAAAAATGGAGTTATCGAATTTAAGACCTGCTGATGGTTCCAAGCACAGCAAATACAGAAAAGGCCGCGGCCACGCTTCCGGAAACGGCAAGACCGCAGGTTACGGACACAAGGGCCAGAAAGCCCGTTCCGGATCCCCCAGACCCGGATTCGAAGGCGGCCAGATGCCCCTTTACAGAAGACTCCCCAAGAGAGGCTTCACCTGCTACAACAGCAAGGATATCGTTGCGATCGACATCTCCAGACTTGAGAAGTTTGAAGAGGGCGCGACGGTCGACGTACAGGCACTTAAGGATGCAGGAATCATCAAAGAGTCCAGAGACGGCGTTAAGATCATTGGCAACGGCGGGCTTTCCAAGAAGCTCAACGTGAAAGTTAACGCATATAGTGCCGCGGCGAAGGCTTCCATCGAAGCTGCCGGCGGATCTGCAGAAGTCGCTGAGTAATAACAGATTATATTGCCGTCCTTGGCTTCCCGCGGGAGCGGGATAAGGACGGCTATAGCTGTTTTTTCAAAATGAGGACTGTATTAATATGCTAGAATCTGTAAAAAATGCTTTTAAATTAAAGGAGATAAGGGAGAAGCTTCTCTTCACATTCCTGATGCTGCTCGTGATCCGTTTCGGATCCCAGCTGCCGACGCCCGGTGTAGACAGAACATACTTTGCCAGCTGGTTCGCGGCACAGACGAGTGATTCCTTCAGCTTCGTGGACGCCTTTACCGGAGGTTCGTTCCTGAACATGTCCGTCTTCGCGCTGAACATCACACCTTACATTACGTCTTCGATCATCATCCAGCTTCTCACGATTGCAATTCCCAAGCTTGAGGAAATGCAGAGAGAGGGCGAGGAAGGAAGAAAACTTCTTGTCTCCATCACGAGATATGTCACAGTTGCGCTGGCGCTTTTGGAAGCTTCGGCGATGGCCATCGGATTCGGAAGGCAGGGCCTTCTGGAACAGTACAACGTGATCAACGTGATCGTGGTCATCTGCACGCTGACTGCGGGCAGTGCGCTGCTGATGTGGATCGGTGAAGAGATCACGGAAAAGGGCGTCGGAAACGGTATTTCCATCGTGCTGACGATCAACATCATCTCCCGCATGCCGCAGGAGATCGCGGGCCTGTTCCAGCAGTTCGTGATCGGCAAGACCATCGCGATCGGCACAGTCGCCGCAGTGGTCATTATCGCCGTTATTGTTGGAATGATCATTTTGGTCATCCTTCTCAACGACGCGGAGCGCCGGATCCCGGTGCAGTACGCGCAGAAGATCCAGGGAAGAAGACTTGTGGGCGGTTCAAGTTCCTATATTCCGCTCAAGGTCAACACCGCGGGCGTCATGCCCATCATCTTCGCTTCATCCCTGATGGAGTTCCCCGGGATCATCTCGACGATGGCCGGATACAAGGGCACAGGTGTGTGGTCTGAGATCCTTCGTTATCTCTCATCCTCCTACTGGTGCAACCCGAGCTATCCCAAGTACTCGATCGGCCTGCTGGTTTACATCCTGCTGCTGTACTTCTTCGCGTACTTCTATACATCGATCAGCTTTAACCCGCTGGAGATCGCGGACAACCTCAAGAAGAGGGGCGGCTTCATCCCCGGCATCAGACCGGGCAAGCCCACAAGCGATTATCTGGAGAAGATCCTGCAGTACATCATCTTCATCGGCGCCACGGGCCTGTCGATCGTCGGCATACTGCCGTTCATCTTCAGGGGCGTGTTCAATGCTTCCGTCTCCTTTGGCGGCACGAGCCTGATCATCGTGGTCAGCGTTGTCCTGGAGACGATCAAGCAGATCGAGTCCATGATGATGGTGAGAAACTACAAGGGGTTCCTGAACGACTGATAGAAAGAGCCGGCAGCCCGCAAAAACAAGAGTGGCAAAACAAGGTCATACTATCATGAAGATCGATCGGAGGCGGCATTTTTTGCCGTCTCCGGTTTGGCGCATCAAATATAGCAAAATGAATTGGAGGTTACCATGAAGATCGTAATGTTAGGAGCACCCGGCGCCGGCAAAGGCACGCAGGCAGACAAGATCGCGGAGAAATATCACATTCCGCACATCTCCACGGGAGACATCTTCCGCGCGAACATCAAAAACGGAACAGAGCTCGGCAAAAAGGCAAAAGCTTACATGGATGCCGGCGGTCTTGTGCCGGACGAGCTGACCGTAGATCTTGTGCTCGACCGCGTGAAACAGGATGACTGCAAGGACGGATACATCCTTGACGGATTCCCCAGGACCATTCCCCAGGCGGAGGCCTTTACAGCCGCGCTGGAGAAGGAAAATGAAAATGTCGATTACGCCATCGACGTGGAAGTGCCGGACGAGAACATCGTAAAGAGGATGGGCGGACGCAGGTCCTGTCCCAACTGCGGCGCGACTTATCACATCGAATACATTCCTCCCAAGCAGGAAGGTATCTGTGATAACTGCGGCGAGACGCTGGTGCTGCGCAATGATGACAAGCCGGAAACGGTTCAGAACAGGTTGAAAGTATATCACGAATCCACACAGCCGCTGATCGATTTCTACAAGGAGCTGGGCGCGCTGCGTACGGTAGATGGAACACAGAGCATGCAGGACGTGTTCGACAACATTATCGCTATTTTGGAGGGTTAAATGTCTAAAGCAGATGTCATTGAACTTGAAGGTGTTGTAATTGAAAAGCTGCCCAACACACTCTTTCGCGTGAGACTTGAGAACGGCGCCGTCATTCTGGCCCATATCAGCGGCAAGCTCAGACAGAACTTCATCAGAATCCTTCCCGGCGACAAGGTCACGCTGGAGATGTCCACGTACGACCTGACCAAGGGCAGGATCATCTGGAGAGATAAGTAAAAAACATCTTCGGGAAATAAAGAAAACATTTGCTATCGGCATTGCCGTGTGATATAATGCAAAGGCTGCTAAGAATTCGTGACCCGAATTCTTATTTGTGCGTGCATGAAGACCCGCTTGTGCGCCTTTTGGAAATTGCAGATTTTGATGAAAGGAGAAGACAATGAAAGTTAGAGCTTCTGTAAAGCCCATTTGCGACAAATGCAAAGTCATTAAGCGCAAGGGCGTTGTCAGGATCATCTGCGAGAATCCGAAGCACAAACAGAGACAGGGTTGATCAACGAGCCATTCTCCGGCTGCCCGCGTAGGAGATACGCGAAATAGGGGCAGCTGTTGATTACTCTTTGATACCCTGTGGAAGTTGCTGCCCGCCATTTTGTATTTATGCTGTGTATCTATACAATATATATTAATAAGTACAAATACAGTGCGGCGTAGGATGCTTTGCAGTGGAAAGACCGCAGTCCATGCGGTTGGGCGAAAGTTTTTTTGCCCCAGTCAATCAGTAAATTTAGTAAAAGAACAATTGTAATGGAGGAAAGACAAAATGGCTCGTATCGCAGGTGTAGATTTACCCAGAGATAAGCGTGTCGAAATCGGCCTTACCAGCATCTATGGAATCGGCCGCACAAGTGCTACGAAGATCGTTGAGAAAGCAGGCGTCAACCCCGACACCCGCTGCAGAGATCTTACGGATGACGAAGTCAGGAAACTGAGCCAGGTGATCGCTGAGGATTACATGGTGGAAGGTGATCTCCGCAGAGAGGTCGCTATGAACATCAAGCGCCTCACCGAGATCGGCTGCTACAGAGGCATCCGTCACAGAAGAGGTCTTCCGGTCCGCGGCCAGCATACCAAGAACAATGCCAGGACAAGAAAAGGCCCCAAGAAGACTATTGCGAACAAGAAGAAATAATCATTGATGACATTAAAGGGAAAGAAAGTAGGTTAGTTTTATGGCAAAACAGAATTCTGCAGCAAGAAGAAAAGCTGCAAGACGTGTCAAGAAAAACGTTGAACGCGGACAGGCGCATATCCAGTCCTCATTTAATAACACGATCGTTACTCTGACGGATTCTCAGGGCAACGCTCTGAGCTGGGCAAGTGCGGGCGGTCTTGGTTTCAAAGGTTCAAGGAAATCTACTCCCTATGCGGCACAGATGGCAGCGGAGACCGCTACCAAGGCCGCTCAGATCCATGGACTCAAGGCAGTCGATGTATTTGTAAAGGGACCTGGTTCAGGACGTGAAGCCGCGATCCGCGCACTCAACGCGAACGGACTTGAGATCATCTCGATCACGGACGTGACCCCCGTTCCCCACAACGGATGCAGACCGCCCAAGAGACGCAGAGTCTGATCGATCATCAGTATTTTCACAACTTTGGATGAAGGCGCCATTGGCGTTGTAAACAACATATCACGGGGCGGCCCGTGACAGAAAGAAAGGAGCCGGAATGGCAGTAGATAAGACACCAGTACTTAAGAGATGCAGATCCCTTGATTTGGATCCCACCTATCTTGGTTATGACAAGAAATCCAACAGGACACTTACCAGAAGAAACCGCAAGCTCAGTGAATACGGCCTGCAGCTTCGCGAGAAGCAGAAAGCCAAATTCATTTACGGCGTTCTTGAGAAGCCTTTCAGAAACTACTATGACAAGGCCGATAAGATGAAGGGAATGACCGGTGAAAACCTCATGGTCCTTCTTGAGAGAAGACTGGACAACGTCGTGTTCCGTATGGGCTTTGCCAGAACCAGACGTGAGGCGAGACAGGTCGTTGATCACAAGCACATCCTTGTAAACGGCAAGAGAGTAAATCTTCCCTCCTACCAGGTAAAGGCGGGCGACGTGATCGAGGTCAAGGAAAGCTCCAAGTCCATACAGCGCTTCAAGGATATCCTTGAGGTGACCGGTGCCAGACTTACTCCCGATTGGATTGATGTTGATAAGGAAGCCCTTAAGGGCACAATCAGCGCACTTCCTCGCAGAGAACAGATCGATGTTCCTGTTGATGAAATGCTTATCGTCGAGTTGTACTCCAAGTAATAAAAACGCTGCATAGGCGAAAATGAAGATATAACTCGAGATATGCGGTAAGCCACGCAAAGGAGGATATAGCGTGTTTGATTTTGAAAGACCGAACATCGAGGTCGTTGAGATCTCCGATGATAAGAAGTTTGGCAGATTCGTAGTGGAGCCGCTGGAGAGAGGCTACGGCATTACCCTCGGCAACTCCCTCAGAAGGATCATGCTCTCTTCACTTCCCGGTGCGGCAGTCAGCCAGGTCAAGATCGATGGTGTGCAGCACGAATTCGGCGCCATTGCCGGCGTCAAAGAGGATGTCACCGAGATCATCATGAATCTCAAAGGCCTTGCGATCAAGAACACGAGCGAGACCAATGAGCCCAGAAACGTCTATATTGAATACGAGGGCGAAGGCGTTGTCCGCGCCTCCGATATCCACACCATGGACGAGGATATTCAGATCATGAACCCGGATCTGGTGATCGCGACACTCAGCGGCAAGGATACGAAGCTTTACATTGAGCTTACGATCACAAAGGGAAGAGGGTACGTCAGCTCGGACAAGAACAAGACGGCCGACACGAAGATCGGTGTCATCCCCGTGGATTCCATTTACACGCCTGTTGAGCGCGTAAATGTCACCGTCGAGGACACCCGTGTCGGACAGCAGACCGACTACGACAAGCTTACTCTTGATGTCACAACAAACGGAACGATCGGACCCGATGAGGCGGTCAGCCTTGCGGCCAAGGTTCTGAGCGAGCACCTGAGCGTGTTCATCGATCTGTCCGAGAACGCCAAGTCCGCTGAGGTCATGGTGGAGAAACCCATGGACCAGAAGGAGAAGGCGCTGGAGATGACGATCGACGAGCTGGAGCTCTCCGTCCGTTCCTACAACTGCCTCAAGAGAGCGGGCATCAACACCGTCGAGGAGCTCTGCAGCAAGACCCCCGATGAGATGATGAAGGTCCGCAACCTCGGAAGGAAATCTCTCGAGGAAGTGCTTGAGAAACTCAGAGAACTGGGTCTGTCTCTCAACTCCAACGAAGAGGCAGTGCAGTAATTATTTAAGGCAACACTATTAACACTTCCACATCCGGTAAAACCCGATGCGTGCGGATGCGGTCGACAGATGCGAAATGCGCGCGGCACCCGGCACAGGGGCCCCGCGTAAGGCGCGCCCGACAGGGAAGTAAATTCCGAAGAGTGTTCCCGGCGGGTGACTGTCATAAAGGAGGATATTATGGCAAAATACAGAAAACTTGGCAAAAAGACGAAACTCAGAAAAGCGCTTCTGCGCAATCAGGTCACTGCGCTGATCTATAACGGCAGGATCATCACCACAGAAGCCAGGGCAAAAGAGATCAGAAAGATCGTGGAGCCCATGATCACACTGGCTGCCAAGGAAATGGACAATTATGAAGTCGTCACAGTAAAGGCGAAAGTCGCGCGCAAGGACGCCAGCGGCAAGCGCGTAAAGGAAGTTGTAGACGGCAAGCGGGTCACAGTATTTGATGAAGTCAACAAGGAGATCAAGAAGGATTCTCCCAGCAGACTCCACGCCAGAAGGCAGCTTATGCGTTACCTCTATCCCGTGACTGAGGTTCCGGCAGACGGCAGAGCCAAGAGGAAGAACGCAAAGGAAGTCGACCTCGTCGAGAAGCTTTTTGGCGAGTACGGCCCCAAGTATGCGGGACGCAACGGCGGTTATACGAGAATCATCAAGATCGGCCCCAGGCGCGGTGACGGCGCTATGGAGGTAGTGCTTGAGTTTGTCTGATCGTCGCAGGCGTAAGGTCTTGTGACTCAGGGCGCTATCAATATACTGACAAAATATGCCTCCGGGAAACGGTTCTCGGGGGCATTTTTGGTAAGAGGAAACCATGATCAATATCGTTAATCTCATACACGACTATATCATACGGGACGATGAGGGGAACGCGACCGGAACGGTCCGCGCCCTGGAGGACGTGAGCCTGGATGTGGAAAAGGGGCAGTTCATCGCCATTTTGGGCCATAATGGGTCGGGCAAATCCACGCTGGCCAAACATATCAACGCGCTCCTGTTTCCCACAAAGGGCGAAGTGTGGGTCGAGGGTATGAATACGCTGGACGAAAAGAATATCTGGGATATCCGCAAAACCGCCGGCATGGTCTTCCAGAATCCCGACAACCAGATCATCGCGCAGGTCGTGGAGGAGGATGTGGGATTCGGACCGGAAAACATGGGCGTCCCCACAGAGGAGATATGGAAGAGGGTCGAGGAGAGCCTCTTGGCCGTGGACATGCTGAAGTACCGCGAGAAGTCGCCCAACCGGCTTTCCGGCGGACAGAAGCAGCGTGTGTCCATCGCCGGGGTGATCGCCATGGAGCCGGAGTGCATTATTTTGGACGAACCCACGGCGATGTTGGATCCCAGCGGGCGCCGGGAAGTGATGCGGGCCGCCAAAAAGCTCAACCGGGAAAAGGGGATCACGGTGATCCTGATCACCCACTATATGGAGGAGGCGATCGACGCTGACATGATCTTTGTCATGGACGACGGCAGGATCGCGATGCAGGGCACGCCCCGCGAGGTCTTCTCGCAGGTCGAGATGATGAAAGAGCTCCATCTGGATGTGCCGCAGGTCACCCTTTTGGCGCATGAACTGCGCCTTGCGGGCATACCGATGCCCGACGTCATCCTGCGCAACGAGGAGCTGGCGGACGCGCTCATGGGCCCCCGCCGGCCGGAAAAGAAGGAGAGCGCCGGCAGCGAGGATAAGGCCGATAAAAAGACAGATGACATGCAGGGAGGTGTCCAATGAGCATAAAAGTGGATGACATCACCTACGTGTATGAGCGCGATACCGCGATGCAGGTGACGGCGCTCGATCATATCAGCGTCGATATTCCCGATGATCAATTCATCGGGCTGATCGGACATACCGGCTCCGGCAAGTCCACCTTTATTCAGACCCTGAACGGGCTCCTGAAGGTGGCCAGCGGGCATATCTATTACAACGGTGAGGATATTGACGGGAAGGACTTTGACAAGAAAAAGCTCCGCGCCGATGTGGGACTGGTCTTCCAGTATCCCGAGCATCAGCTTTTTGAGAGCGATATTCTCACAGATGTCATGTTCGGACCAAAGAACCTGGGACTGAGCGATGAGGAGGCGAACCGCCGCGCGAGAGAAGCCCTGAAAAGCGTGGGAATCCCGAAGTCGCTCTACAGGACGTCGCCCTTTGATCTGTCCGGCGGGCAGAAGAGGCGCGCCGCCATCGCGGGCGTTTTGGCCATGCATCCGAAGGTGCTGATCCTTGACGAGCCCACAGCGGGTCTGGATCCCCGCGGGCGCGATGAGATCCTGAGTCTGATCTGCGAGATGAAGAAGCAGATGAGCATGACGATCATTCTGGTCTCCCACAGCATGGAGGATGTGGCCAAATATGTGGACCGCATCATGGTGATGGGA